>JANLPY010000090.1:0-1836 GCA_031367505.1 Hyphomicrobiaceae bacterium | reverse complement strand
GCGCGATGGGAGGACGTCGTGAGCGATATCGGCGAAACTGCCGGCGCGATCGAACCGCCCGCATTGCCGCCCAAGGTCGACCCCGAAACGCTTGTGCTCCGGGCCAGGCCGGCGCGCGCCATTCGATTCAAGCGCGGCGCCGTCGTGGTAATCGCCGCGCTGACCTCGGTCAGCATCGTCGCCACCGCCTGGGTTGCTCTGCGGCCAACCACATTTCGGATCATCAGCCAGATCGACGATCGCGGCGACGCGGCCAAGGCGCCGACGGACGCGCTGAGCGCTCTTCCGACAAGTTATGGCGATGCGCCTAAACTGGGGCCGCCGCTTCCCGGCGATCTTGGTCGCCCGATTCTCGATCATCGACAAGTGATGACCACCGAGGCCGGAATGGGTTCAAACGCGGTCCAGCTGGCCCAACAGGCCGCCGCCGCCGAACACGAACGCCAGGCGGCCGAGTTGAAGGCAGCACGAGAGTCAGGTCTGCTCGCCACGTCAAATCCGTCCGCGACTGCGGCGCTTGGACCTCCGGCGCCGGTCAACGCCACACCAGTTCCGACCGAGCAGGCCAGGCCGCCGCTCGACGCCGATCGAGACCCCAACGCCCAGCAACGAAAGATCGACTTCATCGGTGCCAGCGATCGCGGCGGCGATAGCAATCCACATGCGCTCACGTCCCCGCCATCGCCGAACACACTGTCCGCCGGCAGCGTCATTGCAGCAAGCCTCATCACGGGCCTGCGATCGGACCTGCCTGGCCTCGTCATCGCGCAGGTTACCGAGCGCGTGTACGATACCGCCACAGGGCGCATCTTGCTGATCCCGCAAGGATCACGCCTGATCGGCAGCTATGACAGTGTCGTCGCCTTCGGTCAGCGTCGCGCGCTTGTCGTCTGGCAGCGGATCATCCTGCCCGATGGGAGTTCGCTTGCCCTCGACAATGTGCCTGCCACGGATCCGTCGGGATATGCGGGACTCGCCGACAAGGTGGACTTCCATACCTGGTCGCTGCTCAAGGGCGTCGTCCTGTCTACCGTGCTTGGCGTCGGCTCAAACCTTACATTCTCCGGTGAGAGCGATCTCGTGCAAGCGATCCGCGAATCCACCCAGCAGAATGTATCGCGCGCCGGCGACCAGCTGACGTCACGCAATTTGCAGGTCCAGCCGACCATCACGATCAGACCGGGCGCCAGGGTCAGGCTGATCGTGCATCGCGATCTCATTCTCGTACCGTGGCTCGGTCAGGAGAACTAGCATGACAGATCTCAAGCTCGCCAGGATCCCCGACCGCACCCCGGTCAAGCTGAGCATCGCATTCACACCGGACCTGAACCAGGCGCTCGCCGACTACACGGAGCTCTACCGCGAAGCATACGGTCAGTCAGAGACGGTCTCGGATCTCATTCCGTACATGCTTCGCGCCTTTCTAGACAGCGATCGGGGTTTCGTGAAAGCGCGACAGGCCAAGCATGGGAACTAGGAAAATGGCAATCCAAGATGCTCCCGGCGCAGAAGCATCTGGCGATGCAGGTCACGCTGGCGACTCTTTCGTTTGCGTCAGAGTTTCCCGTGCCGCGGCAATGCTCGATATCGGCAAGACGAAACTCTACGAGCTTGTCGGCAACGGCGATTTGGAAGCAATCCGGATTGGCAGGCGAACGCTGATACTGCAGACGAGTATCGTCAAGTTGATTAGTCGTTTGCGCGAAAGGGCTAGGAACGGGCGGAGTAATGGCTGACGCATCCTAAAATCCGATCGCGCAGGTCGCGAGCACTCTATCGCCGTTCGACAGGTATGCGCCCGCTTCGGTGGTTCAGAATTTAGCATCCGCGTCCCGG
>JANLPY010000082.1:0-11175 GCA_031367505.1 Hyphomicrobiaceae bacterium | reverse complement strand
GTTCGGTCGCGCCGCCGGAGTGAAAGTGCGGCAGATAGAGCTCTTGTGCCTGCGTCGGCCGAGGGTGGGCGGAAGAAACATCAAAAGACGGGGTCAAAGTTCCGCGCCGATTGACACTGGAAGCGGCGATCACAGGCTTCCGCGCGAAGGTGCCACCTGGCTACAGCATCATTCTTGGTGGCGTCATCGAGGACAGCGCCAAGTCGCAGGCCATAGCCAAGATTGTCGATGCGCCCGTTTTTGTGATTGCATGACAAAACGAGACACTGGCGGCCAGTAATATCCAGGAACGAAATCGCAACCGCCTGAAGAACAAATCAAACTGGCCTCACAGCGTCGAAGCCCGGAATGGGGCACATGTCTGTCACGATCAATCGAACCGAGGAGACACAGATGCAAACGGATGTTCTCATCGTCGGCGCCGGTCCGACCGGACTGATGCTCGCCAACCAACTCGCACGGCGAGGCGTGCGCCCAATAATCATCGACCGGCATTCAGGGCCAGCGCAGCAGTCCCGCGCCATGGCCGTGCAGACACGCACGCTCGAGATCTATTCGAAGATGGGCATCATCGATAAGGCGCTCGCGCTCGGCGCCCGCGGCACCGGCGCCAACATGTGGGCGAACGGCAAATGGACCGCGCGCATTCCAATCGGTGACATCGGTAAAGGCAAGAGCCCGTTCCCCTTCGTCCTGATGCTGGGCCAGGACGACAACGAGCGGATCATGGGCGAAAAGTTGCAAGATCTAGGTGTGGCAGTGCAGTGGAACACAGAGTTGATCGACCTCCAACAGCAGCCCGGTCACGTCGAGGCCACGCTCAAGCAACCGGACGGATCCACAGTTCTGATCAATGCTGCGTGGGTGGCGGGCTGCGATGGCTCGCGCAGTCCCGTGCGCGAATTGAGCGGCATCACGTTCCCGGGCGCTCCCTACGAGCATACGTTCTTCGTCGCCGATACCGAGGCCACCGGACCGATGAAGCCCGACGAGGTCAACATCTACCTCTGGCAGGACGGGTTTCACCTATTCTTCCCGATGCGCGGCAAGGACCGCTGGCGGGTGATCGGCATTCTCCCCAAGGGTCTGCGCAAGCGCGACGATCTGACGTTCGAAGAACTGGTTCCCGCGATCCGGCAGGAAGCGGGGGCCGCACTCGAATTCAAGCAGTGCAGCTGGTTCTCGACCTACCGCATTCATCACCGCGCTGCGGAAAGGTTCCGGAGCGGGCGCTGCTTCCTGCTCGGCGACGCAGCACATGTGCACAGCCCGATGGGCGGACAGGGCATGAACACGGGTCTGCAGGATGCCTACAATCTCGGCTGGAAACTCGCGCTCGTGGTGCAAGGGCGCGCTGATGCCGCACTGCTCGATACCTATGAGCAGGAGCGCATGCCCGTCGCCAAGCAACTGCTCGAAACTACCGACCGTGCATTCCAGCTGATCGTCTCCGACAGCTGGCTCGCCGGCCTGTTTCGCACGCAAATCATGGCCAGGGTCGTGGCACGCGCCATGACCTTCGAGCGCGTGCGCAACCTGGCCTTCCGCACTCTCTCACAGATCGGCATTCGCTATCCGAACAGCGCGCTGTCGCAGACGCTGGCGGGATTGCCCAAGGACGCGCCTGTCGCGGGCGATCGCTTCCCGTGGCTGCGCCTCAAATTCCAGGCGAATGGCGCGATCGAGGATCTGTTCCAGAAACTCGACGACACGCAATTCAATCTGCTCACGTTCGGTCATATTCCAATCGCCGAACAGACATTGAGTGACTTTGGCGGCTTGCTGCGCGTTCTCGAAATTCCCGATGATCCTATCAATGTCGCGGAATTGGCACGCGCGAACATTCCCCCGCCCTCATTCTATCTATTGCGACCGGACGGGCATGTCGCGCTTTGTGGGCGGCTGTTGGAAGTTGGCACGATCAAGCGCTACCTTTCCGAGCAGATGCGCCTGAGCGCCGTCGTTCGACCCGATACCGCGCCCGCGCAAGGGTGAATCACCCCGCAATTATTGCCCTCAGACGGTCCACTGCGGCATCGGGTGCCGTCAGCACGGGCTTGGAAATCACTGCACTGACCTGCTCGGCGGCTCGCGATGTCGAAAAGTGTGCGAGCATGATGGCATCACAATCCGCTAGGTCGGGTGCGCGTGCGGCCACCAGTTGGTGATGGGTTTGCGCATCGCCCTTGCGGAGTGCATCCATGGCGCCATCCACGACGATAGTCTTCAGGGTTGCCTTCGAGCCGGTCTCCCGCACGAACTGCTCGAATTCCTCTGTCATTGTGACCACGGCTGGCGCGAACGTCGCGAGCATTCCGATGCGTTTGCCGGCCGTCATTGCTGCCCGAAACATCGCTTCGTTTGGCTTGAGGACGGGCACTGGCAACTCGCGCGTCATGCGCTCGATCGCGGGACCGAACGCCGAGCAGGTGACAAGGATCGCATCCGCACCAATACGGTGCGCATAGCCGCCAAGTTCCATGAAGCGCTCGAACATGCGTGGCGTTAGCTCGTGATCCTTGGCCCGGTCGACCGACAGCGAATCGTCCAGCAAATTGACGAGCTCAGCCTCGCGCCAACGGGCGGCGAATGAACGTTGGATCGGCTCTACGGCAACCGGAGTGCCATGCAGCAAGACGATGCGATGTTTCTTGGACACGAAACTCTCCTTTGTGGCTGGTTAGCGCGTAGCAAGCCGCGAGACCAAGCCCCCATCTGCGTATGCCGTTGCGGCAGAGGGCGACGTCAGTGCCTTCAAGAATGCAGCCGCGCCTTCAGGGTTTAGAGCATCCGTGAAAACCGCGGCATCAAACGTCGTCACAACCTGAATGTCGCTAGGGAATGGTCCGGCAACGTCGATGCCAGCGACCGACATCAATTCACTGATCTGTTGGATTGCAAGTTCAGCCTCGCCGCTCGCGACCTTTTCAGCGGTAAACCCCATGGGAATGACGACTGCGCGCGCGTTCACCGCCTCCGCAATGCCAAGCCGCTCGATCAGTTGGGCGAAATAAATGCCGCTTGCACCAGCATTGGAATAGGCGACGGCACGGGCGCCAATCATCGCGCTCTTGAACGATGCAACCGTTGAGACGTCGGGTTTAGCAGCGCCGTGCCGAACGCCGACTCCCAACACGGAATCGGCAAGGACAACGCGGGTTTCACGGCGCACGATGCCTTCGGCGACTAGCCGATCCATCGAGCCGTCGATCGCGATGATAAGATCTGCCCGGCGGCCCTCTTCGATCGACCGCATGATAGCAGCCGTTGGGCGCCAATCGATGTCGAGCCGATAGTTCGTATCGACCTCAAACCGAGGCTTGAGCCATCGATTAACGGCGACCTCCAAGGCAAGGCCGCTCATAACGTTGACGGTCGTTTGGTCAGGATTGCTCTGCACGAACTATTTCCCCGGTTGTGTTCGCCGCCACGTTATTGCGGGCTTGTGCCCGGCGCCACCACAAAGATTGCCGGCACAAACATTCGATTTCGTTTGCGTCGAATAAATCCCGGTTTGTATTTCCGAGTAACACATTTTGCTATTTTCGATGGCCTGGTCCGCTATAAAAGCTGGCAACCATCGATCGGCAAATCCGCTTACGCGCGATCAGGCATGGCATCGGACTGGGATTCGAAATCGAGGGGCTCTTTATGTCGAACGATCGTTTCAAAGCTGGCATGCAAGTACGTCGCGCCGTATTGGGCGACGCGCACGTCGATCGGGCGGAAGCGCGAAAGACCGCGCTCGACGCAGATTTTCAGCAGTTTATTACCGAAGGCGCTTGGGGTTCGGTTTGGACACGACCCGGGCTCGACCGTCCTACACGCTCGATATTGACGCTGGCCATACTGGCGAGCCTCGGTCATTGGGAGGAATTCCAGATGCACGTTCGCGCAGCCCGCAATACTGGTGCGACGCCTGATGCCATCAAAGAAGCCTTGTTCCACGTCGCAGTATATGCTGGCGTGCCGGCGGCGAACCGGGCGTTCGCAATCCTGAAAGAGACGGTCGCGGAGATGCCTGATCTAAGCGGCCAAGGAGGCGCACAATGAATAACACAACGATCAAGCCGCGCGATTGGTCGACGCAGCCGAAACTGATTGAACCGGATTATAAATCAACATCGCTGCGTGGGCCGACCAAGCCGCTGATCCCGGTGCCGCAGACCCTGTCGGAAGTCACCGGCCCAGTGTACGGCCAGGACATCATGCAGCCCCATGACGCCGACTTGACCCGCAACGGCCGGCGCAACGGCGAACCACTCGGTGAACGCATTATCGTCAGTGGCCGTCTGATGGACGAGGATGGGCGCGGTGTTGCCAACTCGCTGGTCGAGGTATGGCAAGCGAACGCTGGCGGACGCTACGTTCATGTCGATGTCCATGATGCGCCGCTCGATCCGAACTTCATCGGTGGCGGCCGCTGTGTGACCGGCGCCGATGGCCGGTACAAGTTCATGACGATCAAGCCCGGCGCCTATCCTTGGGGCAACCACCACAACGCCTGGCGCCCGCAGCACATCCACTTTTCCGTATTCGGTCCGACGTTTCTGACCAGGCTCGTGACGCAAATGTATTTTCCCGGCGATCCGTTGCTCGACTACGACCCAATCTACAAAGCCGCGCCGGAAAAATCGCGAGCGCTAATGGTCTCGAAATTCCGAATGGATTTGACCGAACCGGAATATGCGCTTGCATACGAATTCGATATTGTGCTGCGCGGCCGCAACGAAACACCACCCGATATCGATTGATCAGGAATCGCCATGAGTTTCAAACAAACACCTTCGCAGACGGTTGGCCCCTACTTCGCCTATGGTCTCGCACCCACACAATATGGCTATCCATTGCGCTCGATCGCCGGTGGCCAGGTCGCTCAAACCGAAACCGAAGGCCAACGCATCCGCATCGAGGGCCGCGTGCTCGACGGCAATGGCGATCCGGTACTGGATGCCCTCATCGAGATCTGGCAAGCAGACTGCCAGGGCCGCTACGCACACCCGGCCGATCCACGCGGGCCAAACTCCAGATTCAAAGGTTTTGGCCGCGTTGGCACTGGTACAGACCCCGAGCGTCGCTTCATGTTCGACACCGTGAAGCCGGGACGGGTGGACAGTACACAGGCGCCTCACATCAACGTCATCGTTATGATGCGTGGCTTGCTCAATCATCTTTTCACGCGAATATATTTTTCTGACGAGGGCACTGCAAATGCGGCAGATCCGGTGCTCAGCCTCGTACCCGCAGACCGCCGCCACACGTTGATTGCGAAACTCGACACGGATAGTGGCAGCCCAATTTACCGCTTCGATATCCATATGCAAGGCCCGAACGAGACAGTATTTTTGGATGCTTGAAGGTTCAATCGTAAGTGGCATATCGACGGTTCGGCGTCATTTGCGCCACCAATTTTTTCGGCGACATTCTGTCGGATCTCGCTAGCGAATTATCTGGCGGCCTAGGGCTTGCCGGCTCGATCAATGCAAGTGCGCTCTTGTGTTGTGCCCAAGCTCAGCACGGGTCCGCTCCCGATATCACGGGCAAAAATATCGCTAATCCAACGTCGATGATCCTTTCGGTCGCCATGCTTCTCGATTGGATGGGTACGCGGCACCGCCGGCCGGAGTTTCACAAAGCGGCAACGAGCATGGAAGTCGCGGTCGACACCGCCTTGCGAGATCTTTTGTCACGCACCGTAGATCTCGGCGGCACCATAGGCACCGCCGAATTCGGTCACCGCGTTGCTAACGCTGTCGCGCAGGTCACGTAACACGAAGCCAACTATGCACGCCCGTTCGCCAATGCCTTTTCGGCGAGCCGGCCCGTCAATTCGCTATAGTGGCTGAGTTTGGAAACGAACGTGCCGACCCCTGTCGTCGCCGATCGCAACTCGACGATGAGATCAGTCATTTCGGCGGCCGGGATCATCGCCTCGACCACGTCCCATCCTGGCCATCCGGGTCGTGCGTCAAATCCAACAATCTGCCCACGGCGTTGGGCGATCAAGCTATTGGCCCGCGGCGTCGCATCGTTCGGCACCGCGATCTCCACGGCCATAATCGGTTCGAGCAGGGTGGGCTGACAATTCGGGATCCCCTCGGACATAGCAATGCGGCCTGCCTGCCGAAACGCCATGTCGGATGAATCGACGCTGTGCGTACTGCCGTCGATCAGCGTGACGCCGACGTCCACCACCGGGTATCCGAGCGGACCGCATTGCAGATAATCGCGAATACCGATCTCAGTTGCCGAAATATATTGCCGCGGCACCACACCACCGACGATACGATCGCCGAATTGAAATTCACTGCCACGCGGCAGAGGCACGATTTCTATAACGACATCGCCGAACTGTCCGTGCCCGCCAGATTGCTTTTTGTGCCGGCCACGCACTGTCGTGCCGGCTCTGATCGTCTCCCGATAGGGGACCTTCAGAGGTTCGCGCGCAACAAGAAGATCGTACTTACGACTGAGCCGCTCGAGGGCGACGCGCAGGTGCATTTCACCGTGCCCCAGCAACTGAATTTGATGCGTTTCCGGATCATGCAAAACCGTTAGCGACGGATCTTCTTGGCACAGCTTCATGAGGGCGGTCGAAAGCTTGACCTCATCTTTGCGGTCTTTCATGACGATCGCAGTACCGCAGACCGGTTCCGGCTTTGCAATCGCAGGCGCTTGCATTACCTCGCCCTTGTCTGATGAAACGGTATCGCCCGTCTTAATTCGCTCCAATCGAGCGAGCGCTACGGTGTCTCCCGCACCGGCCGTGCTAAGCCGGCGGGTCTCAGCACCGAGCATCGAGAATAATCCACCAACGCGCTCCTCTCCCGCTGGTCCGTTGATCGTCGCGCCGTCCGCGAAGGAGCCCGCTAGGATGCGAGCGATCGAGAGTTTGCCACCGTGGGTCGTATGCAGCGTCTTGAAAACGTAGGCGGTGCTGCGCGCTTGATCGAGCCCCAGTCGCTCAGTCACGGCGGCAACCGAAGGCACTTCGTGCCGCAAAGCCTTCAGCAATCTGAAGATACCATTTCCGCTGTTGGCCGAGCCGAGCAGTACCGGGCAAATCAATCCTTCACGCAAATCTTTCGCAAGATCCTCGAAGATCTGATCCCGGGGTGGCGGGACGTCCGCCAACAGCTGCTCCATCAATGCTTCGTCGTAGTCGGCCAACTTCTCCAGCATTTGAAAGCGTGCTTCCTTCTCACGCTCCAACACCGTAGCCGGCAGTTCAACCGCAATGGATGGCGCATGCGGCCGGTAAAGAAAACCGCGCTCCAGCGCCAAATCGATAAAGCCGGTGGCGACGCCATTCTCCCAAATCGGGATCTGACGCAAAACAAAAGGCTTGCTGCTCGCTGGTTGCAAAAGCTTCAGCAGGTCCCGAACACGTGTGCCAACTGTGTCGATCTTGTTCAGGAACAAAAAGTGCGGAATGCCGCGGTCTTCCAACTGCTTGAAAAGTGCTTGCAAAGCGGGCAGCCGCTTGGCATCGGGCTCGCATACGATAACCGCCGCGTCGCACGCGGCTAGCACGGCGCTTGTCTCAGATTGAAATTCCACCGAGCCTGGGCAATCAACAAAAGTGAATTTATCGCCGAGGAATTCGACATCCGCAACGTTAAGCTCGACGCTCATGCCGTGATTGCGCGCTTCTGGGCTGGAGTCTCCGGTGGTCGATTTGTCAGTGACCGTGCCTTGCCGCTTTATAGTCCCTGTCCGGGCAAGGA
Source organism: Hyphomicrobiaceae bacterium (assembly GCA_031367505.1). GTDB lineage: Bacteria > Pseudomonadota > Alphaproteobacteria > Rhizobiales > Hyphomicrobiaceae > JAKFWF01. The sequence goes on along the minus strand of JANLPY010000082.1, from coordinate 3,448 downwards.
TCGATTCGAGCAAAGTAGTCTTGCCAGCGAGGTAAGGTCCGACCAGTGCGATACACCGGGCGGAGCTGGCGCGGCCATTTTGGCCTGCGGACGACCCCATGGTTCCTCCGTGCAATAGGCGCGGGAACGCACGTCGCGCCACGCGCCTGTTGGGAGGCGCGACGGCACATGTTCGCTCTGCAATCGATGAAGTGCAAGTGCTAAGCCCAATAAAACTTTAGCGGGCACCCCAGCATTTGCACACTCGCCATTCAACGGCACGCGATCCACAATAGGGGACTACTGCATTTTTTCTGATCCGCTCAGCGCGTCTGCAAATGAGAGAAACCATGGACCAACCCGCGCATTCGACTTCGATCGGCTGGCAAGCCGCGACCCGTTATCCCGACTCTGCAATTACGGCGCTCGACAAACGCTTCGAGGCCTACTGGATTAAATTAGCAGCGGTCGAGCGCATCGCGTCGGGTCTGCGTTGGGCGGAGGGACCTGTTTGGTTCGGCGATCAGCGCTGCCTCTTGTGGAGTGACATTCCCAACAACCGCATCATGCGATGGGAGGAGGAGACCGGCGCGGTCAGCGTATTTCGCCAGCCATCGAACTTCGCCAACGGCAACACGCGCGACCGTCGCGGCCGTTTGGTCACTTGCGAACACGGGGGCCGCCGCGTGACGCGCACCGAATATGATGGATCGATTACCGTCGTCATCGACCAGTTCGAAGGCCGCAAGCTGAATTCACCCAACGACGTGGTCGTCAAGTCCGATGGATCGATCTGGTTCACCGACCCGCCATTCGGGATCATGGGCAATTACGAGGGCTATAAATCGCCATCCGAAGCCGGCCAGAATGTGTACCGGGTCGACGGCGACACCGGCGTTGCGACCGTTGTAGCGAGCGACGTTTTGGGTCCAAATGGGTTGTGCTTCTCGCCCGACGAGCGTTATCTGTACATCGTGGAATCGCGCGGCGTGCCGAACCGCAAGATCCTAAGCTACGATGTTGTCGATAACGGCCGGCGCATCGAGAACAAGCGCGTATTGATCGACGCTGGTCCGGGCACGCCAGACGGCATGCGCTGCGATGCGGACGGCAACCTGTGGTGTGGCTGGGGCATGGGAGATGCGGCGCTCGACGGCGTGATGGTGTTCGCGCCGGACGGCACGCCGATTGGCCGTATCGCGTTGCCAGAGCGTTGTGCGAATTTGTGTTTTGGTGGACGCGCGAACAGCCGGCTATTCATGGCATCGAGCCAATCAATTTACGCGCTTTACGTGAACGTTGCTGGCGCGGTCGCGTAGTCAGCCTGCGAAGGCAAGCTCAAATTTGAAGTTCGTATCAATCAAAAAATGACGCTGCAGAATAAAAAAAAGCTGCCGCGAGAGGTGCCAAAAAGCACTCCTGCGCGGCAGCCAATTTTGCAATTAGTCGAGAGCCTTCAGATTGTCAGCTGACATCTTGCCGCTCTTGCGGTCCGAAACGAGTTCGAACGTCACCTTTTGACCTTCACGCAGCTCGCCCATACCTGCGCGTTCTACAGCGCTGATGTGAACGAACGCATCGCTGCCGCCATCATCGGGAGCGATGAAGCCGAAGCCCTTTTGGGCGTTAAACCACTTGACGGTACCTTTAGCCATGGATCACCTTTGTGCGTACACGTTATATGCTTCCCGCAACGCGCGGGAGGTATCAATCGATATTCCGAGTGTGAGTAGCTTAGGCCCGGCGCAACTAATTATGTACGCAAGGCAAGGCCATCCTATCGCCATCGATAACTACATGTGGTCTGTTGTCACGCAAAACACAAGGTGTTGTGCGCATTATTATCAGAATTACGCGGCCGTCTTGGTGTCTAAAGCGTCGAAGCTACGGGCATAACTGCATATTTTGCATCGATATATCTTGGTTGCGCGCGCCTATCTCGACAACATCCAGCGCTTTGCTCGTTGAAGTCAAGGCGCAAGATGGCTAAAGCTTTACCGTCGCCATTGACCAATGTGACTAACATTGGCTCCAGCAATTGACACGCGATTCAGTTCGACCGCGTCCGCGCATTGTCACGACGACCTTGAAAAAACGAGATCTCGGGGTTGCCGAAATTCGCTGCTGCATCGAGAAAGACGCGAATTCGGTTCAAACAATTAGGATGGTCTAGAGTGCAACACTGGGACCACGGCGCACTGACGGCGGTCGACTACGGCTGGTCGCAACATTTCGATGATGCGAAGGCCTTGGCAGAAGCCAGCAATCCGCTGATCCTTAAGGATACAGTTGCCGCGCGCGTTATGGCGGTGCACCGCGATGCCCTCGATGTCGCGGGGCCAGAATTTATAGGACGCATCCACCAATCACCGTTGCAGCCCTCAAACAATCCCGTCGAGGAAAACCGTCCGACCACCGGCGATTGGCTCGCCCTCCATCGCACCACGCACAAGATCATGTTTATCTACCCGCGCATCAGTCTCTTTAAGCGACGGAGTGCTGGCACGACCGCGCGCATTCAATTGATCGCTGCAAACGTCGACACCGTACTCTTTGTAACTTCGGCTAATCAGGACTTCAACGTCGCGCGACTGGAACGATACCTGGCGCTGGCACAAGAAGCGTCAGTGGAGCCGATCATCGTCATTACCAAATCCGATCTCGTCGATGATATTGCATCGTATATCGAACCGGCTCGTGCCATTCGTCGAGATCTTACCGTTGTGACGGTCGATGCGCGCGATAGCGATGTATTGAAACGTCTCGATCCTTGGTTGGGCCGAGGCAAGACCATTGCTTTGATGGGATCGTCAGGTGTTGGTAAGTCGACAATCGTCAACAGCCTATTGGGGAGCGCCATTCAAGACACTCAAGGTGTTCGCGACAGCGATGCTCGCGGACGCCACACAACATCCGGCCGTTCGATGCACCGTCTGCAATCGGGCGCCTGGCTGATGGACACACCTGGAATGCGTGAGCTGCAAATCGTCGACGCGACCAGTGGCATCGATGCCGTATTCGATGATATCGCGGCGATCGCTCAGCAGTGCCGCTTCTCAGATTGCAGCCATACGAACGAACCGGGATGCGCTATTCGAGTGGCAATCGAGTCCGGGGCGCTCGATCCAACACGACTTCAAAGATTTTTGAAATTGCGCGATGAGGAACGTCACAACTCGGTGCAGGCGCATGCGTCGCATAGCCAGCGGCGAAGCGCCGGAAAGTTATCCCGGCGGATCTTTTCAAACAAGTTGAAGCCGGCCGATGACTAGCCCGGCCTTATCGAGGAGTTTGGTTAGGCTTTTGCCATCAAGCTGACGAAACGAAATCATACCTATCCCCTTATCTCCGGCTGACGATCAGGACAGAGGCCTGAGCCGGCGGTACGGCACGGTGTTGTCGACGATCTGACGCATCGTTCTCGGCACCGACGCCACCAGTTGCTCGATGGCGCGGGCGGCGATCCGGC
>JANLPY010000080.1:0-12915 GCA_031367505.1 Hyphomicrobiaceae bacterium | reverse complement strand
GAGCTTGCCCAACTCACCCAGCAGCTTCTGGAATTCAGCCGCACGCATGGTCCGCTCCCACCCCGATGATCCGACGTCATACGTCGCGCATCACAAAGCGCCGCCAATCAGGCACTTCCATGGTCAACGCGAACAGAGCCTTTATTATTTCTGTTTCTGATCGCTCAAGCGACCGATGAGACGCAAGCACAGCCATATGGCGGCAAGGCCGAAAACTATACCGCCGGCCATATTGCCGATGAGTATGCCTTTTGCACCGGCGAACCATCCGCCCGCAATCACAAAGGGAACCGTGCCCAGGGTGGCACGCGCCCAGTTGAACCAAGTTGAGTAATGTGCAAATCCGAGTGTATTGAAGCATGCGTTTGAGACAAAAAGAACGCCGAGGAACGCAAATAACGGCGCCACCCAAAGGCAGTTAAATCGTATCAATTCGGCGGTTGCCGCGGACGCGCTGAAAGCGTGCGCAAGAAGAGCAGTACCAAGACGATCCACGCCGCCAAGGTGAAACCAGCGGTTATTTTGAGCGCATCGACATAACTTCGATGCACTCTGCCAAAGTTGCGCGCACCCAAGTTTTGCCCGAGGATCGGGCCGACGGATCCTGACAAGGCAAAAATGCCACCGAATGCCACGGGCATAATCCGTCCAATGATCGCCCAAGCCGCAACCGCGTCATCGCCATAAGGCGCGATCGCGTAAGTCGCGTACGCATTGCTGACAGGCGTCGCGATGTTTGCCGCAACTGCTGGAAGAGCAATCGCCATGACGGCTGGTATGTCGTGGAGAACCGACGCGACGTTTGGCATCGCCATTAAGTCGTGAACGCGGATGACGCCATACAGCCCGACCAACATGACTGCAATGCGCGACAATGCTGAGGCAAATGCCGCGCCCTTGATGCCGAGGCCAAATCCAAAGATAAAAATTGGATCCAGAATGACGTTCACGATGGCACCCGCAAGGGTGACGTACATCGCACGGCGGGCGTCTCCAACGGATCGCAATACGCCGCCGGACGCCATGCCGAGCGCTAACAAAGGTAGCGTTGGAATTAGAATGGACAGATACAACTGCGCAAACGCGTGTGTCCGCCCTGCCGCCCCGAGTTGTGTCAGTAGCCACGGGATCATGAACCACAGAATGCCCGCGAGAATGGCACTCAGCACCGCCGACGCTAGGTGTGTGTTGGTGGCGAGCCGTCGCGCACGGTCAAGATCGCGAGCCCCCAGTGCCGGGGAAACCAGGGACGTCGCCGCGATCGCCAAACCAATGCCGATCGAGGTCGCGAAGAACATGAGCGAACTGGCGTAGCCGACCGCTGCCAAGATCTCGACATCGCCCAAGATGCTCAGAAAATACATGTTGGCCAAATCGCCGATGAAAATCGACATCAGGCCGATAGCGCTGGTCCCCGTCATGACGAGCAAGTGCCGCATCAGCGAGCCGGCCACGAACTTAGGGGGGCCGCCTCGCGGCTCGAGCGGAGCCAACGGCACATTTGTTGGCAGGGGCGTCGTTTGCTCGGTCATGCGGCTTGAACAATCGTTGGATTGATGGGCACGGCCCAGCGTACTCGACTGATAGCCTATTGAACGCCGCCGCGCAGTGCTTCGTTCACAATGTGCAGCCGGGAATTAAATGATCGCTCCCCGGCACATCAAATGCCTTGCCAGACGCAACTCACTTTTTCTTGGCCGCCCACTCAGCATAACTCTCGCGCTTCATGTCGAATATTTCGCCCTGATGGCAATACTGGAAACCGGCAAGACGGCCGATCGGGCGATAGCGATAAGCATCGATATAGTGCGTCACTGGATCGACGAGACCGGCCCGCGCGTGCACCCGAACCACTTCGGCGATCAGGATCTCACGCGTGTTCGAGAACGCCAGCGAGACGACCTTGCGACACTCGAGTGCGAAAGGCGCGCTCGCGATCCGCGGCACCGGAATGCTCACGCCCGGTAGTGTCTCGATGCCTAGCGCGTCGATCTCACTCACGTTTGGTGGAAAATCGATCGCACAATCGTTCATGGTGGATGCCAGCGCGTCGTCGACCATATTGATCACGAAATACTTGGCAGCCGATAGATTGCGCGTCGTGTCCTTCGGAGTGCCATCGGCCTTGTGTTGCAGGCCGAGCGCGATTTGCACCGGATCGTCGGAGAACGCATTGAAGAACGAAAACGGTGCCGAATTGATCCGCCCCTCCGAATTAACGGAAGTCACGAGCGCAATAGGGCGCGGCACGACGATGCCGCAAATGATCTTGTAGCAGTCCTTCACGCTCATCTGCGTGAAGTCGAATTGTAGATCCGCCATTGTCGTTTTTTACTCCGGGGGAAGGGTGACGCCGCTCTGGCTGGTGATGCGGCCATAGTGCTCGATGCGGCGATGTCGTGCGAAGTCGAAGATCGTCGCCTTGCCGAAGCGCGTCGCATCCAGATCGCACGCGTGCACGATGACCTCATCGTCCTCGGACTTGGTTTCGGCGACGATATGCCCATCGGGATCGACGATCGCCGAGCAGCCGAACATGTGGTGTCCATCCTCGGAGCCGCATTTTGCGACGGCAACCACCCAAGTGGAGTTCTGATAGGCGCCAGCCTGCAACGACAGCCGATGGTGAAACAGCCGTTGCTCGGCGCCCTCATCGGGCTTCTGCGAATTGACCGACGGCGTGTTGAAGCCGAGCGTGATCATCTCGACACCTTGTAGACCCATGACCCGATAGACTTCGGGCCACCGCCGATCATTACAAATGCACATGCCGAAAATGCCGCCCATGGTGCGATAGACCGGAAAGCCCAGGTCACCCGGCTCGAAATAGCGCTTTTCCAAATGCTGATGGGTACGCTGTGGGTCAAGTTCGACGTGGCCGGGCAAATGAACCTTGCGATATTTACCGGCGATCTTGCCTGCGGCATCGACGTGTATCGACGTGTTGAAATGATGCCCATCCGGCGTCAGTTCGGCGTAACCGAACGACATCGCCATGCCCAATGACTTGGCGTGTTCAAAGAGCGCGCGGGTGGCGGCATTTGGCATCTCACGTTCAAACCAAACATCAGCCTGCGAACGATTTTCATAGTGCCAGCGCGGGAAGAAAGTCGTCAGTGCCAATTCGGGATAGACGATGAAATCGGCGGACCGGGCCTTGGCCGCGTCCATCAGCTTGATCATCCGGTTGATGACCGATGCACGGCTGTCGGCCTTGTGGATGGCACCGAGTTGAGCGGCGGCAACGGTTACGATGCGAGGCATGGATCGGCTAACTCCAATCATTGGGAGGCCACATCATGCCATCGGGATTACCGGGCGTCATCCTCGCCTGTGGCAGGGCTGAACCGCACTGCAAGAACCGTCACATTGTCCTGGTGCGGTTCGCGCAACTCGATCACAGCGCGCACCAGCGCGTCGGCGACTGCCTGTGGACCTTGATCTGCAAACTCTTGCACCAGAGCCGCAATTTTGGCTTCGTCGATCGTATGAACACCGTCGCTCGCCAAAATAACGTAGTCGCCGGGCTCGAGGGTGAGCGGCTTGCGCGATAGATCTACCAGTTCGAGGTCTTCCCCTGTCACCGCCGAGCGCAGCATGTGGCGACGCGGATCGTTACGCGCGGCATCAACGGTGATTAGCCCTTCAGCGGCCATCTGGTCGAGGCCTGGCGCCAGCGAATGGTCTTCGTTCAGCAACGCGACTTCGCCGAGGGAATAGAGATAGAGCGGGCTGTCACCGACGCTGATCCACTCGAGTCCGCTGACACCGAAAGCCGCCGCGACGATCGTAGAGCCCATACCGGACAACCCCGGATCTTTTTCGACAGCACGCGCGATCGCTTTGTTGGCGATATCAAGCGCACTTGTCAGGCGATGCGCAGTGTCGCCATCGGCATCTGTGAACTTCTCGATGAACGTATCGCTGGCAAGTCGACTGGCAATGGCGCCGCCTGCATGTCCGCCCATTCCATCGGCCAGCACAGCCAACATTACCGGTTGAGCATGCCGATCAGACCAAACCGCTGCGGCATCTTCCTGGTAACGGCGCGCGCCCTGCGATGTCGCGATCGCTGTCTCGAAGTGAGCCATCAGCTTGGCTTTTGTGAAGGCATCGACCATGCACCGCCATCATAATTCCGGGACAAACCAGCACAGTGCGAAATCGCGTGCTAATTTGGAATTCCCCTACCTATCGAAACAATAGCAGGCAAGCATTCCGTAGCATATGTCAGATCGGGTGCGCTTCAAACTTGAACGCAAACGCACCGACTTCGACCCGGTCGCCATCGGTCAACGCGACATGTCTCACCCGTTCTCCATTTACTTTGATGCCATTGCCCTTATCGCCGCTCAAATCCCGCACGTAGATCAGCGCGTTGCTCGATCGGTGTAGCACTGCGTGGTGTCTGTGGACGCTGGCGTGTTCCAACTGCAGATCATTATCGTCATCGCGTCCAATGTTCAACATTTCGCAGGAGATTTCGCGACGCTCAGCCGCGCGGCCCTCGATCGTAATCCAGGCATCGCGAGGCCAACGGGTCTCTATGTCGGCGAGTGGTTCTGGCATTCGAGTAACGCTCGAAAATAACAGATGCCGGTTTACAACAAAACCAGCAATGGTGAGCACAGGAACGAGGAGAAGAGCTGCTAATCCCACCATCAGCGCGGGCGCCTCCTGGTAGCCAGATGTGATCCAGAACTCGAGCGTCGACCAAGCGTTCCGGCCAATTGCGATAAGTGCTGAAAAATCAAAACCCGCATGCACCGGACGGCCACTAGACACGTGAACGACACTAAAATCAGGGGCAAGCTGGGCAAACTGTTCGATCGTCATACGCAAACACCAATCGGGCGACATGTTCGCCGCACCGAGTGTGATTAAGCTACGGGTACGCTGCGAACATTGTTTCACGATCCGCATTAGTACGAGATTTCACGGCAGGATAATGGCCAGACGAACACCCAGCGTTTCGTCAGGCAGCGTTACTGTAGGCCTTGGGCGACACGACAGTCATCGCCACAATGTAGCAATCAAGCCAGAGCGACCAGTTGTCGATGTAGTAAAGATCGTGCGCAACGCGCGCCGCCATTTTATCATCGGTGTCGGTCTCACCGCGATGACCATTTACTTGCGCCCAACCAGTGATGCCCGGCCGTACATTGAGACGTCGAGGATAAAGGCCAATGCGCTTCTCAAACAAGCGATCATGAGCCACTGCGTGCGGCCGGGGCCCGACAATCGACATTTCACCTTTCAGCACGTTGATCAATTGCGGCAGCTCATCAATGTTGAAGCGCCGTAGATACTTGCCAATCCGTGTTACGCGCGGATCATTGCGTTGGGCCTGCTGCACCTGGTCGCCGTCGTCTTGCGAAGTCATGCTGCGAAACTTGAAGATGCGAAATTCGCGCTGGTTGTAGCCCAGGCGTCGCTGCCGGAAAAACACGGGGCCCGGACTGTCGCGCTTAATTAGTACGGCAACGGCGAGGAAGACCCCACTGAGCGCAACAATCGCCATCGCGGCGACCACGATGTCAAAAAGGCGCTTGGCCAATGCCTGCAAAGCGCCAAGCGGCGCTTCACTTAGCGACAATGTAGCCACGGGACCAATCCGCTCCACACGAATGCCGCGGAATCGCTCAGCGAGACGGCCGGCGTCAAGATGGATCGAGACTGGCAACATCGAAAACGCCGCCACGCAACGGTCGACGAAGCCGACGTGCGACCAATCAGAAAGTAGCACCACACTATCGATGTCGTGGCCACGCGCACTTACAACCGCGCGCTCAAGCAAATCGTGGAGAACCGCATTATCGGCGATAGTCGTTGGCTCAATCGCGTTGGCAGGTACCGCTGCAACACTTGCGATTTCTACCGTCGATTGCATCGAAGCGTGAGCCAACGTGAAGCGCTGGATTTCATCGGGCGTGCCGATGAGCATGAGCCGTTGACGCGCTATGCGTCCGGCCTTCAATGCCGAACGAACCGCACGGCGGATCATCAGCTCAAGGCCGATTATCGTTAGCCCGCCGACGAGATAAAACAGTATCACCCAGCCGCGCGAGAATGTCGCCGTTGACTTAGTGAGAAAGGCTATGACCCCGAGCGCAACAAATGCCCAAGTCCAGTTGACAATTAGGTTGGCGAAAGGTGGACGCGCGGTCAGGAAGCGATCGGCACCACATTCACGCTTGAAAACGAACGGCAATGTATAAAGAAAGGCAACTAGGAGCCCGACTGCGACAAAACTGCGATACCGGCCAAAATCGCCGTAAGCCGTATGATGATAAAGCGTGCCGGCCAACACGCCGACAACAACGATTGCTGCGGCGATGGTCAGCATGACCGTCAATGGGAAACCCAGCTCCCCAAGCATCCAACGCTGCGTCTGCCGCCCGCGCAAACCTGCTGGTGTGGTGGTCACGGCGCCGATTGTCAGGCCGCCAATTCTCTGTACACCGCTCATATTCCATCCATAAAAATTTCTCTGCACGACCAGGCCAAAGGCTCAGTCGATGCAACACACCCCTTGCAAAAGTGGTGTGACACCATTGAACGGCACGATTTTCGCAAGACCCTGACCCAGCGGACAGTGACGCTTCTCAAATCGCGATAAGTGTCATTCTAGCTGAAGTGCACGAACCGCATTGGAAAAGGTTGCCAGAGTGTTAAAGGATGTCGTTAAAACAGCTCTTTGCACTTAGCAATATGAAAAACTACAACGAGTGTCTGTGTGTTATGCAAAACTCTTCATCTAAAACATCAAGTAATGCCGCACTTGCAAAAGTCGATGGCTGGACCATTACCATCCCGACATTGCCGGCCGCCGTGGCAGAAATTGCGGCACGCGCGGAGCAGGCTCAATCCTTTACGGTATTCACCCTCAACCTTGACCACCTTGTGAAACTTCGACGCGATCCAGCTTTTCGCGCGGCCTATGAAACCGCCTCGCTGATCACCGCCGACGGCGAGCCAATAGCTTGGTTATCGCGCCAGCAGGGTGCGGCGATCACCCGCACCACGGGAGCCGACTTAGTCATTCCACTGATCGAGGAGGCGGCCAAGCGCCAGATACCCATCTACCTGTTCGGATCTTCGGGCAGCGTGCTGGCGAAAGCTTCCCGAGCCTTCCTCGATCGTACAAGCGGCTTGCTCGATATCGCTGGCACGGATGCGCCACCACACGGTTTTGATCCCACTGGGCGCGAAGCCGATGCCGCAATCGCCAGGATTGCAGCTTCTGGCGCACGTCTGGCTTTTATCGCCTTAGGGGCGCCAAAGCAGGAAATATTCGCTGCACGGGCCAAGGCACAAGGGGTGAGTTGCGGCTTCATTTGCGTTGGCGCTGCAATCGACTTCATTGCCGGTGAGCAGCTACGTGCTCCCCTTTTCATGCAACGAACCGGCACGGAATGGCTGTGGCGTCTTGCCACCAATCCACGCCGGCTGGCGGCGCGCTATGCAGGCTGCGCAATCGTCCTTGCCGAATTGGCTCTGATTAAACCCTTGCGGCTCAAATGGGCCGGTCGTCCCAGAACTTCAACGGCGCTTTAGCTCGACGAGGTGATCGGCGCGCACAGTATGCATAAGAAAGTCGAACAATCGTGACGCGATACCTTCCGCTAATTCTGTTCACAGTCCTGACGAATGCAGCCGCTCAGATCATGCTGAAAAAGGGTATGCTGAGTGTCGGACCGCTCGGCACGGACGGCGGCTTATTCGCCACCATCTTCCGCGTGATATTCAATCCGTGGGTGTTCCTTGGTTTGTCGACTTTCGTGATCAGCATGGCATCGCATCTGATCGTGCTGTCCAAGGTGGAACTATCATTTGCCTATCCATTCCTTAGCCTTGCCTACGTCGTTGTCGCGGCCTACGCGTATTACATCTTCAAGGAAGACGTGAACGCGTTGCGTATCGCTGGCATCGGATTGATTTGCATCGGTACGATCCTGATCTCCCGATCCTGATCGGCCGCTCCCGAAAAAGAGTTGAAAAATGCGTCATATCATTATCGGCGGCGATGGGTTCGTCGGCCATGTCCTGGCTGGCAATCTGCATGACAAAGGCGAGGACGTCATTGTTGCCGACATCGTCAAGAGCAATCACGATGTCTACGCGAGCGTACCTTTCGTTCAGTTGGATGTAACACGACCGGAAAGCTTCGCAGCTTTGCCCTTGGCTACCGGCGACATGGTCTACAATTTGTCGGCCAAGATGCTTTCGCCGATCATGCCGAAGGCAAAGCGCTACGACTTCTTCTACCCGGTGAACTATTTCGGCACAAAGAATATCCTGGAATGGATGGAGCGCGCTGGCGCAAAGCGTCTGGTGCACTACACGACCGACATGGTTTACGGCCACTCGAAGGTAACACCACAGACCGAGGACCATCCGTGTGCTCCGCTCGGCCACTACGGTCAGAGCAAGCTCGACACCGAGACGCTCGCCGCGCAGTACCGGCAAAAAGGCTTCAATATCTCGATCTTCCGGCCACGACTGATTATCGGACCGGGACGCCTGGGGATTCTTGAAAAGCTATTCAAGTTGATCGATGCCAACTTGCCGGTTCCGATGATTGGCTCCGGACGTAACCCCTACCAATTCGTGTCGGTGTTCGACTGCGCATCGGCGGCCGAACTCGCCTGGCGGGCCGGCGTTCCCAATCAGGCTTACAATCTTGGATCGGACACACCGCCATCGGTGCGCGACCTTCTTGGACGCCTGATCAAAGAGGCTGGCAGCCGTTCGATCCTCATACCCACTCCGGGGTTCCTAGTTAAGTTCACGCTCAACACGCTCGACGCCGTCAACATGCCGTTGATGGACCCCGAACAATACCTTATTGCCGACGAAGAGTGTCTACTCGACTGTTCCAAAGCCAAGCGCGAGATTGGCTGGACGCCGCAGTATCGCGATGATGACATGCTAATCGCGGCCTATAAGGAATACCGGGTAAAGAAAGCGACCGCTGCCAGCGCGGGTACTTCAAAACCACAACACGCCTGACCTCATTTCCCACTTCGTATTTAGACGAGAGCGACAGATGACCGCCCAAACCGCTGCCAGCGCCACAGCCGATCGTGCCCACCTCACCGCGAACCGGCTACCCAAGCCGGCGCTGCTGACCGTCGAGGATGCCAAGGCTCTGCCCTCGCAACAGGTGATCGACCTGTTCGCGGCGCACCTCAATCCGGGCCAACTGCACTTCATGAAGTTGCTGGGCTTCCACAAGGTGATTATCGATCGCGCTGAAGGCATGCATTACTTCACCCGCGATGGCCGCAAAATTTTGGATTTCTTCGGCGGTTTCGGCTCACTCGCGTTCGGCCACAACCATCCGCGCATTCTTGCGGCTCGGCAGAAATTCCAGGACGAGAAGCGTCATGAAATTGCGATGGCGTTCATGTCGCAATATGCGTCGGCCTTGGCGCACAATCTGGCGAAGGTATCGCCGGGCGATCTCGACATGGTTTTCCTCGGCTCGTCCGGATCGGAAGCCATGGAAGCCGCATTGAAAGTTTGCGAGCAGGCGCAGGGGCCGGAGCGCTCCAAGGTGCTTTACGCGGAAAACTCGTTCCACGGCAAAACCAAGGGCACCCTCGCCATTACCGATGGACCGCTCTATCGCTCGAACTTCGACCTTTCATCCAAGAACGTGAAAGTTCCGTTCGGCGATATCGAGGCCATCCGAAAGGCACTTGAAGCGGATAAATCGATCGGCATCGTTTGCCTCGAAACGATCCAAGGTGGCGGCGGCATCAACACGGCGCCGCCCGCCTTCTGGCAGGAATTGCGCCGCTTGTGCGACAAACACGATGTACTGTGGATCGCCGACGAAGTGCAGTGCGGCCTCGGTCGTTCGGGCCGCTTCTACGCGTTCGAGCATGCGGGCGTCGTACCGGATGTGACAGCACTCGCTAAATCACTCGGCGGCGGCAAGTGCGCGATGGGCGCCATGATCGCCCGCCGCGAGGTCTACATGAAAGCCTACGGTACACCGAAGACCGCGCTGATCCACGGCCCGGCGACCTTCGGTGGCATTGGCGAAGGCTGCATCACCTCGATCGAAGCCCTCAACATCCTTTATGACGAGGGCCTGATCGATAACGCCGCCGAGCAGGGCAAGTATCTTTTGGACCGGCTGAACGCACTCAAGGAGAAGCATCCCAAGCTGATCAAGGATGTTCGCGGCCAAGGCTTGATGGTAGGACTTGAATTCCAAGATTTCTCGCAGACACTGCCATTTGTTCTCAAGCAGGCAGTATCGGTACTCGACGACAAACTGAAGGGCTCGCTCGCCGGGTTCATCGGCTCGATCCTGCTGCGCGACTACAACGTGCTGGTTGCCTTCACCGAATACAATCGCAACGTCATCCGGCTCGAGCCGCCGCTAATCTGTACCCGTGCCGATGTCGACACCTTCGTCGATGCGATGGACGACTTGCTTTCGCGCGGCATCGTCCGCATCGTCGGCGACTTCATCAAAAATTACGCCAAGGGGTGAGGTGCCAGCCCCAACTCTTCGCCTCCCGGCAGCGGCGACAGCAGTTGCGCGACCATCGCGTCCGTCACCTCGGCGAGCGTCGCTGGGTTCCACTTTGGCGCCTTGTCCTTGTCGACGAGGAGGGCGCGCACGCCTTCGATAAATTCGCCATCTTCGAACAACCGCGTGACCAGCCGATACTCGACATCGAGGGCTGATTCGAGCGACGGCAAAGTGCGAGCCTGACGCAACGTGGCCAGTGTTGCCTTCAACGCTTGCGGCGACTTGGAATTCAATCCATTCAAGGTTTTTGTCGCCCAAGGCGTACCGCTGCGAGACAACGCTTCGATGATTACCTCGACGTGATCACTGCAAAAGGCGGCGTCGATTTCGCTGGCAATTGCGTGCAGCTCACTCGCCGGTGGAGCAGTCGCGAATGCGGCAATGACTTGATCAAGATTGCCCGGGCTGGCTTCGCGCAGTGCCGCGACGAGTTCGGGTAGCCGCTTCGATGAGACAAAGGTATCGGCGAAACCGGCATAGATTGCATCGGCCGCCGACATGCGCGCGCCGGTCAGCCCCAAATACGTGCCGGCCTCTCCCGGCGCATGCGACAGCAGCCACGTGCCGCCGACATCTGGAATCAGCCCGATGCTCGTCTCCGGCATGGCGAGCATCGATCGTTCCGTCACAACGCGGTGCGAGGCATGCCCTGACAGGCCAATACCGCCACCCATGACGATGCCGTCCATCAGTGCCACGATCGGTTTCGAAAAGCGCGCGATCTGCGCGTTGAGGTGATACTCGTCGGCCCAGAATTTGCGCGCATACCCTGAGCCATTGATCCGGCTCTCATAAAGCGAAAGTACGTCCCCACCGGCACACAACGCGCGATCGCCGGCCCCATCGAGAATGACCAATTCAACGGCCGCATCAGTTGCCCAATCGCCGAGTGCCAGCGATATCTTTCCAATCATCGGATACGTCAGCGCGTTGAGCGCCTTCGGCCGGTTCATCGTTATGCGGCCGGCGGCACCTTCGCGACGGATGAGGATGTCGATCGTGGTCATGGCTCACTCAGCTTCAACGATACGATGATAGTAGTTGGGTTGCGAGTTACACGCGATCCCGCCTCTCGACAACTGCAACCGCCGTTCCCATCTTCCCTCCAGCAAATGCAAGCCGACAAAAACGGGAGTATTCTCGATATGCAGCTCCTACCCCAATGGCTCCGCGGCGCTTCCGGCAAAACCCGCGACCTTGCCGGCGGCAGCCGGGACAATTCAACAGCATCCAGCGACGATGGTGATCTACTCGACGCCTATTCGGCGGCCGTGGTTGGCGTTGTGGAAGCCGTGTCGCCATCGGTTGTTCATGTCCAGGTTCGCGGCGAACGTGGCGGGCGCGAGGCAAAAGGGTCCGGCAGTGGCGTCATTATTTCACCTGACGGCCTGGTGCTCACCAACAACCATGTAATCGAAGGCGCAACTACGATCGAACTTGGTTTGGCAGACGGGCGCACATTCAAGGCTCGCGTGCTGGGCCGCGATGCCGACAGCGATTTGGCGGTGCTGCGCGGCGAGACGACGGAA
The DNA here is from genome assembly GCA_031367505.1 of Hyphomicrobiaceae bacterium. Lineage (GTDB taxonomy): Bacteria > Pseudomonadota > Alphaproteobacteria > Rhizobiales > Hyphomicrobiaceae > JAKFWF01. The sequence continues at coordinate 834 of JANLPY010000080.1, read as the reverse complement.
ACGTTGCCCGCCGCCCGGCTCGCTAATTCGAAGCTGGTTCGGCCGGGCCAAATCTCGATCGCGATCGGCAATCCACTCGGCTTTCAATCGTCCGTAACAGCTGGCATCGTTAGTGCGGTCGGACGCTCGTTGCGCGCGCAAAATGGTGGGCTGATCCTTGACGTCATTCAAACCGATACCGCACTCAATCCCGGCAACTCGGGTGGCCCGTTGGTCGGATCGCATGGGCAGATCATCGGCATCAACACAGCTATGATTGCCGGCGCGCACGGCATCTGCTTCTCAGTCGCGTCAAACACAGCCTTGCACGTGCTCACCCAAGTCCTACAACATGGCAGAGTACGCCGCGCCCGCATCGGGATTGTTGCGGAACAGATTGCGCTGCCCCTCAGATTGGCCGATCGCGCAAAAGTTTCACAGGTGAGCGCTGTTCGGATCAGGGAAATCCAGCCAGGCAGCCCGGCAGATGCCGCCGGCGTTCTCAGCGGCGATATCTTGCTCACTCTCGGCGATGTGCCAGTTACCGGGGTCGACGATGTATCGAGGCTGCTCGATCACAAGGCGATTGGGCGCCAAGTGGTTGCGACAATTCTTCGCAGAGAAACAATAATCGAAGCAGTGATCTCACCGGAAGAAAGACTAGCCGCATGAACGAAACTAATAAACCGATAGATGAAATTCATCAAATGAACTGCATACCTATCCCCTTATCTCCGGCTGACGATCAGGACAGAGGCCTGAGCCGGCGGTACGGCACGGTGTTGTCGACGATCTGACGCATCGTTCTCGGCACCGACGCCACCAGCTGCTCGATGGCGCGGGCGGCGATCCGGC
>JANLPY010000075.1:0-4066 GCA_031367505.1 Hyphomicrobiaceae bacterium | reverse complement strand
GCCGCCATCTGCTGGGCGGCAGGATCGTCTCCGGCGGAAGCTCATGCGAGGTTCAAATCGACACCAAGCTGAAACGCTGCTTCCACTATGCAGCTCAAGCCCTTATCGTAGCGGCGACGCAGAACGTTGGGACACTACTGTCCTGAAACAGCAACCACACGAGGCGATGTGCGTGGCCAGCGCGGACGGAACCGTCATCGGGAAACAAGATCGGCGCGATGGCCGATAGCGCTTCGCCGCGGGTAGAGCGCAGCCGGACACGCGAGAGATAGAGCGGTGTCGTCATAGCGTTTCGCCCCCAGGCACATTGGATTTGATCAAGGCTTCCGATCGTAGTCCAAAGCGCCATTTCGATCGGCTTTCGGGATTGTCGCGGCGCTGCTCGATGCGATCGATACGTTCGCGAGGCACTGCGCCGAGTTCGGCGTAGATTGGCCGCTGCGTCGCGACGGGCGCGAACTTTGCGTCAGTTTTGAATTTGCGCTGCGGCTCCGTCTCAAGAGCGTCATAGGCGGCGAATGCGCTCTCGATGCTATCCGATGTTACACACTCAGGCGACATCGGCAGCATGAGCGGGTGCGGCTTGCGGCCGACAAACGGAACGAACACCGGCGTCTTCAGTGCTTCGGCGATTGATTGCAAGGAAGGATCGCCTTCCCCGGATTTCCATAGGGCAATTGTCGAAATCGCACCCACTCGAAACTCGCGCCGCGACAGGATCGTCTTCAGGTCCGTCTTGTCGCCGCCAAGTTCCTCCGCGCGAGTCGCGAACTGGCGGTTGCGCTTCTGCGGTGGCACCTGCGTCGTATGATAGTCGGTGGCTATGGTGCCGGGATGATCGATACGGACGGCGAACTGCAGTGATCTTGCAAGCTCAAGTTGGCGCTGCTCCTCGCCTCGCTCGATACCAAGCGCACCGGCGACCAGGCCGATGATCTGAGACTTGCTCGGACGGTCCCAGGTCGGCCGCCGCTCGCCGACGGCGATCGTGCCGAACGACGCCATCGGCGCGGCAATCGTAAAAACGAGATACACTCGCGTGCTCATGGGTTTCACTCCGATGCGAACGCGATGAGAGCAGGCAGCGAGCCGGAGTTGCCTGCATCGCCGGCGACGAACTTCATTGTTTTGTCGGCATCGAAGCACTTGCCGTAGGCATCATTCATCTGCTTGACAAGGCCGGTTTTCGGATCGTCTAGCCGGTCAATCGATGCGGTGAGGAGATCGTCGCCACGAACCGGTTTCAAAAATGCTGCGGCGAGACTGCGAGGCTGCTGGCTACCTTTCTCGATGCGCACGTAGCTGGCGCGTGAGCGGCTGGCGAAGCTTGCCTGCTTGCCGGTGGGTGAAGCGGTGCTGAGCCCTTCGACGAGCGCTGCGATCGACAGGCTGGCGAGTTGCTTATTGCCGCCGAGGTTCTTTTCCAATTGGGCACGATCGACGCAAGCGTAGATGTAGAACACGCCTGAGCCGAAGCCGAGTTCGCCGATGAATCCGGCACCGGCGTCCTCCGCCGGTTTCTTCAGATCGTCGACCGCCGTGTAGAAATCATCCTCGACGTCGACCTTGTGCGTGGTGATGGCGTGAGCCACCTGGACAGCGGCCTCGCGATTGAACTCTGGCGCGGACGCCAGCATCCGCCCAAACATGGCGATGTCGGCCGCAGTGTCGGTCTTGCGCAGGAGTGCCGCGACGAGGTCTTTGTCTTCGGGGAGTTTATCGCCACTGGCCAGCTTGTCAGCGAGCGCCAAGGCCGCGGCTTTTTCTTCAGGCCCAACGAAAGCAAGTTGTTCGATGTAGGCGGGGTTCTTGTCCTTGGCATCTTTGATCTTGCCGAACACGCCAGCAATTTTCTGCGCTCCGGCCAACGCCTGGTCTTCCGGCAAACCCTTATCGATGAGATGCTTGCGGATCACTTCCCCGAGCCGCTGCGTGCGCTCGCCGCGATGATCCTTCAGTCGCGCCTGGAACGGCTCGCTAGTACGGATCGCGCGCTTCAAGGCTTGCGAAGAAATGCGCAGGCGTTCGGCACCGCCAAACTTTGCGGTTTTCGGACGGCCGGTATCGTCGCGATTGAGATTGGATGGCGCATAAACGGTCAGTGCATGGATTTGGATGAAACGGGTCATGAAACTTTGCCTTTTCGAATCAAGCGGATGGGGTGAGTTCGGCTGCGGGCGCGGCGAAACCGGCGCCGTGATAGTCGAAAGCGAAGCGGGTACGCGCACGGTCGCCGGCCTCGTCATCGGTCCAACAGAGGATAAGGCGGGCCAAGTCTTTCACGTTTGCGGTGCGGCCAAGCATGGCGACGACGCGTCGGAATGCGATCAGTATTTCCTCGTCACCGCGCGCCGAAACGAGGTGCTTGAACCGGTTTGGTTTGACGAGGGCTTCGTTCGCGTCAACACCTGCTGCGGCGCCGATCGCTTCGGCAATACGTTTCGACGGTTTCGGCTCGTCCCTGACGTGCGCAAGAACCGCCGCCAATACCGCCGTGCGTGCAATGTTATGGTCTGTTTTAGCAAGGCCTAGCGCCTTGAAGAGTTTTGCCGTTGCCGGTTCAGTCGCAGCTTCCAACGGTGACGAGCAGCGTCGCAGGCGGGCCGATGTTGCCCGGTCACCCGGTAACTTGCCGCCGTCTTCGGTTTCCATCGGCTGAAGACTGCGCCACCATTTCCAAGCAGCATCGGCCTGATCTTTGAGGCTAGAATTGCTCATGCGGCTATCCTCGGCTTTTTGGGTTTGGTGGATTTTGCGGGCTGCGGCTGGTTCAGCTGATCAAATACGATCTTCCCGTTCGCGCCGTATCCAGTGAGCGCGAGAACAAGAAACTTGCGAGCGTTGATGAGGTCTTCGATGCGATCGCTATCGGCGCTGTCGATCGGAACGGTTTCGTCGAAGATCTGAAACGCGTGCCGCTTAAGATGGACGAGCCAAGCTGAACCGGCGCTGAGATTGACTGCGCCATGCTGGTCTTGCAGATCGTCCTTAGCCGCCTCGAAAGCTTCGGCGGCATCACGCAGTACATCGTAAAAGGCTTGCTCGGTGTCGGCCCAGAAGCGGAAGCGCTCCGGCTCCAGAACGGCGCTATCGCGGTCGGCCTTCGCCCGCTCGCCGAACAGTGCAAGCTTCACGCTGTTGAGGAGTTGGCTACTGACGGCTTCGGCCGCCTTGATCAGTTTTTCCGCCTGTGCAGCGACCTGAGAATTCACCTCGGCGTTGCTTCCGACAATGAGCGGCATCAATGCTTCGCCGAAGTCGAGCGGCTTCATGTTGTCCATCGCGTAACCACACGCGAGCATCCGCGCGCGCTGCCGGACGTAGGCAGTGTCACCTTGGAGGTATTCTGCACGCTTCTGAAAATCGGCGATTGTCCGGGCCGGTACACGAAGCGAGCCTTCCGCCTTGAACGCGAAGCCTAACCACTGCCGGTAACCGATGCGGGAAGATTGCAGATGGACGGGTAGGTATTCCGTCGCCGCATCTTTCGGCCGGTAATAAGGACTGAGCGGATGACGCCGGTCCCAGGCCGTGTAGTTCGTTCCCCACGGCCGGGTCACGTAGCCGGTGATGATCGTATCATCGACGATGCCTAGGAGATCGCACGCGTGTCTGCACGTGTTCTCCTGGAAGACCAGTCGAATGCGCCGTGGCATTCCAAAGAAGGCTTGGCCTTCATGGACATCAACAGGCGTTGTCGTAATACCGGCCTTGTCGGATACACGCGTTGGTGCAAGCCAGGGAAAGACGCGGCTCGCTTCTTCAGGCTCAGCGCGCAGGTTGCACACGACATTGGCCCAAAGGCACTGCCAGAGCGTGGGTACCTCGCCGTCGCTTGCGCCGGGCACCACGAGCGTCGACAACGGACCTCCGCCGCGGATCGAGGTGCGATGACCCGCGCCACCCGCGGGAGCGCTGGTCTGAAGCATACCTATCCCCTTATCTCCGGCTGACGATCAGGACAGAGGCCTGAGCCGGCGGTACGGCACGGTGTTGTCGACGATCTGACGCATCGTTCTCGGCACCGACGCCACCAGCTGCTCGATGGCGCGGGCGGCGATCCGGC
>JANLPY010000042.1:0-2037 GCA_031367505.1 Hyphomicrobiaceae bacterium | reverse complement strand
GCGGGCAGCGCCAGCCCGACCGTCCGAGCGCCGGAAATTCCGGCATTTTCCCGGTGCCGGCAACGACGTGCCCCTGCTGGGGGCCTGACCTTCCTGTCAGGGGATAACGGCAGCAATCGCCGCGCGGTATTTTGCGCCCGCTGCCTCGGGGAGCGTATTGCCGGTCCAGATCAACCAGCAATTCTTTGGCACCGCGTTGCTTAGATCACTTCGCGCGCGGTAAGGATGGCATGCAGCAGATATGGATTTCTGACCGCGCTGATTTCTGTACATAGTGAGCTGCTGATTTTTCGAGGTCGAAGGAACAGAGCGAAAATTGTTGAATTATGCACAGCGCTAAGGCGCGTTGCCGCCCGCCTTACCAGCCAACCAAGCCGCCCGGCGTCTCAAGTAGTCTTTATGCTTCGCCACGCGGTCTTCGTTATATTCGTCGATGATGCCAGCAATGTAATCAGGCGTAACCTCGTACACCGTGCAGCCCGGTTGCCCTTCGACTGGTCCCGGTTCACTTCGCGCTAAGAAATCGGGTACTTCCCCTGACTTTATAGCCCGCTGGTCGTGGGCGTGAGCATGGGCTGTGATATCGGCCAATTGTAGCAGCGGACTACAGTCCTTTTCTTCGAGGCCGTGCGTGCGCAGAAGGTCGATCCCGGCCGTATCCAACCGCCTCTTTCTGGCATCGAATAGCCGCCCTGTGTCCTTGGCGTTCCTGTGTCCGTTTTCCACCACGATAGAGAGCTTGCTTTGTGGGCCGTGACTCATGACGGTCCGCATCATCCCATCAAGAACCCCCATGAAGCAGATGCCGTATTGACTGGTCTGGTGCATCTTCGGCGGCCGTCGGTCCAAAAAATGAGTCCGGTAAGTCTCGTGCGATAGCGAAATGTTGAAGGCTTCAACCAGGTGCGTTGCCCCTAACTGGCCAAGCTCCATGCAGAGATCGAAGCACTTTTCGTCGGGCCAGCCTTCAAACTCGCCGCGCAAAGCCCGAAATTCAGTAGCGTGAAAAACCGTAAAGCCGAACTTGCGCCGGATGCGTGCCAAAGCGCGCGAACATCTTTCCCAGCGGCCCGAGGTCGAGAGCATGGCGGACATGGTGATGTCCGGCGCGAGGCCATGCGTATCGCTCTCGTCGATGTAGCCTGTGAAATTCATGTTTATGCACAGCGTTCAACCGGACTTATGGCCGACCTGAACTTGAGTATCACCTTCCGGCGTTCGGCCTATTATCGCGGGCGACGCTGGCGGTGACGCGATACTTGGAAAGAGGACCTTCAAGGCCTCGAAAAGATAAAGCGCACCAAGTTCACCCAAGAAAATGGTCGCCTCTCCGCCGCCTGACAAGCTGATCGTCAAGGCAGCAAGCGGCCCATGCCGCGAGCCTGCACAAGCTGCCATTTCCATATCGTTTTGCATAGCCTCGGTAATTTGCGCGACGGTTGGAACCTTTACGCGCCCGCCCTGTCCTTTTTGCATGTAGTTCTCCATCGCTCCGCAACTTAACAGATTTCCGGCGCAAAGCCCCTGCCGCGTTCTGCGGTCACACCGAGTCGTCTGCGGCGTGGGGCGCTTGCGCCCAGAACCCGACCCCCTATTCTCTCAAAAGGCCCCGATTTTCGGGCAAAAGGTGGATCGTCGTAATTCTTGATATTTGACGCGTGACGAACGTCGCCTTTGGCTCGAAAGCAACCGAGCGTCTAGCGATGATGAATGTCTGCTTCGGCTCCCGGCGCGCTCCCAGAACCTCCATCCCGCTCCCGGCCATATCGGGTCAGAATGCGGGTTCGGTGGAGGGACAATTTGGCGCGCAACAAAATTTGAAATTGAGACACCACCTAAACCGGCCGCCGCCTGTATTGCGCGCCAATAGCCTGTTTTTGTTGAAAAACTGAAAATTCGTGAATGGTGGAGCCAGACGGAATCGAACCGACGACCTCTACAATGCCATTGTAGCGCTCTCCCAACTGAGCTATGACCCCAATCCGTTTCAGCCAGGCGTTTGGGACGTCTGGTATTGGCGCCTGACCTTCGCGCCTG
>JANLPY010000021.1:0-2745 GCA_031367505.1 Hyphomicrobiaceae bacterium | reverse complement strand
CATCGTCGTCGGCGGCGTCGACGAAACTTGCCAAATCGGGAGAATGCGAGATGGGCATTTTGTTATTTTGCCATTAGTGTTCACCACGCAAGTTCGACGTGTTGCGTCGCTTCGAGCGCACTGGTGTGCTCGAAGCGGGCTGACGTTCTGGATGTGGCTAAGCGGCTTGTTGTCCGCAGGCGGCTAAGCCGGCGGGGCTATCACTGGCGGGCCCAGCGCTACGGTTCTAGTTCGGAGACCGTCGACGTGCCGCTACTGGACTGGTCAGATGTTCTTGACACCGTGCGCGCAGAAAGCCACTTGCGAACCGAACCACGCCGGTACCGGACTGGTCCGTTCGGTTGAAACTGAATGAAAGGGGGCCAATGCCTTTAGGCCTCCACCCCTCTAGTGTTCGAGGCGACTCCTTCAACTGGGCTGCCAACTCTCGCGTTGTCAACAGTTCGTCGTCATCGTTGAACACGTTGCCTCCTGCTGCGACGCTGCAGATGTCGCAAAGGATGGCAGTTGATGTGGGCGGCTACCCTACACATTCGGATGCGGTAGGTCACCGTCGATCGAGGACAACCTTCAGGTGTGCGGGCTTCAGAGCAGGCAGCAAGGCGTCGATCGGCTCGCATACGATGGCTGACAGCACGCTCCAAAGACGCTCGACTGGGAGCGCTGCCTCACGACTTGAATGTGAATTTGAAAAACCCCGTCCGAGCGTCTCAAAGGACGCCGCTAGCGCAAGGCAGCGCATCGGGAAGCTCTGAAGAATAAGCTCAACAGCATGGTCCGGTGGGCACCGATCTATGCGGTGATCTGGCAACCGCAGCGCAGTCAGGAGGATTATCGCAGCACCCAGATGAGCGACTGAACCGTGCCGCAGTCGGGCGTCCTCGACAGTGCGTCTTGAGAGACCGAAATGGCATTCGAGCACAGATTGCGCCTTGGCCAAACTTGGCCCTCGGCGGGTGCTCAGGTCCGCGCTATGGTGCTTAACCATCTGAGCAAGGAGTAAAAATTGAAGCCCAGCGCATCGCCAAGACCGCACTTGATTGCGAATTTGATCGCGCTGCTCTCGTTTTCCTAACTTGCTTACCGGCGCGTCCGGGCGCCCATCAGTCTCATAGCCCTGATGAAAATTCAACCGGCGCAATAGCCGAGCGTTCGAGCCCGTGTAGTGTGAGTCGGGCCAATGCGTCATCTGCGCCGCCGACAGCGCCGCGCGAATATCGATGAGCTGGCTAGCCAGCTGCGGTGCTCCACTCCGAGTCTTTTCGATCAGGTCCTCCAGCGATGCAGTTGCCCGCCCCAACTCGCTCCGTGCAATTTCTTCGTTCGGCGTCGGTGGCGCTGCAATCCGAACGCCTCCTGCAACAGTGGGTTCCTACGTCAGATAAGGCTCACGCAGATAGGCGTCTCGCGTTAGGATATCATCCGGCCACGTTAGATAACCTGTAATTTGGGCGGCAAGCCGCAGGCGGCCCAGGTTCTCTGCCGCTGGATCGGCTGTCAGTGGAAGGTCAAGCTGCATGTCTGGCATCGAGCCCCCTAACCGCATTTGGGCGGCAGGCCTTTGAGCCAGCGCGCCGCCAAAAGAAATGGGTGCACCAGGGACATCTTCTGTTTGTTTTTTGTGGGCGGTGTACACGGCAGTGTACACGTGCGCCATAACAGACTGATTTTGAAAATTAAATTGTCCAGTCCATCATGGGCGCCACGGCTATTCTATGTGCTTGGTATTGCACACATTTTCCCTTATGATCCAAAAGCCTAAAGCGTGAACGTGTACACGTTTGTTCGCATCTGTTCGCACCGCTCCGCAACCCTACGCACCCGCCTTGTACACGGCCTGCACACGAAATGAAGTACTAGGAGTTCCATCCAGCACCATGGCTACGTTCATCAAGCTTCCGTCAGGGTTGTGGCGTGCAGTCGTGAGCCTCGCAAGCAGAAGTATTAATCAGTCCATAAGTAATGTCCCATCAAGCGGCGTACTTCAGTGACGGCTTCTGGTAGAAGGCCGATATTTTGTCGGGGCGCCGCTGCAGGCTCCGCATCGAGGACACGACTTTCTTCTTGAAATCTGACTTGCTCGTCACCGCCATGCGACCGACGGTATCGGCCTTCAGATGCTTCCAAACCAACTCGTCAGGATTGCGATCCGGAGAATAAGGCGGCAGAAAGAACAACTTCAGTTTGCCACCGAGGCCGTCGACGAAAGCTGCGGTCTTCTTTGCGCGATGGGCGGAACCGTTGTCGACAATCAAGAAAATCGGACGCGTCGCGCCGACCAAGAGGCGCTTCAGAAACTCGATAAATACATCCGCGTTCACGCCGCCCTTTTCTTTGATCATGAACCGCATTTTTCCCTTGGACGTGATCGCGGAAATCAAGCTCATGCCGTGCCGTGCGCCCGACGTTTGGACAACCGGCGTCTCGCCCTTTTTGCCCCATGTGCGTCCTGCGTGATGATCGGACCGCATGTGTGCGGCGTCGCCAAAATAGATATCAGCGCCCTTTGTTTTCGCCATCTTCTTGATCTTCGGGTAGTCCGACTTCAACCACTTCTGCACCAGCGCGTCGTCGCGTTCGCGTGCCTGATAGAGCGGCTTCTGCGCCGTCAGGCCCAACTGCGCCAGCAAACGTCCCACTGAATTGGCAGCAAGCGCGATCCCATATTTCCTTTTGATCAGGGTTGCCACCATCTCGCGCGTCCACAAGGCGAACTCGAATTTCAATTGCAGCGGATTTTTCCGC
>JANLPY010000005.1:0-1795 GCA_031367505.1 Hyphomicrobiaceae bacterium | reverse complement strand
ATTTCTCCAGCGCCCCGTAGATCGTATTGCGCAGCGCCGAGCGGTATTTCACTCGCTGGCTGGGCGACTGCATCATGAAAAGGACGAACATGTTCTCCTTCGGGTCGACCCAGAATGCGGTGCCCCCGGCGCCGCCCCAATTGTACTCCCCTATGCTGCTCGTGGCCGAATTCGTGCCCGCTTCCGTGCGCACCGCGAACCCGAGCCCGAAGCCATAGCCCGGCCCAGGAAGATAATACGGTCCCGGAACGACGCCAGCGGCTACCCCGGCGTGATTCGATGTCATCGATGCAATCGTCTTTGCGCTGAGGTAGCGCTTGCCGCTATAGGTTCCGCCATTGAGCAGCATTTGCAGGAAGCGCGTGTAGTCCGCTGTCGTCGATACCATTCCGCCGCCGCCGCTCTCATATTTCATTACAACGCGCGGGTCGCTGACCATTGCGCCCGCACCGATGGTGCGGTCGTTGGGGAAGGGCTCGGCGATGCGCGGAATTTTGGCAGGGTCGGAGACGTAGAAGCTTGTATCCTTCATGCCCAGAGGATCGAGAATACGTTCCTTCTCGAAAGCGAACAGCGATTTTCCAGAGACCACTTCTACTACGCGGCCTAGCACGTCGGTTGATTGGCTGTAGTCCCACGTCGTGCCGGGCTGGTAGGCGAGCGGCTGCTGGGCCAAGCGTTCAACGAATTCAGTTGTGGTTGGGTCGCCCTCCCCCAACTTCGCTTCGACATAACTTTTCTTGACCAACCCCTCACCGAAGAAGCCGTAGGTGAGGCCAGAAGTGTGCCGCATCAAATCTTGAACGGTCATCGACCGGCGCGGAGCAACTAAATCAAGTGTCGCCTTGCCGGCGGCATCGACTTTTTCTACTCCGACCTTCACGCTGGCGAACGCGGGGATGTATTTTGCGACTGGGTCTTCAAGTGAAAGGCGACCTTCCTCGACCAGCATCATAGCGGCCACAGTCGTGATCGGCTTCGACATCGAATAGATGCGAAAGATGGTATCCGCCGTCATCAGCGCCTTCGTCGCCGGATCACGCATACCAAGGAATTTCTGATAAGCGACCTTCCCCCGACGCACGATAGTGATCGTCGCTCCGGGGATCAAACCTTTGTCGATGTCCGATTTAATGAAACGCTCAAGATGAGCTAACCGCGCATCAGAAAATCCGCTTTCGGATTCGACAATCTGCGTGGGTCCTTCGGCGACTGCGGCTGGCGCAGTGAGAGCACTCTGACCAGCGGCGGCTAACAGCAAGCAAATGGTTGTAAGGCGCATCGGCATTTCCCCTAGATCGTTCGTACTATTATTATCAGCAGGATCGAAGACCCTAACGCTCGATCCCAATTCTCGCAATCTGCAGTTCGCAATGGCCACCCATGCCCGATCAAAAGCTGGGCCTGATCATGACTGCAATTGATGCTGTGGACGGCTCCTCCCGCCAGCGCGAGAGCGCCATGATGTTGGTTGCCGATGAGGTGACCACGATTCGGAGGAGCTACTCATGGAAGCGATCACTACCATCGGCCTTGATATTGCGAAGTCGGTTTTCCAGGTTCACGGGATTGATACGGATGGCAAAATTGTCGTTCGCCAGCAAGTGAAGCGCGCGCGGGTTCTCGCCTTCTTCAAAAAGCAGGCACCCTGTTTGGTTGGCACCGAGGCCTACGCATCCTCCCATCATTGGTCGCGCAAGCTGCAGGCTCTCGGTCATACCGTGAAGCTGATGCCGCCAGCCTACGTGAAGCCCTATGTCAAAACGCCAGAAGAACGATGCCGCCGATGCGGAGG
>JANLPY010000791.1:0-19120 GCA_031367505.1 Hyphomicrobiaceae bacterium | reverse complement strand
GCTCCGCCACTTCGCCGTCGATAGCGATTTTCCAGTGACGATAGCGCGATGGATCCGTCCGGAAGTCGATCAGCATGAGCGGTTTGACTTTGCGATGAGAGTTTTCAATGATGCAACATAATGCGGCACTCCGCAGCCGGTCAATGCATTATATTGCATATTTGACTCCTCAGCCGTTTGCGCCCGGTGCCGGTCCAATTGTATCAGACGACGGGATCGGGGCTAGCGGCCGCTTACGTATCAGTTTCCGCAGTAGGAGGAACAGCAAAAGTGAGGCGCTCAGTACACCGGTGAAGGCAAACAACGCGCCCGCCCCCAACCGATCCATCAGTGCCGCAGCAAGCAGAGGGCCGCCGACTGCACCCATGCCCCACAACGAAATCATCGCTCCGGACCACATGACGCGTTGGGCATCGGTTGCGATATCGTTCGCGTGCGCCACACCCAACGAATAAAGTGCTGCAGGTGCACCCGCCCATAACGCCGCCATAACCAACAATGGCCAAAACTTTGGTGCTTCAGCGAACCAAAGAATGCACGACATTGCAAGCGTTCCAAGTGCTGCGACAGACATGACGGTGCGCCGTCCGATCTTGTCCGACGACAACGACATAGGCAACTGCAGGACCAGGCCGCCAAATTGTGTCGCGGCGAGCAGATACGCAATTTGATCAACAGGAATTCCGCGTTCAACGGCATAAACCGGAAACAACCCGAGACTCGATGTCGTGATCATGGCGTGCGCCAGAGCCGCTGCTGCCGCAGCCGGTGCGCGACTTGGCATCTCCCAAATCCCCGACATGGACTTGTCGCCGATCATCGGTGGATCGCCCGGGATTATTGTCGCGAGCATTGGGACTGCCGAATAACAGGCGGCCGCCGCCAAGAACAGCAGTGTCAGATGCGGCGCCACTACGGCCATCGCGATCTGGGCCACAAGGAATGCCAGCCGCGACAGCACCATGTAGACACCGAACACCAAGCCACGATTTTTGGATGACGCTCTCGAACCGACCCAAGATTCGAACAGCACCATCACGCAACCAGAGCAGAAGCCCGCGACGATGCGCGCGATCGTCCAACCGACCGGATCGTTCCAGGTCCAAAGGAAGACTGCGGCTGCAGCGTTAATGACAGCGAACAAGGTGAGCGACGGCCTTGATCGCAGCAGCCTGGTAATCGGGCTCACAAACAACGAGCCTGCAAGAAAGCCGATCGACTGGCCGGTCGACACCCACCCGACGACCGACGCTGAAAAACCGTTGAGACTGAGTTGAACCGGCACCACGCCCATCAACATGCCGGTACCCAACTGGAATACACCGATCGTGAGGAACAGCAGCGCAATCACTTTTGTCCCACTCACCTGCCCGGCAAGAGGAATAGCCGCGTCACGCATCTGCAATCCATCCTTCGTCGCGGCGGTGATCGCCCGTAATTCGATCGGCGACCACCCTCTAGTGCAACCCTATTATGTCAGCGCCATAGTCATCCGCCAACAGATCCGCTCGACAGATATGCGGCGACAGGAGCAAAGTTAGGCGATCGTCGATCAGAGGGGCGCTAATATGGCCGAGATCTTCAAAGATGCGCGCAAGAAAGAGTATTTGAACGCCGAGGGTGCGGACAAGCCACTCAAATCGCCGATCCCGCTCGCGACGTTGAAAAAAGCGCGCGGCTATCGCAAGCAGCGGCTGGTGCAAAAAGTCATCGAGCACGATTGCGCGGCGATCCTGCTTTATGATCCCCTCAATATTCGTTACGCGTTGGATGTGTCGAACATGCAGCTGTGGATGACCCACAACCCGTCGCACTACGCGATTATTTGCGCCGACGGGCACGGCATCGCGTTCGAATACGGCAAGTCGGAGCACTTGGCGCAGGGCTTTGAAACCGTCGATGAAATCCGCACTGCTAAATCCTGGTTCTATTTTTCCTCAGGCGATCGCTTGCAAGAACGCGTCGAAGCCTGGGCCGACGAAGTCGCGGATATCGTTCGGCAACGTGGTGGCGGCAATATGCGTCTCGCGGCGGACAAGCTCGAACCGCTCGGCGTCGATGCGCTGCGAAAACGCGGCGTGATTTTGGTCGAAGGCCAAGAGCTCACCGAGCACGCGCGCAAGATCAAATCACCGGACGAGCTTGAGCTGATGCGCTGGACCATCCGTGTGTGCGAGGCCGGCATGGCGCGCATGTACGAGCACTCGATCGCGGGCAAAAGCGAAAATGAGATCTGGGCCGAATTGCACTTCGAAAATATTCGGTCAGGCGGCGAGTGGATCGAAACGCGGCTGTTGGCATGTGGCCCGCGCACCAATCCATGGTTCCAGGAATGCTCCGGCTATGTGTGCAAACAGGGTGAGATGCTGTCGTTCGATACGGATCTGATCGGCCCCTACGGCTACTGCGCCGACCTGTCGCGCTCTTGGACCATCGGGCATACGAAGATGAACCCCAAGCAGCGCGAGCTGTACAAAGTGGCTCTTGAACAGATCAATCACAACCTCGGTGTGGTGCGCGGCGGCATGACCATGGGCGAATTCAACGAGAAAAGCTGGCGCATCCCTGACAGATACCAGGCGCGCCGCTACTCCGTCGCGATGCACGGCGTGGGGCTATGCGACGAGTGGCCGTCGGTGCCGACCCATGTCGATTTCGCGCGCGCGTTTTCCGGTCGACTGGAAGAAAACATGTGCGTGTGCATCGAAAGCCTGATCGGCGAAGAAAACGGGACGGAATGCATCAAGCTCGAAACGCAAGTGGTGCTGACGAAAACCGGCTGCGTGCGGCTGGATACGTTCCCGTGGGAAGAGGTTTGAGGCGACGTCGTCAAGTGACTCGCTGTTTCGTTCGGGGCAAGGGGCTTTGGCCACTGCCAACATCAGTGATTAGTCGACGCTCGAACTGCGAGTAGATTGCCTCAGCGTTCATGCCAATTAAATGGCCGCCCGCCACGACTCAATCCCCATAGCGACCGCGGCACCAACCAGCTCCAACTCGCGCAGGTTCCTTCACTGGCGGCTTCCCGGCAGTCGGCTCCTTGGAGTTGATGTAGATCAGTTTACTTAAATCCCCGACCGGCAAGGTCGACCCGCGCGACCCAAGCGTTCAAGCGGGCCGGCTGGAGGGTATGTTTATGACGAAGCAGCCGCTACTTATCTCAGCGCTGGCGATTTTCGTTGACGCGCTTGGGCTATCTTGGCTCACGCACGGGCGAGGTGTCGTCAAAGATGATCCAGCTCAACACATCGCCATCCCCTCGACATTGACGGTTCCGCTGCAGGTGCAGGCAGCCTTCAACGGTCGCGACATGTTCTTTCACTACCGCTGGCCTTCTCCCAAGCCTGGCATATTTCATGACATGCTTCGCTTCGAGGGCGGCAAGTGGGTGGTGAAGGGCAGTCCGGTACCGGGTTCGGAGCCAAACGGTCTGCACGAAGATCGCGTGTCGATGATGGTCGATGACGGGAGCGTGCCCGAATTCGCGCGGTATGGTGGTTATGTTACCGTGGGCCGGCGTTTGGCTGGATTCAGCGACGAAGTCAGCGGCAAGGATGTGGCCGCACACCCCTATCTCGGCACGAAGCTCAAGCAGGACGAGCCGACCAAGTATCTACCAGCCACGCGCAAGAATATCGACGATTGGTCGTCGGTCGTTCCAGAAGACGAACTGAAGGCGCTACGTGCTGCCGGTTATTTTCTTGACCTCTGGCATTGGCGAGCCAACCGGTCCAACCCCGTCGCCTTGGTTGATGACCAGTTTGTGGCGGAGGCCCGGCTGAGCGACACGGGCAAGAGCCCTTATGTGACAAACTGGGATGGCGAGAAAAAGCTGCCACGTCTGATGTTCGACGTGGTCAAAGCCGGACATGCCGCACTCAAGTGGGATGACATTGTAGGCGGGCGCATCGGTCAAGATGCCGCCTACGCATTGCGCGAGGATATCGCCGCACCGTTCGACGCAACTGCTGCCTGGAAAGAAGGCGATACACTGCCACGACGCGTTGTACGGCCCAGCGACCTATCGCGCGCCGACATCAAGGTCCAAGGCAAGGCACGGTGGGCCGACGGCTTCTGGGATGTAACGCTGTCCCGCAAGATGGACACCGGCAATCGTCTCGAAGACAAGATCTTGGTCGATCGTGGGATCTACCAAGCTGCATTCGCTGTCCATCGGCAAGCCACGGGTGGACGCTGGCACTTCGTTTCACTGCCGGTAACGGTTGGTCTTGGACGTGCCGCCGATATCGAAGCCGTCCGCTTTGATGGAGAGGTGCCCAAATGGGATCAACCGTGGAAATCGGTTACACTGTTCTACCCAGGCCAAGTGAGTTGGGCGCACATCAATAGCGCCAAGCATCCTGGCGCCGACAAGGTAAAGGCAGGGGTGCCGGTCAAATTCCGGCATGGCGAAGCCGAGTTGGCGAACTACGGCATCGAGATGGAATTCAATGATGCCATCAAGCGCCAGTGGTTGCTGACCATGCTTGCCGGAGCCCTACTGATCGCGGGCTTCGGTTTTGCCCTCAACGCCACGCTCAATCGCAGCAAGGGAGCCTGATCATGGCCGCATATCATGTTGTTCTAGTGCATTTTCCGATGGCGCTGTGGATGACGGCGACGCTGGCCATCGTGTGGCGCGCCCTCTCGGATGGCCCCGTAGCCAAGGCCATCGATCGGGCCCTGGTGCCGCTGCTGGTGACAGGGTTGATTTCGGGGATCATCGCCATCTCAGTTGGCCTGATGGTCTGGCCGTGGGATGCGATATCGACCTCGCCGATGGGACGCAATCACATGCTGATGGCGGTCTGGACGACGTCCTATTGGGCCTTGATGCTGGTCACCCGTTGGTTGCAGGGCGAGGAACTCTGGAGCGGTCCTGGCCGCTGGGTGATCGCTGGATTGTCTTTACTTGGTGGTGGTCTGCTCGGGATCACCGGTACGCTCGGCGGTCACCTAGCAGGTATTTATACGGATTTGTCCCACGTCTTGCGTGCGCTCGGCTGGGAGGTACACCGCACATTTTATCTTCCGGACCTCACACTGGCTGCCCTTGTAGTGGCAGCCGCGATACTAACTGCAATAGGCTGGTGGGCGGGCAGTCGAAGCACGAGTTGAAGATTGAGCTTTCAACTTTTCGGCAGACCTCCGCCGGCTCTTTTGGTCTCCTCTGGGTCGTTTTGAAACCAACAGAGCGGTGATTTGCTGCCAGCAGCACGGGTCATTTTCGACCCGGCTGCCGGATCTGCCGCAAGGTGTCAGCTGTCACCCCAACACAAATCCCTCATACCCCTTGGCCGCCACGTCATCGCAGATCTTGCGATAGCGCGCCATGCCGCCGGCATAGGGCATGAACACGCGCGGTTTGCCGGGCACGTTGGCGCCAAGATACCATGAGTGATGCGCCTGTGGCAGCAGCGTCGCGTTGGCAGCGGCATTCACTTCACCGACCCAATGGTCCATCGCTTCGGGACGCGGCTCGATCCGCTCCAATCCTTTGTCCCGCATGTGCGCGATGCAATCGGTGATCCACTCGACGTGCTGTTCGATCGGTACCGGCATGTTGCACAACACCGACGGACTACCGGGCCCGGTGATCGTGAATAGATTGGGGAATCCTGCCACCTGCAGCCCGAGATAATTGCGCGGTCCAGCCTCCCACGCCTTAGCAAGCGGCAAGCCATCACGACCACGGATATCAATCCGCAACAGCGGGCCAGTCATCGCGTCGAAGCCGGTCGCAAACACGATGATGTCGAACGGGTACGTGGCTTGGCCCGTCCGGATACCGGTCGGCGTGATCGCCTCGATCGGATCGGCTCGCACATCCACCAGCGAGACGTTGTCGCGGTTGTAGGTTTCGAAATAGTTGGTGTCGATCGGCGGTCGCTTGGCCGCATATGGGTGATCGATATCGGCGAGTTTTTCGGCGGTGGCCTCATCCCTCACGACTTGCTTGATCTTGTTGCGCAAGAATTCGGCGGCCGTGTCGTTGGCCGCCTTGTCCATCAACAAGTCGCGGAACGTCGCCCGAAATTGCAGGCCGCCCTTTTCCCAAGCCGCCTCGTAAAGCGCTTCGCGCTCCGCCGGCGAAACGTCGAATACGGACCGATCGGCGATGACGAACGAATGCCCATTTGGCGTGCTTTGCGTGACGCGGCGGATCTCGGCGAAGTTCTCCTTCACGTAAGCCTTGAACGCCGGCGTCAAGGGTTCATTGCGGGCTGGAACACTGTAGTTCGCGGTACGCTGAAACACGGTGAGATGCTTGGCCGTCTCGGCGATCACCGGTGCTGCCTGAATTCCGGTCGATCCGGTGCCGATCATGCCGACGCGCTTACCGGTGAAATCGACGCCCTCGTGCGGCCATTGCCCGGTGTGCACCCATTGGCCGGCAAAGGTGTCGAGACCGGGAATTTTCGGGACGTTGGCGGTGGACAAGCAGCCGACGGCCGTGATCAGGAACTTCGCGGTGAACTGTTCGCCAGCTTCGGTCGTGACGCGCCAACGGTTCGCCGTCGCATCGTAATGCGCGGCAGTAACGCGAGTGCCCAAGCGGATGTTGCGGCGCAGGTCAAAGCGATCGGCAACGTGGTTGAGGTAACGCATGATTTCGGGCTGCTCGGGATAGCGCTCGGACCACTCCCAATCGCGCACCAATTCGTCGGAGAAGGTGTAGCAGTACGAGTGGCTTTCCGAATCGCAACGCGCGCCCGGATAGCGGTTCCAGTACCAGGTGCCGCCAACGCCATCGCCGGCTTCCAGCACCGCAACGCTCAGACCCAATTTATCGCGCAACGTATGCAGCTGATACAGTCCGGAAAAACCAGCGCCGATGATGAGCGCGTCGAACTCGTTTGTTGCGGCGGAATTGTCCACCGCGCCTTTGGCCTTGGACTTTGCGCTTGCCATAGTAGAGCTCCGGAAATGCCATTAAGCGGCGTCACGTATTTCACGATGCGATGTTTAGCCTGCGGCACGGCTACGCGAACACCCAAAACCGCATACCTGATCACGGGTTCGACGGGCAGCATCAATCGGCCGATTTCAAATCGAGATGGCAGGCGATCGAATGTTCGCCGAATTGCTGTAACGGTGGCGGCTCACGTTCGCACAGCCCGTCTATTTTCTTCGGACAGCGGCTCGCGAACACGCAGCCTGCGAGACGCAGCGTTGGGCTCGGCATGCTGCCGCCCAGAACGATCGCCGGACCTTTGACGTCAGGGTCGAGGCGCGGGGCTGCTTCCAGAAGCGCTTCGGTGTAGGGATGATGCGGCGGGCTGAATACCTGTGCGGCCGGTCCATATTCGACAATACGCCCGAGGTACATCACAGCCACCCAGTCGGCCATGTGCCGAACGAGCCCAAGGTCGTGACTGATCAGTACGAGCGCCAGATCGCCCGACTCCAATAGTTCGGCAAGCAGATTGACGATGGCTGCCTGTACGGACACATCGAGGGCAGACACCGGTTCATCGGCAATGATCAGGTCGGGTTGTCCGGCCAAGGCACGAGCGACCGCCACACGCTGGCGCTGTCCGCCAGACAGTTGATGCGGCTTGCGGCGCAGCAAATCGACGGGCAGGCGCACGCGTTCCATGAGGCGCATCACCTCGGCCCGCGCTTGCGGCTTGGACATGCCGAGTTGTTTGCGCAGCGGCCGCATCAATGCGAACTCGATGGAATGGCTCGGATTGAGCGTCGCATCGGGATTCTGGAAAACCATCTGTACACGACGGCGGGTGTCGGGCGTCCGATCGTCGACGCCGATCGTACCAATTTCAATTTTCTCTGCATCCGGCGGCCGGCTCCCCGCGGAGGACTCGCCGGACGCAACAAAAGAGCCCAGCGCGGAAGCGGTGAGTTTTGCACTTCCACCAGTGGCCGGAATGAGCCCGCTGACGACCTTCGCTAGCGTCGACTTACCTGAGCCGCTCTCGCCGACGATCGCGAGCGTCTCGCCTGCACGTGCCTCCATGCTGACATCGCTCAGCGCGTAAATTGAGCTCCCCGACTTGAAACCGAATCGTCCGCTCAAATCGTATCGTTTCGATAGTTTGTCGAGAGAAAGCAGCACGCGGCCCCGGCCCGCTGGCGCCGAAATCGCTTTGGCGGCAACCGTCAATGGCTTTGTCGATGCCACCATTTCGAGCCGGACGCAGCGCGCCACGTGAGCAGGCTTGTCGTCGAGCGCCGACAGCAGCGCGATCGGTTGTGTGCTGCACAAATCCGGATCGGCATAAGCACAGCGCGGAGCGAAGGCACAGCCGGGCCGCGCTCGATCGGCGGCGGTTAACGTGCCTTCGATCGGCGACAGACGCGCGTGCTCACCAACGCGCGCGCCATGATCAGGGAGGGCGGCGAGCAGCCCACGTGTATACGGGTGCGCCGGTGCCCTGAAGACGTCGCGGATCGTACCCGTCTCAACCAGCCGCCCGGCATAAAGCACGCCGATACGATTGCAGACGCGCATCACCGTTCCCAGGTTGTGACTGATGAACAGAATCGCGGTGCCAAATTTTTTCCGCAACTCCGCCACCAATTCGAGGATGGCCGCTTCGATTGTTACATCGAGCCCGGTCGTCGGTTCGTCCATAATCAGGAGCGCTGGCTCCGCCATCAATGCCATGGCGATGACAATCCGTTGCTGTTGCCCGCCTGACAGCTGGTGCGGATAGCGATCCATCATGGTGGCGGCATCGGGCAATCGCACCTCGCTTAGCATTGCGATGGCACGTGCGCGCGCGCGCTCGATATTGGTCTCGCCATGCAGCATCGGAACTTCGATCAATTGCCGGCCGATGGTCATCACCGGGTTCAAGCTCGACATCGGATCCTGGTAGACCATCGCCAGTCGATTGCCGCGAAGTGAGCGCAATTCCTCCGCCTTCATCGCCGCTATATCGCGCGCCTCGAACAAAATGCGGCCGCCGGTCAGTGACAACCCGCGCCCCAGATATCGCATGATGGCGAGGGCGACCGTCGACTTGCCGCAACCGGATTCGCCGACTAGACCGAATGCTTCGCCAGGCGCAATCGAAAAGCTCACGTCCTGCAGGATGCGGCTAACGCCTCGGCGTCCTTGCGCCTCCACCGTCAAATTTTCAAGACCGAGGATTGGACCGGGATCATTACGCATCCTGGCCGGCTTCCTTGAGGCCTGTTGCCAGAAAATTGAAACCGATCACCAGGGTCGAGATCGCCAGGCAAGGGATCAGCGTCATGTGCGGATAGACGAACAACATGCCGTAGGTTTCCTTGACCATGCCGCCCCAATCTGGATCGGGCGGTGGCAGGCCGACGCCGAGGAACCCCAGCACGCCGATCGCGATCGTCGTGTATCCGAGCCGCAAAAAGAAATCGACGATCAGCGGGCCGCGGACGTTTGGCAAAATCTCGACCAGCATGATGTAGAGCGCGCTCTCTCCGCGCATGCGTGCCGCCGCCACGTAATCCCTATTCTTCACATCGAGCGTCACGGCGCGGACGATGCGTGCGATGATCGGCGCAGACGTCAGGCCGATCACTGCTATGATGTTGAAGGCCGATGCTCCGAACTTGGCAATGATGATTAGATACAGAATGATTTTGGGAAACGCCAACAGCGTGTCGCCGACGCGCATGATCACCGCGTCGATCCAGCCACCGCGATAGCCAGCAACCAACCCCAAGAACGAGCCAAGGATCGCCGCGCAAATAACCGCGAGCGGCGCGACGGTCAGCACCGTCCGTGCACCATAGATGATGCGTGCCCACATATCCCTGCCAAGGTTGTCCACGCCGAGCCAATGCTGGGCAGACGGATAGGGATCGATGATCAAAAGCGGGTCGACTTTGTTCGGCGGATAAAATGTGATCCACGGTGCGAACAGTCCGCACAGCGCCCAGAACACAATGATCGTTGCACCAATCGTCGCCATCGGCGATGCGCGTAGGAGCTCCACTCCTGCGCCCATAAATCCGCTGCGCCGCATGGTCGCGGCTTCCTCGACGACGCCCGTTTCGATGCGTGGAAGTACTTCGCTCATACCCGGATCCTCGGGTCGAGGGCCATGTAGCCAAGATCGCCGAACAGTTGCGTTAGCATGGTCACACCGACCGCGATCAAGGTGCCGGCTTCAATGATTGCGATGTCTTTGGCGAGCGCTGCTTCCAACATCATGCGACCGAAGCCTGGGTAAGCAAACACCGTCTCCACCACCACCAGCCCGGACACCAGATAATTGAGCTGCAGCAAGATCACCGTGAAGGGCGCGATCAACGCATTGCGTACCGCGTGACTGCCGACAACCCGGCGAAAGCTCATCCCCTTCAACGTCGCGGTACGAATGTACGGCTGGCGCATTACCTCGACCATCGAAGCGCGGATCATCGAGATGAGGTACCCCGCATCGTAGAGCGTGACGACCATCACCGGCATCACGAATTGCATCCACACCGGCCAGCCGCTATCGGCGCGCAACGGCGACGTGCCCGGCAGCACACCGAGCCAAACGACAAAAATCGCGATCAGAAATACACCCATCGCGAATTCCGGGATCGACGCCGTGATCGACGAGAAGACGGACACTGCACGATCGATGAAGCTCTTCTCGCGCATGCCGGCCAGTACCCCGAACAGAACCGACAACGGCACGATGACTGCGAAACTTATGGCGGCAAGCAACAGCGTATTGCCAAGCCGGTCCCACAATATGTTTGCGACAGGTTGGCGGTAGACGATCGACTGACCGAAATCTCCGGTGAACGCGCGCGCCATGTACTCGACGTAACGCACGAGAGCCGGCCGATCGAGCCCCATTTCCCGCGTGACTTTCTCGACTTGATCCTGGTTGGCGTAGGGACCTAGCAACTTCGAGACGACATCGCCGGGCGTCCACTCGTTCAGCATGAAGACGAGCAACGAAACGGCGAGCAGTGTCAGCGCCATGTTGAACAGTTGCTTGATAGCGTATCGCTGCATCGGCGCGGCTATCTCCGAGTAGACCCAACCCAAGACTAGCCGCGCATTACCTGCCCTGCAATGAGGCAACCGGAGCAAAACGCATGATCGCCACGTTTACTCGAACACGCGCTCGACTTTGCTGACAACCGACTTCGCGCGGATACCCGAGATGATCCGGTTCAAATGTTCAAGGTCCCAGACCTCGAGTTCGATAACCATGTCGGTGAAATCCAAGGCACTACGGCGCATGTGCAGATTATCGATGTTGCCGTCGGCTTCACCAATGACCTGAGCGATCTGCGCGAGCGTGCCCGGCTCGTTGAGCACCGTCACGATCAATTTTGCCCGAAACCGCTGCGTGCTATCGGGGTCGATATCCCACGTCACGTCAATCCAATGCTCATGTTCGAATGCGGCGAGCTTCGGCGAATGGATCTGGAAAACTCGGATCCCTTCGCCTTGCGTTAAAACGCCGACGATCCGGTCACCGGGCACCGCACCACCTTCCTCGAATTTGACCGGAATGTCGCTGCGCATTCCTCGAATCGAAAGCGTGGTTGCGGAATGAGCATCGTCAGGTGAAGGCTCGACCGTCGCCGCCGGCATACGAAATTTGAGCCCCATCATCTTAGATAGGTTGAACCAGCCTTCCTGGCCCTGACCGCGGTCGTGCCGGCTTTTTGGTCGAGCCGATGCCGTGGCGATCGCTGCCTCCACCGCATCTGGTGCAACTGCTCGCAGAACGTCCGTCGTCGCCAACTCATTGCGCCCAACCGCTGCCAGGACGTCATCGACCGCGCGTTGATTGAGGCGCGACAAGACCCGCTTAACTTTCTCGTCACTAAAGGTGACGTTTGCCTTCTCGAAGCGCGCAATCAGCAGCCGCCGCCCCAACTCGGAATATTGCTTACGTCGCGCATCCCGCCCCGCTCGCCGGATTGCGGCACGGGCCCGTCCGGTCACGACAAGCCGCTCCCAAGCGGTCGGCGGCGTCTGACTTCCGGCGGTGAGAACTTGCACCTCGTCGCCGTTTCGCAACACCGTGGACAGTGGCAACTGCCGGCCATTGATCAACGCGCCGACGGTGGAATTTCCAACATCGGTATGCACCGCATAGGCGAAATCGATCGGTGTCGCGCCGCGCGGCAATGCAATCAAGCGCCCCTTAGGGGTAAAACAGAAAACCTGATCCTGGAACAATTCGAGCTTGGTATGTTCAAGAAATTCCTCAGGGTTCGAGCCTTCCAGCAACGTCTCGACAAGCCGGCGCAGCCACATGTAGGGCCCGCTCTCCTTATCGTAGATGTCGACCGGCACGGCACCGTTGGAAGCGCCGCGAGCACTTGGGTGCGCCCCCTCCTTCGAGCCCAGATCCTTGTAAATCGCGTGCGCGGCGACGCCATCCTCCGCCACCCGATGCATCGCGCGGGTACGGATCTGCAGTTCGACCCGCTGATGGCCTGGCCCGACGATCGTCGTGTGGATCGACCGGTAACCATTGAGCTTGGGCGTCGACACATAGTCTTTGAAGCGTCCTGGCACTGTGCTCCACGTCGTGTGCACGAGGCCCAGCACGCGATAGCAATCATCGAGATCATCGACGATGACGCGAAAAGCATAAATGTCTGACAATTGCTCAAGCGAAATTTGCTTGTTCTGCATCTTGCGCCAGATCGCGTACGGCTTCTTTTCCCGGCCGGC
Source organism: Hyphomicrobiaceae bacterium (assembly GCA_031367505.1). GTDB lineage: Bacteria > Pseudomonadota > Alphaproteobacteria > Rhizobiales > Hyphomicrobiaceae > JAKFWF01. Next base: position 6,474 of record JANLPY010000791.1, on the reverse strand, counting down.
AATTTCGGCATTGATCATGCCCGCAGCCAGTTTCTCGCCCAGCGCCTTGCCAATTTGGTCGACCAGCCCTTTGTTCTTCGCACTCAATGCCTGGAGACGTTCCGTCACCGCCTTGTAGGCATCTGGATGCAGCCAGCGGAAGGAGTGATCTTCAAGCTCTTCGCGAAGCGTTTGCATTCCCATGCGGCCGGCAAGCGGGGCATAGATATCGAGCGTCTCTTCCGAGTTCCGCTTGCGGCTTTCAGGGTTGTTGTGCTCCAGCGTTCGCATGTTATGCAAACGGTCGGCGAGCTTGACCAAAAGCACACGAATGTCGGTCGAAATAGCAATTAGCAGCTTACGGAAGTTCTCCGCCTGCTCGGCCTTTTTCGAGACCAAGTCGAGCCGCTTGATCTTTGTCAGACCATCGACGAGTGCCCCGATCTCGGGCCCGAACAGCTGGTCAATTTCGGCGCGCGTCGCATCGGTATCCTCGATTACGTCGTGCAGCAGTGCGGTCGCGACCGTCGCATCGTCGAGCCGCAAATCCGTAAGGATCGCGGCAACCTCCAGTGGATGGGAAAAATACGAATCGCCCGACGCGCGCTTCTGGTTGCTGTGCGCCTTCATCGCATAAACATAGGCGCGATTGAGCAGCGCCTCGTTCGCTTTAGGATCGTATTTGAGCACGCGCTCAACGAGCTCGTACTGGCGCATCATGGCGGCAATGTCACTTTCGTTGCGTTCAGCATGAGAACGCAGTCTAACAGCACCCGCGACGATCCTCGCAAGTTAAATGCTGAACACGTTTCTCAATTTCAGCTGCGGCGATTAAAGACCGCCGCGCCCGCCGCCGTTGCCACCGATTGCCGCCGAGGGCTCGGTTGGCGTCATGCTTTCCATGCCGCGCAGCAATTGCTCTTCAGTCATCACATCGACGGAGCTGTCGGACGACTGATCATCGCGACCCAGCATCGGACCGCGGCGATCGTTCGACAGAAGCGGAGCCGCTTCGGCTTCCGGCTCATCGACTTCCACGTTCTTCTGGATCGAGTGGATCAAGCCCTCGAGCAAGTCGGCCGGCGGAACCGTTTTTTCAGCGATTTCGCGCAGCGCGACCACCGGGTTCTTGTCGTTTTCCTGATCAATCGTGATCGGGCTGCCGTTGGTGATTGCGCGCGCACGATGGGCTGCCAGCAACACGAGTTCGAAACGATTGGGAACTTTATCGACGCAATCTTCTACCGTGACGCGAGCCATGAAGTCACTCCTGATACGTTTCCGACAACAGCAAAGACCGCGAAGCCCGCGCTTCAATCAAGAAGCACGCGCCGACGGTTATCATGATAGCAATCATACACCAAATCAGCGCTCAATCAAGCTCGACTACGCTTGGGTCGCGGCACGGCGACACCGTTCGGCAAGCGCCGGAGTAAAGTACGGCCTGGTGTGCGCAATGCAGGATGTCTCCAGAAAGGCTCAACTTCTAGCAAGGGTTGCAGTACGAACCGCCGCAGATGCGCTTGCGGATGCGGCAAAATCAAAAAATCCGGCCGGCGTGAAGGGCGTAGTGCATGACGTGGCGCATACCAGCCATTCACGCGATGACCACAATCGATGATATCGAGGTCGAGCGGACGCGGTCCCCAGCGTGTTCCAGCCGCGCCTTTCCGACCAGCCTGCCGCTCCAACCTCTTCAAAAACATGAGAAATCTAGCGGGCGGAACATTTCCCTCTATTCGCATGACGGCATTCCAATAATCGGGCTGCCTCACGCCCCCCACGGCACGCGACGTGTGCAGGCACGAGACTTTCGTCTTACTGTTGAAAACGAAATTGAGTTCTTCGACCGCACGCGCTAGACTTTGTTTAGGTGAGCCCCAATGTCCAGTTGCGTTGCTGCCGATAGCAACGAGGATGATAGTTTTGCTTGTCATGCATTTCTGAGTTGCTTAGTTTTGGTTACTTCATGTACAGTTTGATCGACGTGACGAGCTAAGCAAGTGGTCCGACAGCAATATCGAGCACTGAATTAGGCTAGAACAGTGTAATTGATTTTGACCGGTTTTACGCTGGATTCGACCTTAGATGCACAGCCAGTAATGCCTTTTTTATTCTGCTCCAAATAACGTGAGGCCTTTACATGCATTTCTATCCAAACGAGCGCACAGCGCTATTTATTGACGGTGCGAATTTGTACGCGACTGCGAAGGCCTTGCAGTTCGACATTGATTACAAGCGGCTCCTTACCGTGTTTCGGCAAAAGGGTCATTTAGTTCGTGCACTGTATTACACGGCCCTCGTCGAAGACCAAGAGTATTCGTCGATACGTCCGCTTGTCGATTGGCTAGATTACAATGGTTACACGATGGTGACGAAGCCCACGAAAGAGTTTACCGACTCGATGGGGCGCCGTAAAATCAAGGGCAACATGGACATCGAACTCGCGGTCGATGCTATGCGGTTGTCGGAAAATCTCGACCACATCGTACTATTCTCTGGCGATGGTGATTTCAAACCGCTGGTTTCCGCACTTCAGCAAAAAGCCAAGCGCGTCAGCGTCGTTTCGACGCTTCAAACCCAACCGCCAATGGTTGCCGACGATCTTCGCCGTCAGGCCGATCAATTCATCGATCTGGCAGATCTTGAGAGCATGATCGGTCGCGACACAGGAACACGTCCGGCACTGCCAACGTCCCGTCCGGCTGCTGATCGTACCGAGCGCGTCGTCGAGCGTGCCTATACCAGCCGCCGCGAAAACGTCGCCCGGCTACCGGCCGAAGCGCCGGCCTATGGCGATCCAAACGATAAGTGACGCGGTTGGATTGCTCAGCTTCATTGGTTGAGCCATTTCAATGCAAGTAACCAGCGGGAACACCTCTGGTGACCGCCCTACCGAGGCACCGTACACTTGCGCATTGTGTCCGCGTTTGGCTGCCTTCCTTGAGGCCCAGCGCGAACGCGAACCTTCGTGGTACAACGGCCCAGTCAAATCGTTTGGCCCCAACGATGCTAGGCTACTGATCGTCGGACTAGCTCCGGGATTGCGCGGCGCAAACCGAACGGGTCGCCCATTTACCGGCGACTATGCCGGCACACTATTATACGGGACGCTCCTGGAGTTTGGGTTGGCGAGCGGTGTTTTCGATGCTCGCCCCGACGACGGCTTAATCCTCAACGACACCATGATCACCAACGCAGTTCGATGCGTACCGCCCGAGAACAAACCTACGCCCGCGGAAATCAACACCTGCCGCGGTTTTCTCAGCGCACGAATCGCAGGTTTACCGCAGCTGCGGATGATGATGGCGCTCGGCCGCATCGCGCACGACTCTATTCTGACAGCACTCGGGCATCGCAAATCGGCTTATGCTTTCGCGCACGGTGCCCGTCATCAATTGATCGGTCCGGGTGGGCAAACATTGCTGCTGCACGACAGCTATCATTGCTCGCGCTACAATACCAACACGGGCCGCTTGACGACCGCAATGTTCCGCCAAGTCTTCAGTGCGATTTCAACGGACCTTAACGCTACTTGATCGGGTTCTGCGTCAGCCAAGCCAACACATCGCTAGCGTTTTGGTCCGGCGGAAATACCGGATACAACACATGGGTAATCCGTCCGTTATCGATGATGATCGCCATCCGTTTGATCAGCGCCAACCCGGCGACATGCATCATGGGCAGACGCATCGCGGTGCTGAATTCGAGGCCTGCGTCCGATAGAACCGGAAATGGCAAGTGCAAGCGTTCGGCCAGTTCCGATTGATAGATTTGATCTTGCGTGGAAAGTCCAAAGACGCGATTGGCGCCAGCCGCCTTCAACTCGTCATGTAAATCCCTGAACGCGCAACTCTGCGGCGTACAACCACGGGCGCCCGGAATCATATCCCAGTCGGCAACCAGACTGATTTGCCCCGGCGTCCCGGTCCGCGGGTAAGCGAAGACCACGGTGCGCCCTGCGAGTTTCGCAAGTGAAATTTGCGTGCCATCAGTAGCCGGCAATAGAACATCGGCGACTATAGCGCCGGCCAAGTGTGACGCTGCTCCGTCATCGACCGGCGCCGGAATCTTCGACCAATCGACCGACATCAAATCAGGTTGGGTTCCGCTCACCATCGCGCACCTTGAATGCTGTATCTTCGTTGTGCGGCACTACCGCTCCTGCCTCGGTGACTAGACCAATCATTTCCGGGAGGCAAACGCGGTGCCTTGCTTGTAACGCCAAATCGCTCCGCTATGACAGGGAGCGATTTGCGCACTCTAGAACTCAAAGCAACCTTACTTCGTGATCTTCGGCAAAGTCTTGGCCTGTTCGGCAGTCAGCGTCGTTACCACGCGATCCGTGCCCATCGAAAACTGCGACGGCATCAATCGCACGCGCGTCTCGCCGATTCCAAGAAAGCCACCCACATCGGCGTGCATTTCAGTCACCTTGCCAGAGGCATCGCGAGTGAACGCCGCAACCTCGCCGAGGTTTTTACCGTCACTGCTGTACACCGGCTTATCGATCCATGTCCGTGCCTGTTCTTCGGTCAGGGTCAGGCCGTCACTTGGCGAAGTCCGTGCACTTGGCGTTACCGTGCTTGGCACGGCAGAAGTGGACGGCGATGCCGGCATGCTGGCCGATGGCGGTGTGCTCGGCGTGGTTGGCGGCACCGTTGTTTGCGCGAACCCGAAAGTGGAACCAGCAACCACAAATGCGAGTGCAATCGGAACTGTCTTTTTCATCATCAACTCCATGGTCTACGCGGCTCAGGACCGCTCCTCGGTTACCAGAATTAAACGTCTCCATTGATCGGTTGGTTCCCACCAACTCGCGATGAGCCGTCTGGACCGTTTCATGCGTGGATAATCGGCAATGGCTGCCTTTATCTCGCCACACCCGCAACTAGAGTTTTGCTCGCTGGTCGCGCAGGGGCACTGCGTTGAACTATCAGCAATCAATGGTACGGACCTGCATCGTAGTTGTGATGCGTGGCGTCGCTGCGGTTTCGCGTGTGGGGAGCTAATTTGACATACAGGGGGCTATGAAATTGTGGGCAATTAGGTTGTTTGCAGCAAGCATAGTTATGCTCATGATTGCAGTATCACCAAAAGTCAGCGCCAGCGATTTTCTCGGATTTCGATTGCTCGATCTTGATGGTACTGCCGTGCGATGGGGTAGCGGCCGCGAGTCGACGCTGAAAGTGACGTACGCATTCGTCCGCAACAGAATGCAGTTCCCAAACGCGCGAAACTGTAGAGGTGTCGACTCACCCGACGGCCTGCTCGCCAACTCCAATATAGACCGCACAGTTTTCGAGCAGGAGGTCAGGGCAGCGTTTGTGATGTGGGAGCAAGTTACCGGCATTATCTTCCAGGAGACAAGCGACGTCGCAAGCGCTGGTATTTTGATCGGATCACAAATCGAGCCGGCAGGGCGCGCATTTGCTAATGTCGAATATCGGCCGAGTACCGGAAAAATTCGCGAAATAGAAAAGTCGCTAATTTGTCTCAATCCAAGCAAACGCTGGAAAATTGGTTTCGGCGGCAGTCTCGACGTCTACGACTTGCGCTATACGATTGCCCACGAAATCGGCCACGCCATTGGTCTCGACCATCCGGACTCTGGAAACCAATTGATGTCATTTTCGTATCGCGAGAATTTCCGCACCCTGCAACCGGGTGACGTCGAAGGTGCGGTCCGAATATATGGCGCGCGCACCGCACCCCAGATTGATCTAACAGAGCCGCAAATGGCGGATGCTGCCTCGCGTCCACGAGGGTGATTGTCGTTTTGCCTCGTCACCGGTCGTCGTTGGAACCAAATACCGTATTTGAGATTATACGAACGAAGAAACGCGCATCACTGCAATGCAAGCGATGCGCGTGTAGGTAGTATGAGCGTAACGCGGTGTGAACCTATGTTGAAACCTGAATCGAAAACCAGCGAAAAATTACCCACCGATCAAAACGACGGCTTCGAAATCGTAATACTGATATTCGGCCTTTCGATCATCTCCGTGTTCGTTGGAGCATTGCTCGCGTACGCGACCTCGCCAATTGGTTGAACTTCGAACACCCCCGCAAGCCCGCACGAACCCGCAAGCTGCGCGGGAAAAACTTCGCGTGTTGGCTGCAGCGGAGCTATCGCCGCTGCTTGTGATCGAGTTCGTCGATCAGTTTCAATAGCGCCGCCGGGACCGGACCCAAGACAATATGATCATATGCAGTTCTGAGGCGATCCCCGAGCACAGCTTGTATGGGGTGATCGAGCCAGACCTCGCAATCCGCCGTTCCGCGAGCTTCGCTCACATACTTCTTTTGCTGCGCGACTTCGATCGTTTTTGCGCGCGCACGGCTGATATCGCTTTTCGATGGCATAAGGTTTCTCGCGGATTGTTTTGCTGACTACGCGGGCCTTAGACATGCCAAGCGCTAGCTTTGGGGAACCCGCACATACCTGTCTCCTTAGTTACGGCGCAATGATGTCGTCAGCTTTGTCCATCAAGG
>JANLPY010000778.1:0-61757 GCA_031367505.1 Hyphomicrobiaceae bacterium | reverse complement strand
GCCGGATGATTGCGGCCCAAGCCGATGAGCTCACCGCCGAGGTTTATCTAACTGCCGCCGTGGCATGACCCTCCACAGCCAACGCGAACAGAGCCATTATTTCTGGCATAGTTGTTATTCTCCTAAACTTGCAATCTGACGCAAACTGATGTAACGTTGAGACAGTAGCGCTGTCCCCGAGCCCCCCCTCGTGGCGCTATCTCCCGCCCGCAGCCCTCCCCCGGCTGCGGGCATTTTATTTTGTGGCGCTTGGCGACACGCGTTCCGCGCGCCAGCCGCCAAGCGCGGGACACCGTCGCAGGTGGCCGGCTCCGCGACCGCGGAGTCGCCTGCGACAATCACGAACTACTGGTTTTCATCACGAATGGATTGCCGCCACCGCCGGTCGACGTGTTCACCCATACGCTCTTGGTATGCAGATATTCGTTGATTGCATCCTGACCGTTCTCGCGGCCAAGGCCGGATGACTTGTAGCCACCAAACGGCATCGTAAAGCTCACCGCCCGATAAGTGTTGACCCAGACCGTCCCGGCCCGAATTTTCTTCGCCATCGTCAAGCCGCGGTTGATCGATTGGGTCCACACGCCGGAGCCCAAGCCATAAATCACGTCGTTGGCGATCTCGGTGGCGTGCGCTTCGTCCTTGAATTTGATGACCGACAGCACGGGGCCAAAAACTTCTTCCTGAGCGATGCGCATCTTATTGTTGACGCCGGTAAAGATCGTCGGCTTGACGAAATATTTGCCGCCGCCTTCGGCAGCCGTCGCCGGTCCGCCCCCCATGGCGCAGTGCGCGCCTTCCCCCTTGGCGATGTCGATATAGCCGAGGATCTTCTGATACTGCGGCGGCGTCGTCACCGGGCCCACTTGGGTATCGAAGCTCTGCGGATTGCCGAGCTTGGCAGTGCTCGCAACAGCCAACAATTTCTCAACGAACTTGTCGTGGATGCTCTCTTGAACCAGCAGTCGCGAGCCCGCAACGCAAGTCTGCCCGGTCGCCGCGAAAATGCCAGAAATGGCCCCGTTTACCGCGTCATCAATGATGCAGTCGTCGAACACGATATTGGGAGATTTGCCGCCGAGCTCCAGCGACACCTTCTTGAAGGATTGCCCGGCGAGCGAGGCCACGCGGGCGCCGGTCACCGATCCGCCGGTGAACGCAACCTTGGCCACCTTGGGATGGGTGACCAACGGCTCGCCCGCCGCCGCGCCATACCCCGTCACGACGTTGACCACGCCAGCGGGAACGCCCGCAGGCTCGATCACCAACCGCATGAATTCAAGCAACGAGGCCGATGTGTATTCCGATGGCTTGATCACTGCCGTGCAACCGGCTGCCAAGGCCGGCGCTAGTTTCCACGCGACCAGCAGAAGCGGCGAATTCCACGGGATGATCATCGCGCAGACGCCAACCGGTTCCTTCAAAATATAAGCGAAATGGTCAGGCTTATCGACCGGCACGACCGCGCCTTGCACTTTGTCGGCGAGACCTGCGTAGTAATAATACCATTCCGGCATATAGCGCAGCTGCGCCTGCATCTCGGATATCAGTTTACCGTTATCGCGAACTTCCACTTGCGCCAGATAATCACCGTGCTGCTCGATCAGTCCCGCAATCTTGCGCAGCAATCGGCCGCGCGCGGTTTGCGTCATCGCCGGCCAAGCACCGGTCTCAAAGGCCTTAGACGCAGCGTTACATGCGCGATCGACATCCGTCGCATCGCACTCTGGAACCTCGGCCCACGCTTCACCCGAGTACGGGTCGTACGTCTGGAAAGTCTTGCCGGAGGCTGCGTTGCACCATTTACCGTCGATGTAGGTCTGGAAAGTCTTGAGCTTGGCGGGGGTATCTTGCATGGGGCGTCTCCCGAGTTTCGTATTCGATTGCGAAACGAGACGACATGTTCCACCAGCCGTCAAGCAGGCCCCATGCATCGCTGACTTGCGAATATTTAGCGGCCTGCACTCTTCCAGCCGGCAGCTTGCGCCTCGGCTTCCGAACAGAACCAACGCTCACCTTTGGTCAGTCGCACTTTGGTGCCACCGTATTCGGACTGCCAAGGCAAAACGTAGGATTTCGCCTCACCCGACACAATCCCTTTGATAGGGCAGTTGTCGGGAGAAGTCTTTGCGGCCGTATCCCATAAACTGGCGCGATACTCTGCCGGCCGCTCGGCCTCGCCCTTCCAAAGACCGATTTTCTTGGCGCGGGCATCCGCTTCGATGCCACTCAAACTCGAAAACAGGCCGCCGCTAGCGAACACGGCACCGGCACGAACCAGCTCTTCGGCGACATTCTGCGACGTACCCGTGTTGACGGTTAGACACGTACCGAGCGAACGGCCGGCCTCGTCAGTGCCAGATAGATCGCAACGGACGGTCTTGGCCTTGACGATGCGGTCCATCGCGCTGCGAGCCGCCTCGCCGCAGCCCCAAGGCTTCTTATTGGCGCCCATACATTTTTGGGTGGGCTCTGGCGCCTCAATTCCGGCCAGTCGAATTGTCGTTCCGGAAATCCGAATGATGTCGCCGGATAAAACTGTTGGACGCCCCTCAACGGGCTTCGACATGAACGGGTTGAAATTTGCGAAACTCGGCAAACTGACGGGCGACTTTCGCAAGCCCACATAGCCCGCGGCGATGGCGAGCACCGTTATCGCAGCAGCGATCGCATAACGTGGCAGCCTGGATTTCCCCTTGGGCAAACTTGGCAGTGCCCAACGCAGTTGACCCGTAAGCAGGGGAGCCGCCGCGGTCATCAGAGCAATCGTGCCGACGATCGCAATCAGGATTACCTCACCACGGGCGCCGCCACTGCGTGATCGAGCGAATGCTGCATGGAACGCCACCACGCCAACCACACCCAGTAACAGCATAAGCGGACTGCGCCCCAGGGGCTTCAGCCACGGCTCCAGCTTACGCAACAGGCTTCGGCTGGCCGGCGCAATCGCACGCTCCACTGTTCGAGACATGACTTCTCTCCCCGCGATTGCCGCTATGATGATCATTTGAATGGTGCTCATGAGCCCATTCCAAAGCACGATTACTCCACTGTTACTGGCACTCACTCCCGCCCGGCCGGCGTATTTCAACCCGTCCGAGGCGACTTCCTTGGCGTCATTGAAACGTGCGCGGCGATCCTCGCGGCGCAATTTGATCGTCGTGCGCACGTGCTTGTGCCACTCAAATCCATCAGTTTTCCGGCCGCGACCAAACATGGCCTCTCCCCGCTCGCGCACGATTGATGCGTTTCGCTAAACTAGCGATTCGCATTCGTGACGACGATGTGTGCGAAATAGGGCGATGCTGCGGCAGGATTGCGTGGCATCCCCAGTTGCTTGCCCCCTCGTGCCTGATGCATACCAGTTGGTGCGGGGCGATCACGCCCGATCGAGGACGTTGGAAATGACTGCGTACGACAATAAATTCGTAGCCCCTCCCGCGATCCCTGAACTATTTCGCCAGCTCGATCCATCGCCGCGTCTGCTGATGGGTCCGGGCCCAGTCGATCTTTATCCGCGCGTGCTGCGCGCAATGTCGGTGCCGATCCAAGGGCAATTCGATCCACAGTTCACGCGCATTATGAACCAGACGATGGCGCTTTATCGCGGCGTGTTTCGCACGCGCAACGAGCAGACCTTTATGATCGACGGCACGGCCCGAGCTGGAATCGAGGCCTGCCTCGCCTCCATGGTATCGCCAGGCGACAAGGTGCTGGTGCCAATCTTCGGCCGCTTCGGGCACTTGAAAGTCGAGATCGCACGCCGCGTCGGCGCCGACGTCGTGTCCGAGGAAATCGAGTGGGGTACGGTTTTCACGCCCGGCCGCATCGAGGACCTGGTCAAGAAACATCGTCCGAAGGTTGTCGCGATCTGCCAGGGCGACACCTCCGCAACCATGCTGCAGCCGCTCGAGCACATCGGCGCCATCTGCCGGCGATACGACGCACTGCTTTACGTCGACTGCACGGCATCGCTCGCTGGCAACCCGTTCGAGACCGATGACTGGCAGATCGATGCCGCATCGGCCGGTTTGCAGAAATGCCTGTCAGGTCCGCCGGGCATTTCGCCGATCACCTTCAACGAACGCGTCGTCGATATCCTGAAACACCGCAAGCACGTCGAACAAGGGATCAAGGCACCGGGCGTGGTCGAAGGCAATGGGCCGATCATCCAGTCGAACTACTTCGATCTTGCGATGCTGATGGATTACTGGTCGCCAAAGCGCCTCAACCATCACACGGAAGCGGCCAGCATGGTCTATGCCGCGCGCGAGTGCGCTGTTGTCGTACTCGAGGAAGGGCTGGAGGCCGGCATCGCGCGTCATCGGCTGGCTTCGCGCGCTTTACGAGCGGGCCTGGAGGCAATGGGCCTGACGCTGTTTGGCGACGCGGTCAATCGCATGGCCAACGTCACAGGTATCGTCATCCCGAGCCAGATCAGCGATAGCGAAAAAGTTCGCGCCGAGATGCTCAATGATTTCGGTATCGAGATCGGCACTTCTTTCGGGCCGCTGCACGGCAAGATCTGGCGCGTCGGCACCATGGGCTACGTGTGCTCGAAGCAGAACATCTTGCGTTGCCTCGCGTCGCTGGACGCCGTATTGCGTCGCAACGGGTTTACCGCACCTGCCGGCCGCGCAGTCGAAGCCGCCTATACCGTCTACAACGAGGGACAAACATGAGTGATGGAACAGCAAAACCAAAACCATTGCTCGCCGGTCCGCCCATCGTGATCAACGTCGGGCTAGAACGCTTCGCAACGGACCTTGCCCAAACTGGTGCACTCGTAACCCAGGTCGAGTGGCAACCTCCAGCCCGCGGCAATCCCAAACTGGCCCGCCTGCTCGCCAAACTCGGAATCTGAAGGCCCGTCGATTGCGATGACAATGCTTTCCGATCGAAACCACCCGTTGGCTTCTCCTCCCCGTGGGGGCCAGGGCAGTCGCATCTGGTGCCGCATCCGTTCCCTCTCCCCCGCCACTTCGGGAGAGAGGGTTAGGGTGAGGGGCAGCAACTTGTTCAGTGATCGCAGCACTGGGCCGGCGCATCCATTGCAGCGTTTTCCGGCCGGCGCGACGGAGGCGTGTCGGAAGGCGAGAAAAGTAGTTCGAGCAAGGGGGCGCCCCTCACCCTCGGCCGGCAAAGAAGCCGGCCTCTCCCCTCTCCCCCGAAGTGGCGGGGGAGAGGGAAAAAAGTCTCATATGCCATCGCCCTGCCTTCCGGGGGAAGGGAAGCGGCACCGGCAAGGATCGCTCCATGAAACAAATTGAGACGGCTAACGCTGAGGCCTTGGCGCGGATCCTTCGTGGCGATCCGGTTCTGGTTGACTGCGTCCCGGCGGGCGAGGCCATACCAGAGCTCAAATCGGGACGCAAAATCCTCCATGCCGGCCCGCCGATCAACTGGGACCGGATGTGCGGGCCGATGCGTGGCGCGGTGATGGGCATCGCCGTATTCGAAGGCTGGGCGGCCGATCTCGATGATGCATCTGCCAAAGCCGCTGCGGGCGAATTCGAATTTCACCCCAATCACCACTTCGGCGCGGTTGGCCCGATGACCGGCATGACGACTGTCAGTCAGCCGCTTATGGTGGTCGAGAACCGCGCATTCGGCAATCGCGCCTATTGCGCGATCAACGAAGGGCTCGGCAAGGTGATGCGGTTCGGCGGCAACGATGCCGAAGTGCTCGCGCGGCTCGGCTGGTTGAAGGAGGCTCTTGGACCCGCTCTCGGTCTGGCACTTCGCGAACTCGGCGGCGTCCCCCTGAAGACGCTCGTCGCGCGTGGCCTGACCATGGGTGACGAGATGCATCAGCGCAACGTCGCCTGCTCATCGCTGCTGTTGCGGATCTTAGCCCCGGCACTCGCCCGCACTTCGACCGACAATAGAGACCTCGCTCGCTGCCTCGATTTCATCGGCCGCAACGATCAGTTTTTCCTCAACGTCGCCATGGCGATGGGCAAAGCGATGACCGATCCGGCGCGCAACATCGAGAACTGCTCGATCGTCACTGCCATGTGCCGCAACGGGACCGACTTCGGGATCCGCGTTTCAGGCACCGGCGACCAGTGGTTCACAGCTCCCGTCGAAATGCCGGTGGGCCTGTACTTCGCCGGTTTCTCCGAAGCGGACGCCAATCCCGACATGGGCGACAGCGCCATCGTCGAGACCATCGGGCTTGGCGGCTTCGCGATGGGCGCCGCCCCCGCCGTCGTCGGCTTCATCGGTGCTGGCCAACCGTCGGAAGCCGCGCGCTTTACCCGCGCGATGGGCGAGATCACCGCCGGACCCAACCCGGAGTGGACGATCCCGTCGATGGACTACGCCGGCGTTCCCACGGGGATCGACATTCGCCGCGTTGTCGAGACCGGCCTCGCACCGACGATCAACACCGGCATCGCGCATAAGAAGCCCGGCGTCGGGCAGGTGGGCGCTGGCAACGTCAAAGCGCCGCTCAAGTGCTTCGACGATGCGCTGGTGGCATTCGCAGAGAAGATAGGCATCCAATGAGTTTTATTCTCAATGAGGTCCGTAAAGGCGCCTACCTCGACTCGGTTGCGCTGATGCGGATTGCACGCATCCTGCAGTCACTCGACGGTGTCGAGGTCGCAGGCTTGATGATCGGCACACCGGCCAACCAGGAGATCCTTCGAGACGCGAAAGTTCTGGCGGACAACGGCGCTGCCGCCGGCCCCGGCGACATCATCATCGCGGTGTGTGCGAAGACGGCTGACCATGCGCATGCAGCGCTCGCCCACGCGCGTCAATTGATCGACAAGCCGCGCGCCTCAAGCGGCTCCGGCCAAGTTTGGGCGCCGCGCACCCTTCGTGCAGCCGTCGCGGAAAATCCGCTTTCGAACCTGGCGCTCATTTCCGTACCCGGTGACTTCGCGATTGCCGAGGCTCGCAAGGCGCTGCGCTTCGGTCTGCACGTGATGATCTTCAGCGACAACATCGCAATCGCCGATGAAGTCGAACTGAAGCGCGAGGCTCACGACCTCGGTCTGTTGGTAATGGGCCCCGATTGCGGCACGGCAATCATCGGTGGCACGCCGCTCGCCTTCGCCAACGTGGTGCCACGCGGCGACATCGGTATCATCGGCGCGTCGGGCACTGGGATTCAGGAAATCTCTTGCCTGATTGCGCAGGCAGGACGCGGCATCAGCCACGCGATCGGCACCGGCGGACGCGATCTCAAGTCGGAAGCCGGCGGCATCACCACGTTGATGGCGATCGACATGCTCGATGCCGATCCGTCGACGAAGCACATCGTCATAGTGTCAAAACCGCCAGCTGCCGAAGTTGCGGCAAAGGTACTCAAGCGCGTGGCGGCGTGCCAGAAACCATTCACGATCTGCTTCCTTGGCGACGACGAACGGCCAATGCCGAAAAATGCGCGTGCGGCCGCTACACTCGCTGCTGCCGCGGCCGCTGCTTGTGGCCAATCGAAAGGACCAGCGTCTCCCGGCACCGCTTTGAAGGCGCGCAAAGGTGTCGTGCGGGGATTGTTTGCCGGTGGCACGCTCGCGGCCGATGCTCAGATCGTATTTCGAAACCACGGCCTTGCCATCATGTCGAACGCACCGGTGCCGGGCGCGGGCGCGCTCGGAGACCTTTCCTCCGGCCACGCCCTGCTGGACCTTGGCGCCGACGAGTACACGCGCGGCCGCCCGCATCCGATGATCGAACCTGCCGTGCGCGATGATGCCCTCACCGAAGCTCTGGCCGACAAATCCGTTGCGGTGATCCTGCTCGATTGCGTGCTGGGCTTTGGCGGTCATATGGACCCGGCTGGTCATTTGGCACAGCGTCTACGGGATCGACCAAAGGATGGCCCGATAGTCATCGCATCGGTCACAGGCACCGACGAAGATCCGCAAAACCGCGCCGCTCAGGTCGCCAAACTCGAAGCGGTCGGCGTGCATGTTGCACCTTCCAATGCAGTTGCAGCCGGGATCGCTGCCGAGATCGTCCGCCGTGCCGATTGAAGGTTCGATCGCCTCGATCGGCGCGCGGGCGGCACGGTTGCTCGACCAGCACGCCGGCTGGACCGTTGAGGCCATCTTCGAACGCTCGTTCTACATCCGTCGCGGCGAAGAATTCATCTGCATCGGCGACGCCAGCATCGGCGATGGCCCGCTGAATGCCAAGCTGACGTCTGGATTGACGTTGCCACGGGTCGAAATCGGCATGCCAGTAAGCGTCGACATCTCGACAGCGGAAGTCTGGCGCATGCCGCCTTGGGCTTTCACGTCGAGCCACGTCGCTGTCACCGCTCTCCAGGACGTGATCAATCACACGTTGCATGAGGCCCCACCAGACAGCTTCGTTCACGCCATTTTTTCGACCGAGCAACTGGCGACTACACTCGCTCGCCGTGCTCGCGCAGGCGCACATGCGCTCCGAGACGGGTTAAAATCTGGCAACCCGGCCAAACTCAATGAGGCTGCATCCCTACTCCTCGGCCTCGGTCACGGCCTAACCCCCAGCGGTGACGACGTGTTATCAGGCGCACTCGTGACGCTCTTTGCCATCGGGGATGAAGCCAACGCCCGAGCCCTTGACCGAAGCATATCTGCACACATGAGCAAGGCTACATCAGCTCTTTCGTGTGCCTTCCTGCGCGCCGCTTGCGATGGCGAGCCATCGGCCCCAACGCACCAAGCGATCAACGCGTTGCTGAGCGGCAATACCCCCTCTGATATCATCGCCCCGATCCGAACCATCGGTCATTCGAGTGGCTTTGATCTGCTCGCGGGCGCGTTAATCGCGGCTAATCGTGACACTCACAAACTGTGACCTCCACGCCCTTGTCACACCTTAGCGAATATGCCAGCCTCTCATCAGCTTTCAACAACTGGAAGGAGGTGATCTGATGTCGAGTGAGATGAGAATGATGCCGTTAGGGCTCACGTTCATCGAGGCGGCTGAGGAGCAATCTCCAAAGCAATGCTGATGGATCGCAGTTGAGCCCGGCGCAGCACTTTCGCGCTGCCGGCAGCTGATCTCACGGCACAAGTGTTGAGAAGGGCCACTCGAAAGGGTGGCCCTTTTTGTTGGCATTTAGCCAATTGCATATGGGCCATTGCAATCGGGCGGGTTGCGCGATCCAGCCCGCAACGGATAGCATTTGATATCAGCGCCTTGGCGGCTCGCCCCGTCTGGAGACACCGTCCGTGACCGATCTTGCCGCCCGCGTTTACAATCACACCTGGAAGATCGATCCGATCGTCCGGTCGGTGATCGATACCGACTTCTATAAGTTGCTGATGGCACAGACCATCTTTCGTCGACTCTCACGCACGCAAGTGACGTTCGGCATCATCAACCGGTCAACGCACGTACCGATCGCCAAGCTGATCGACATCGGCGAGTTGCGCGAACAACTCGACCACATCCGCTCACTTAGTCTGACACGCGGCGAAAGCACGTGGCTTCGCGGCAATACCTTCTATGGCAAACGGCAGATGTTCTCGTCGGACTTCATGACGTGGCTCGAGGGCTTCCGATTTCCAGCATATGAGCTGGAAAAACGCGGCGATCAGTATGAGCTGATTTTCGACGGACCTTGGATCGAAACCACCATGTGGGAGATCCCAGCACTTGCCGTCATCATGGAATTGCGCTCCCGCGCCGTCCTGCGCAGCCTGGGCAAGTTCGAGCTGCAGGTGCTGTACGCCCGTGCAATGACACGGGTGTGGGAAAAGATCGAACGGCTGCGCAAGCTCGACAACCTTCGTATTGCCGATTTTGGTACCCGGCGGCGCCACGGTTTCCTTTGGCAGGACTGGTGTGTGCAAGCGATGCTCGAAGGCCTCGGGCCAGCTTTCCTTGGCACATCCAACTGCCTGATCGCCATGCGCCGCGAAGTCGAAGCGATCGGCACCAATGCACACGAGTTACCCATGGTCTACTCGGCATTGGCGGTGGACGATGCGGCCCTGGCGGCCGCTCCCTATCGCGTCCTGGCTGACTGGCAGCAGGATTATGAGGGCAATCTTCGCATCATTCTTCCAGACACCTATGGCACCGCGGCGTTCCTGGCCGGTGCTCCCGATTGGCTCGCCCATTGGACCGGCATTCGCATCGATAGCGGCGACCCAATCGCTGGTGGCGAAGCGGCAATTAAATGGTGGCACGCGCACGGTCAGGACGCGAAGAACAAGCTTGCGATCTTCTCTGACGGGCTCGATGTCGAAACGATCGAGCTGATCCATCGCCACTTTGCCGGACGTTTGAAAGTCGGGTTCGGCTGGGGCACGCTCCTGACCAACGATTTCCGCGGGTTGGTGCCGGATGGTGGGCTCGATCCGTTCTCGATCGTCTGCAAAGTCATCTCGGCGAATGGCAATCCGGCGGTCAAGTTATCCGATAATCTCAACAAGGCCGTCGGCTCAAAATCGGCGATCGAACGCTACCAACGGGTATTCGGCCAACAACGGGCAGAGCGCGCGCCGGTCGTGGTCTAGCCTTCAGGAGGCATGACGGGCTTGCCGTACCGATTATGCTTGACGTGCGACCGGGCAATGAGGCTCTTGAGGCCAAAACGTCAGGGAAATTCGAGCACAAAATGCGCATATATCTCCGGGCCGCCGCGGCCGCCGTGATTTCGTTCGGCGCCAGCGCAGTGGCCAATGGTCAACCCGTGACGCATACGACGTCGAAGCCGGCGGCCACCACTCCGGTGCAATCGAAGCCAGCGCCTGCCTCAGCGTGCCGCAACACCGGTGAATTTGGCCGCTGGTTGGACGGCTTCAAAAAAGATGCGAGCGCCGCCGGAATAACGGCGAAGACTATGCAGTCGGCGGCCCCTTACCTGACGCTGGACCAGAACATCATCTGGACCGATCGCGGCCAGCGTTTCTTCGCACAAAGCTTCCTCGAATTTTCAGATAAACTCGCCTCGCGCGGGCGGATGCAGAACGGCATTTCACAAGCAGCCAAACACAAGGCGATTTTCGCTCGTGCCGAGAAGGAGTACGGCGTGCCAGCGGCCGTGATCGCCGCATTCTGGGCGCTAGAGAGCGACTTCGGCTCGGGCATGGGTAACAAGCCAGTTCTGCGCTCGCTGGCAACTCTGGCCTACGATTGCCGTCGTGGCGAGATGTTCCGCGGCGAACTGCTTGCGGCGCTCAAGATCATCGATCGAGGCGACCTGCAGGCATCGGAAATGATTGGTTCGTGGGCCGGCGAACTGGGCCAAACCCAATTTCTCCCAACCCATTATTTCAATCACGCCGTCGACTACGATGGTGATGGCCGCCGCAATCTTTTGCGTAGCCCAGCCGACGTGATCGGCTCGAGTGCGGCTTTCATCAAGAGCTTGGGCTGGCAGGCTGGCCAGCCCTGGCTGCAAGAAGTCAAGGTCCCGGCGAACCTCGCCTGGGATCAGGCCGACTTGGCCATCCAACACCCTCGCTCTCAATGGGCAAAATGGGGCGTAACCGAAGTCGACGGCAAACCGTTGCCGGCGGACGCAACGCCAGCCTCGCTCGTGCTCTTGATGGGGCGCAACGGACCGGCATTCCTGGCGTATTCCAACTTCCAAGTATTCACGAAGTGGAACCAATCCCTGACTTACGCGGTGACGGCCGCCTATCTTGCAAAACGCATTGATGGGGCGTCCGCGATGCGGCGCGGCAATGGTCTTGTTCCAGTACTACAAGCCAATCAGGTTATCGAGTTGCAGACATTGCTGGCCAAACGCGGGTATCCCGTTGGGGAGCCGGATGGCAAGCTGGGCGCTGGCACGCGAGCTGCCATCAAAGCGGCTCAAGTCAAGTTGGGACTGCCCGCCGACAGCTATCCGACCGCCGAGCTCATCGACCGGTTGCGGCGTCCATGATGTTTGGCCGCGTAAATAGGCAAGTCTTCGCATGAGTAGTGCCGCTGAAATCAACGATCAGTCGGCTCTGCGCCGGACGATAACGGCAGCGATCCTCTGGATGAGCTCCGGTGGTGTTCGCCCATTGCTCGTGTTTGCCACAGCGCACGTCGTCGTTTGGACGGTAGCGATGAGCGTGGCGCGCCTACCGGGTGTGCTCTGGGATGATATGCTCGAAACCTATTCTTGGGGGCAGCACTGGCAGCTCGGCTACTATAAGCACCCCCCCTTCTATTCGTGGGTGGTCGGGCTTTGGTTCCAAATCATGCCCCGCACCGATTGGGCATTCTATTTATTGTCGGCCGTCAACGTCGGTGCTGGATTCGCTGGCGTCTGGGCATTAGCAGGTCGTTTTTTGAAGAACGGCGGACGGCTTCTTGCAGTGCTGCCGCTCGCATTCATGCCGTCCTATAATTATCTAGCCTCCAACTTCAACGCGAACACCATCCTGCTCTCTCTGTGGCCCTGGACGGTATACGCGTTCGTGCGATCGCTAGAGACACGCTCGTGGCGATCCAGTGCCGCATTCGGCGCACTGGCCGCGGCATGCATGTTATCGAAATACTACTCGATCCTGTTGCTAGGCTCATGCTTCCTCGCAGCCCTAACCCACCCGCAGGCACGCCGCTATTTCACTTCGCCCGCACCTTACGTAGCCGTCGCGGTTGGGTCGATCCTGCTGGCACCGCATCTGTGGTGGGCCTTCACGAACGACTGGCCGCCGATCAGATATGCACTTGGCAAAACCGGTTTTGCCTGGGCCTCAAGCTTCCAGAAGGCCGCAGGCACAGCGATCGCCGGCATCGCACTCAACATTGTTCCGGTGGTCATTTTGGTTTCCGCATTGCGGCGCGCGAACCCCGCGCTTGATCCAGGTGCATGGCGCAAGCTGTTGACGCCTGACCGCCGATGGTTGGTGATCCTCGCCGCCGGGCCAGCGGTTGCGACCGTGATCTTGGGGATCGCTGGCTACGTGAAAATTTCAATCGGCTTTCTCATCCCGGCTTTCTTCATGCTGCCACTTTTGATCATGCTGGCGATGGAGACGACGATCACTCGTGCGACGGTCGCTGGCGTTGCGCGCGCTGTCGTAATCGTGTTGTGCGCCGCCCTTCTTGCCTCGCCAGGCATTGCAGCCGTTTCGTTCTATCTCCAGGTGAAGGGCACATCCGATGTCAGCGATATTGCAACGCGTGACGCCGCCGCTCTTTGGCTGGAAACCTTCAAAACGCCGCTACGCATCGTCGCCGGTTCGGAAAAATATTCCATTGCGCAGCCGTTTTATGGACCGTCAGCACCGCACGAGTTCACTCACTTCGCTCTCGATCAATCGCCATGGATCTCCAAATCCCGCATCGAACGCGAGGGCCTGCTGACAATTTGCGACGCGGCCGACATAGGCTGTGTCAAATTCGCGGAGCAGTACGCCAATGCATCGACACGCCGCCTGCCGGTAAATATCAGCAAGACCTTCGCGGGCATTAAAGGCCCGGACGTGCCACTGATCTACTTGATGACCCCGCCAACGCCGTAGAACGACGGGGCGCTCGCTCAGACGCGACGCCGGGATTTGATCGCGGCGGCAAGCGTGCCTTCGTCAAGATAGTCAAGTTCACCGCCCACCGGCACGCCTTGGGCAAGACGCGAGATCGCAACCGGAGTGCCGGTGCTGGCATCCTCCAGTTGCTCGGCGACGTAATGCGCCGTCGACTGGCCCTCGACGGTGGCATTGAGCGCCAACAGCACTTCGCGCACCTCGCCCAACGCGACGCGCGTGAGAAGGCTCGCGATGTTGAGCTTTTCCGGGCCGACACCATCGAGTGGTGATAAGTGCCCACCCAATACATGATAGCGCGCGTTGACGACGCCAGCTCGCTCCAACGCCCAGAGATCGCCGATCTCCTCGACGACCACGATCAAATGCGGATCACGTCGCGCGTCCTGGCAAATCGTGCACGGCGATACCGTATCGATATTGCCGCACGTCGGGCATTCCATCAGCTTGTCGGCGGCGTTGGTCATCGCCTGCGCCAACGGCACCAGCAGATCTTGCCGGCGTTTCAACAACGCGAGCGCCGCCTTACGGCCGGATCGGGGGCCCAATCCGGGCAGGCGCGAGAGCAATTGAATGAGCCGCTCGATCTCGGGCCCAGCCGTCTGTTTAGCCATCGATGTCTCGGATCAAAACAGTTTGAGGCCGGGCGGCAGCGGCAAACCGCCGGTCACGTCCTGCATCTTGGCTTGCAGCATATCCTCGACCTTGACCTTGGCGTCACCGATCGCAGCAATGATCAGATCCTCGAGGATTTCCACCTCCTCAGCTTTCATCAAGCTCGGATCGATCTTGATGCGCTTGAGGCTTGCCTTGCCGTCGAGCATGACACTGACAAGGCCGCCACCCGACTGGCCCGGCACCTCGGCCAGCGCTAATTCTTCCTGCATCGTCTGCATGCGACTCTGCATCTGGCCGAGTTGCTTCATCATGCCCATGATGTCTTTCACGGCGTCACTCCTTCAGGCTTGTTCGCTTCGTTTGCGGCGCGGCGGCAAGGGTCGCACGGCTTTGATTTCGGCTTCGGGGAAGGCCGCCAGAACGGCTGCGACCGCTGGATGCGCTTTGACATCGGCAAGCTTGGCAGCGTCCGCGGCGCGCCGCACGTCGCCGACCGGCGGCTCACCTTGCCCGCGACCGACCGAGACCACCCAGCGCCGGCCCGTCCACTTCGTCAGCTTTTCGCCAAGCTCGCCGGCAAGGCCTGCTGGCGCGCCATCGAGCAGCGCGATTTCGATGTGGCCGGGCTCGAACCTGAGCAAGCTCACTTGATCTTCAAGGTGCAACTTCAGACGCGCATCGCGGTAGCGGCCAACAAGATCAACCACGTCAGAGAACGAATAGGGCTGCGGTTCGTTGCCCGGCGCATTCGATCCGGCGACAGGGGCCGCAACCGGCGTTGAATTGAGCGGCGCGCGCTGTTCGGGCTCATGGCCATCTGGCGCTTGCGCACGATTGCCGCGCGGCACCGGTACAGCCCCGCCCAACGTCCGGATTATTTCGTCTGGCGTTGGCAAATCAGCGGTGTGACAAAGCCGGATCAGTACCATCTCGGCGGCAGCGAGCGGGCTCGGCGCACGGCCGGCTTCCTCGATGCCCTTCAGCAGCATCTGCCAGGCGCGCGTCAGCAGGTTGAGCGACAGCTGCCCGGCCAACGCCGCCGACCGCTTCTTCTCGTCCGATGACAACGCTTCGCCGGCCCCTGCTTCACCAGCGACCTTCATCCGCGTCGTGATGTGCACGGCATCTGCCAGATCGGCCAGCACTTGCACCGGCTCGGCTCCCGCTAAATGCAAGCTCGCGAACCGCTCCAAGACTGACGCCGTTTTGCCCGCGAGCATATCGTCAAGCAGATCGAGAATCCGGCTGCGGTCGGCTAGGCCCAGCATCGCACGAACAGCGGTCGCCGTGACCTTCCCCGACCCCATCGCGATCGCCTGATCGAGGATCGACAAGCCATCGCGCACCGAGCCTTCGGCGGCACGAGCGACAAGCGTCAACGCATCGGCGTCGGCAGTTGCCCCTTCAGCCGTCGCGATGCGCGCGAAATGCTTCGACAATTCCGGAATTTCGACACGCCGCAAATCGAACCGCTGACAACGCGACAGCACCGTTACCGGCACCTTGCGGATTTCGGTCGTCGCGAAAATGAACTTCACATGCGCCGGCGGTTCTTCGAGCGTCTTCAACAGCGCGTTGAACGCGCCCTTCGACAGCATATGGACTTCGTCGATGATGAACACTTTGGTGCGCGCCATCAACGGCCGGTAGCGCGCGCTCTCGATAATCTCGCGCATATTATCGACGCCGGTGTTCGACGCCGCGTCCATTTCGACGACATCAGGATGGCGGCTGGCGATAATCTCGGCGCAATGCACGCCGTAGCCGTCCATTGTAACCGTTGGGCGATCAGGCAGTCCGGGCTTTGAGTAATTAAGCGCGCGCGCGAGGATACGTGCCGTCGTCGTCTTGCCGACGCCGCGTACACCTGTGAGCATGTAGCCCTGCGCAATCCGGTCGGCCTTGAACGCATTCTCCAGCGTCTGGACCATGGCCTGCTGCCCGATCAGATCGTCGAACGTTTCAGGCCGGTATTTGCGCGCGAGCACGACATACGGTTTCGCCGGAGCCTCAGGCTCTGGTGGCTTTCCCGTCTCGGTTGCGTCCGGTGTCTTTTTCGCCATGCTGCCTTGGCCGCCTCATTGCTGCGGAAGGGCCGGCGGCAAGTGAGCTCACGCGGCGCGAGATAAGCAAAATGAGGAAGCTGACCAACGACCCATATCCGGCTCGTTAGGGCTGCTACCTTCCGGTCCTGACCCGGTTGGCGAGAGACACGTCCGCAGCCAACTTCCCCAACCGCTATATGGCGGGGAAAACGCCCGAGGGCAAGAGCTGTTGCACTTTTGTTCAGCGAGGAAAATTACCGATTTCCCTAGGATTTCGGGAACTGACCCGAAAAGACGTCAGGGCCCTACTTTGGGCACGACCGGTATCCGAACTTACTGATGATATCGGCGCCCGATATGGCGAAAAACGTCCGATCCTTCATCGCACCGCGTGCGGTCAGATAGCCCTGCAAGCTCGAGTTATAGGAGTTCATCATACGGCTGGTGGCGGCAGCATCCGTCCCGGCGTGAAACAGCAGTCGCGCACTGGGCTCGACGCATGAATTGCGGACCACCAAAAACATAGTGCAAGCAGACTGGCAACGCCCTTTGATGCGGAACAACTCGCCACTTGAGTTGTGCCTATCAACTTCGGATGCGAATTCCTTGATCTTGCCGCCACGGCCATAACCTGAGTTGGACGCAGCCACCACCGGCGTGGCCAAGCACAACGCCACAGCGCCCACAGACATGAGGTGACGTAGGCTCATGATCCGAACTCTCTCGAAACGCAGGCTTCTCGTTGACGAACTCGATGACGACAAGGAGAGAGGTTATACACCGGCGGCCGGGTCGTCCATCGTTCGGTGCGCGCTCCCTCAATCCCCCCGCAACTGCCGCGTTGCCACTGGATAGAGCCCTTCTTGCCCGAGCATCCAGACCGACAGTCCATCATCGCCGAACAGCGGCACAAACGCCTCGTCGAGGACGTTGAGGCCACCGGCGAACGCCCCGAATGCGGGCAACACCAATCGCAAGCCATTGCCGACAAAACACGGACGCCGGAGTGAACTGCCATAGAGCGATAATTTGGCCGCCGGATGCATGTGGCCGGCGATCTCGTGCGTGACGCGGCCCTGGCTCGGAATATGACGCAGCTTGAGCCCGCACAGATCCAACTCGTCGACCACCTCGCCGCCGAATTTCTTACCCAGCGCTGGATCGTGGTTGCCAGTCACCCATATCCAACGCCGGTCCTCCTGCATGATGTGCAGAATATCGAGGTCATCGCGGCCGATCCGATCGCCGGCTCCGGCATCGTGCAAGCTGTCACCGAGCGCGATCACGGTATCGACGTTGTAACGGTCAATCGTTTCGGCCAGGCGCATCAGTGTTTGGCGTGTGTCGTAGGGCGGCAACATGCAGCCGCGACGGGCATAGGACGAGCCCTTCTCCAGATGCAAATCGGTGATGATCAGCGTCTTTTCAGCGTGCCAATAAAGCGCACCGGCCTGATCGGCGATGAACGACTTGCCACACAGCGATATCGGCTGCGAGTTGAAATCTTGCAAACCGAAACGTTCGGGCTTCAATTCCAGCATTTCTATTCCCCCATCGCCTCCGCGATCAGCGCTTCTGATGCCTCGCGCAAGAGACTGTCCCCGCCGCTGGCCAACACCGACACCCGGCCGATCTCCAGCAAAATCGGCACCGACAATGGCGACGCCCGACTCAGGGCGTGATGATTTATATTACCTCTCACACGAGCGAGAAATTCGGCCAAGCGGCGAATATCCAACAGCCCCGTTGCCGCATCCGCCCACGCCGCTTCCAGCAGAATGTGATGCGGATCGTGCTGGCGCAACACATCGTAAATCAGGTTGGTCGAAACCGTTAGCTGCCGGCCGGATTTCTCCATGCCAGGGTGCCGCCGGTCGATCAACCCCGCGATCACCGCGCACGCGCGGAATGTGCGCTTCATCAACGAACTTTCGGCCAACCAGGCTTCCAGATCATCGCCCAGCATGTCCTCGGCGAACAGCTTATCGAGGTCGAGACGCCCATCGGCGATCATCGCCGATAGATCACCGGCCGCCCACACCGACAAACCGTAATCGTTGGCGACGAACCCTAGCGGCCGGGCCCGGGCACGTTCCAGCCGGCGGGTCAGCAGCATGCCGAGTGTCTGGTGTGCCAGCCGCCCCTCGAACGGATACACGACAAGATAATGACGGTCCTCGCGCGGGAAGGTTTCGACGAGCACTTCGGTGGCGGTCGGCAGTGCCGATTTGATCGCCTGAAGGCCAAGCCACTCGCGCACCGGCAATGGTAAATCGGGCCACGAAGAGCTGTCGGCGAGTATCGCGCGCACCCGGCTCGCTAGATGCGTCGACAAGGGAAACTTGCCACCGGAATAGCTCGGCACCTTCGGATTGCGCGCGTTGCTTCGGGTGACATAGACCTCGCTGTCTTTCACGCCTTCGAGGCGCAGGATCTCGCCTGCGAATACGAACGTGTCGCCGGGTGTCATCTCACCGGCCCACCACTCGTCCATCTCCCCCAACACACGGCCGCCCATCAGCGGTTTGCCACGCCCGCCCGGCCGTCCGTTTGCAGATGGCGCGCGCTGACCACGTCCAATCAAACGAACCTTGAGCATCTCGCTGTCGACAATGGTGCCGATGTTCATCCGATGCTGCTGGGCGAGCCGTGGATGTGAAATGCGCAGCCGGCCATCATCGGCCGGGCGCAATCGTGCATATCGCTCATACGAGCGCAACGCGTAACCTCCGGTCGAGACAAAATCGACGGCACGATCAAAGTCGGCACGGGTCAACGCGCAATAGGGTGCGGCGGAACGCACTTCTTCGTACAATGCCGTTGGCGCGAACGGCGCACTGCAGGCGACGCTCATCACGTGCTGACAGAGCACATCGAGCGTGCCCGAGCGTACCAACTGGACATCCTGCACATTGGCTTCCGCCGCATCGAGCGCCGCCCGGCATTCCAGTACTTCGAACCGGTTGCCGGGAACGAGGATGGCGCGCGACGGCTCGTCGAGACGGTGATTGGCACGGCCGATCCGCTGGATCAAACGGCTAGCACCTTTCGGCGCCCCGACATTGATGACCAGATCGACGTCGCCCCAGTCGATGCCGAGATCGAGCGTCGAGGTGCACACCACCGCTTTCAACTTGCCCGCGGCCATCGCCGCCTCGACGCGCCGTCGCTGAGTCGCGTCGAGCGAGCCGTGATGCAGGGCGATCGGCAAGTTGTCCTCGTTCGCCCGCCAAAGTTCCTGGAACAAGATCTCTGCTTGACTGCGCGTGTTGACGAACAGCAACGATAGCTTGTGAGTTTTCAGTGTTTCGTAAATCTGCGTGACAGCATAACGCGCGGTATGCCCCGACCACGGCAATGGCTCGTCGGTTTCCAGGATCGTGATATGCGGCTTGGCACCGCCCGCCGTCACCACGAGATCGCCGAGCATCGTGCGATCATGTGGCATCGATTGCGAAACGATATAGGCTTGCAACTCGGATGGTCTCGCCACCGTCGCCGACAGACCGATCGTGATCAAGCCCGGCGCCAGCGTGCGCAATCGAGAAAGCCCCAAGGCGAGCAAGTCGCCGCGCTTGGAACCGGCCAACGCGTGAAGCTCATCGAGGATCACGAACTTGAGATCGCGGAACAGGAAATGCGCGTCTTCGTGGCTCAGCAGAAGTGCGATTTGTTCGGGCGTCGTTAGCAAAATCTCAGGCGGCTTGGTGCGTTGCCGCGAGCGTTTCGCCACTGATGTATCGCTGGTGCGCGTCTCGATGCGGATCGGCAGCCCCATATCGGCAACCGGCTGCGTCAGATTGCGCGCCACATCGATCGCCAACGCTTTCAACGGCGACATATAAAGCGTGTACAGACCGGCGCCTTCGGGAACTCTTGTCTGGCCGGTCGTCAGATCGACAAGGCTCGGCAGAAATCCGGCGAGCGTTTTGCCGGCACCAGTCGGCGCGATCAAGAGGGTCGAGCGACCTGCGTGCGCGTGATCGAGCAGCGCCAACTGATGCGGCCGGGGCACCCAGCCGCGATCTGAAAACCAGCTCTCAAACACCTGCGGCAAGAGTTGCCGCACCGCTGGTTTAACGCGCTTTGATTTGGCGATCACGCCCACTTGTTTTCACCTTACCTACGCAACAAACACGTCTAGTCGCGTTGAGCGGCGAGTTATGGTACCGCAAAGCCTTAGGGTTGGTCGGCGCGACCGATTGACGACACGATATTGGAGGATACCAAACGATGGACCGTGAACATTTTTTCGGTGGCAACCCGGTGGGCGTGCTGGTCCGTCTCGTCATCCTCTCGATCGTCGTCGGCATCGTACTGCAGGCACTCAACATCTCGCCGCCCGATATCCTTTATCGCCTCGAAATGCTGATCCAGAATATCTACAACATGGGTTTTGGCGCGTTCCGCGGGCTTATCAACTATTTCCTGATCGGTGCCGTCGTCGTCATCCCGATCTGGTTCATAGCGCGGCTATTAGGGGCGTTCCGCAACACACCGAAATAACTCGCCGCGATCAGCCTACCGGCCGATGACTTTTTTGGGAACCGGCGACGGCTGCGGCGCGTCGGGGCGCCCCGTCGGATCACTCATGCCGGCCAGTTTGGCGATGCTGGCAGCGATCGCTGGCGGCAACCCTTCGAGATTTGGCGGCGGGGCATGGTTGTTGACCGGTGCCGGCGAGCGTGGCGGCTGTGCCGGTTGCGCGGTCACATACGGATGCACCGGCTGCGGATAATTTGGCGCCGGATGATAGGCCTGATTGGCCAATTGACGCGCTGCCTCGAACTGTTGTGCGTTGCCCGGCGGTGGATTGGGCCGGGCGGGGGCGGTTACCGGCCGCCCAGTCGCCGGCTGCATCTGTGGAGCATTGTTTCGCATCGGTGGCGCCGTTCGATTTTGCGGCGGGGCCATTTCCGGTGCGCGCGCTGGTTCCCTCACAGGGGGCTGATTGCGCGGACGTAACCGGACAGCAGCACCCGGCAGGTCGCCGCCAATGCGCGGTCGCACCGCGCCATTAAACGGTGCATCGCCAGCCTTGAGTTGAGCGGCCACCGCTTCGGGCGAACCTGGCGCCGGTTTTGGCCCGCCACCACCCTGCTTGACCGGCCGGCGCGCCTTGGCCCGTGCCTCCGCCGCCAGCGCCCCTTCATCGACCGCAGGGGCCACGGGCTTCGGCTTGGTCCGGAAATATCCACGCCGTTGCAACTTGCGTTCCGATTTCCGGATCACCCGCAACATCGACATAACGTCACGTTCCGGCATCGGCTCGCCGTAATAGAACCCTTGCGCATACTCGCATCCGATCGAACGCAAGAAGCCAACGTCCTCGGCCCGCTCGACGCCTTCCGCAACAACCTTGCGCCCGAGCTCATGTGCCAGAGCCACGATCGAGCGAACAATTGGCGAGCCGGTGCCGTCGGCATTGGCACCCTGGACGAGATCCTTGTCGATCTTCACTGTATCGAACGGGAACCGTTGCAGATAGGCCAACGACGAATAACCGGTGCCAAAATCATCCATGGAAAGCAACGCACCCGCCGCCCGTAGCCATTCGAGAATCTCGATCGCCTGCTCGGGGTTTTCCATCACCAGGCTCTCGGTGACTTCAAGGCGCAGCGATCCCGGTGGCACCAGATTTCGCCCGAGGATGTGACGAATCTCCTGGATCAAATCCTGACGGAAGAGCTGACGGCTCGAGACGTTCACGCTCACGAACAACGGATTTTCGGCGCGAGGCAATTCCTTTTGCCAACGGGCAGCTTCACCGGCCGCCATCGACAACACGTAGGAGCCAAGCTTGACGATCAGGTCGCTCTCTTCGGCGACCGGCACGAACTCCGCCGGATTGAGCAGGCCGTGCTTGGGATGATCCCAGCGCACCAGTGCTTCGAACCCTGCGAGTTCTTCCGTCGGCAGCGAAATGATCGGCTGGTAGACGACGCGCAACTGCTTCTTCTCGATCGCCGTGCGCAAATCACTTTCGATCGTCACGCGGTCGTCGCGGTCGGCGCGCATTTCAGGCCGGAAGATCTCGATCCGGTCCGAACCGCTGCGCTTGGCGCGGTACATGGCCATCTCGGCATCTTTCAACAGATCCTCCGCATTCATGTCGTGCGAGCCGAACGCGGCAATCCCGATCGATGCGGTGAGCACGATATCTTGGCCGGCGATCTTGATCGGCGAGCGCAGGCTGCGGCGGACCCGCTCGGCCAGCATCGCGAGTTCGCGCGGGTCCTGTTCGGTCAACAACAAAAGCGCGAACTGATCGCCGCCGACGCGCGCCAGCGTATCCAACGGCGTCAGATGCCGCGAGAGGCGGCGCGCGACTGTCAGCAGCAAGCTGTCGCCAACGATCAGACCAAACGATGAATTGACGCTCTTGAATTTATCGAGGTCGATGAAGACCAGCGTCGGATGGATTTGGCTTTCCGACTTGGCGCGCGCGACGGCGGTGCCCAATCGGTCGAGGAACAATGCGCGATTTGGTAGTCCCGTCAGGCTATCGTGCACAGCATCGTGCATCAGTCGCTCTTGCGAACGCTTTTGATCGGTGACGTCGCGCATCAAGCCCACGCAGCGCAGGACACGGCGATCGGCGCCTGGCACGCTTGCGGCATCGAGCTCGAACCAGCGGTAGGAATTATCCGCGTGACGCATGCGGAATTCACTGCGCAGCGCACCGCCGTTTTTTTCCTTGGTCGACCACAAAAGCAATTTGAAGCGCTCGCGATCGGCCGAGTGCACGTGCTTCACGAAATCGTCGACCTTGCACGACAGTTCGCCAGCGTTCAGCCCGAGCGCTGCCTCAACGAACGGCGAAATTCTGACTTCCTCGCGCCGGGCAACCCATTCCCAGGTTGCAGCGCCCGCACTCTCAACAGCCTCCGAGCGCAACTGCATTTCATTGGGCGACGCCCCGTACAGCGGCTCCAGCGTTCGGAATGCAAATTGCGTGACGGTAAACCCGACCAGTACAATCAGCATCACCAGTCCGGCCATCAAACCGGAAACCGCGATGTCGCCGGACAGCCGTCCGGTCACCACGACGCCGGCACCGAATATCCACACCAGCAGCAGCATCCACGTTGGCACCATCGCCAGCGCCCGGTCCTGCCCTCGCAACGCTAAAAACATCGTAAGCAGTCCGCCCGCAATGCCGATACCGGCAAACGACATGCGTGCAAAACTCGCAGCCAGTCTTGGATCGACCACCGCCACAGCAACCAATGCCAGCTGCCCGACCATCCACACGCCCATCATCATCCGGATGAAGCCATGCCACGATCCTATTCGAAGGAACGTGTGCAGGAAGATGACGAAACTAGCCGCCATCGCGGCCTCGGTCGCGGCGCGATAGACGGCATTGTCTTCAGGCTTCAATTGGAACAGCTTGTGGAAGAAGCCAAAATCGACACACAGGTAACCAAGCACGCACCACGTCAGCAGCGCCGCGGATGGGAAGATCGCCTTGTGGTTGGCAGCAAACACCGCTGTCAGAAATACCGCGAGCAGGCCGGTGATACCGAGCAGAATTCCGTTCAATAGCTGGCGATCGCGCGCCTTCACTTCGTAGTCGAGCGGCTTCCACAAATAGATCCGCGCGAACCGGTCGTTCGACAACTCGGCGACGTAGGTCACCGTCTGACCTGGGTCGAGAGTGATACGGAAGATGTCGGCGCGATCGCTCTTGATCCGATCGGGCAGATAGCCGAGCGAGGGCGTCAGCGCTTCGACGCGGCGCGCATCAAGATCGGGCCAAATCACACCCGAGCCAATGGCGCTGTAGCGCTCGGCAGTTACCCAGCGTTCAATCGGTTTATTGCTGGGGTTGGTCAGCGCGAACGCCACCCAGTTCGGGTTGGTGCCAGCGGTTGTGGCGCGCACCGACATGCGGCCGGGGACGCCGTCGGCGCCAGCTGCCGTTTCCACCTGCAAACTGTCTCCGCGACCTTCGAACAACTCGCCGAACGCGGTAATTTCAATGCGATCCTGGTCGGCTGGGATAGGGGTTGCAGTCAGCGCGTAAGCCGAGCCGGAATGGACGACGAACAAACATAACGCCGCCGCGATCGCGCGAACACACGTAGCCACAGCAGCCAAGCTCCGGCTGCACCATTCGATGTTGGCAGTTCGTGCTCGCAGCCGGTGTTTCATGTCCGCGTATTCCTTGCCGCCAGCGGCAATCCGCGGGAATCATCACTCAACAACGCAAATAGAAGATGATCACGCCAAATGCCATCAATCTTCAGATAGCGCCGCGCTAATCCTTCGTGTTGAAATCCGTTCTGTTCGAGCACCCGGACGGATCCGTGATTGTGCGGCAGGCAGGCGGCTTCCATGCGATGCAATTTGAGCTCGTCGAACGCAAACGTGGCGACCGCTGACACTGCTTCTCGCATCACGCCGCGCCTAACGTGTGGCGCACCGAGCCAATAGCCGAGCGATACGGCCTGCGTCACTCCTCGACGAACATTGCTGAGTGTCAGGCCACCGAGCAATTCGTGATCAGCGTCACGAAAAATGAAAAACGCATAGCCAAGATCTTCTTTCATCTCGCGATGATAGTGCCGCAACCGGCGGCGATATGCGGATCTGGACAACTCGTCGCGCGACCACTGCGGCTCCCAAGGGACCAGATGATCGCGGCTGCGGTTGCGCAACTCGGCCCAGGCAGGATAGTCGCTCGGCGCCGGCGGGCGCAGGTATACGCCACGGCCCTGAACGTGAGGCTGGATTTCACCGATCAAACCGCTGCGCAGAAAAGCCATTCAGTCAGCCCCTCACACGACCGCCGCTAGGGAAAATTTCTCGTAGCCCGCACCGATTTTCGCGGCGGTATCGGCAAACCGCTTCGATTTCTTACCAGCCCCCACAACCGCCACCGAGGGCGCGCTGGTCGTCAGGAGCTGCTCGGCCAGCATCCGTATTTTCTCCGGCGTCACATCATCGACGCGTGCGATGATTTCCTCATACGGTATGAGCCGGCCAGCAATAAGCAACTGACGCGCCATCTGTTCGGCCCGGGCTGAACAGCTTTCCAGCCCCATCAGCAGGCCAGCCTTCAGCTGCGCCTTGGCCCGCATGACTTCCCGCTCGGGTGCCTGCTCTGCCGCCATCCGGTGGAACTCCGTCCCCACAACATCGATCAGTTCGGCCATCATGTCGGCGCCAGTCGCTGCGTGAATAGCAAATATCCCCGTGTCGGCAAGTCCCCACACGGTCGAATAAATCGAATAACACAGGCCACGATTCTCTCTCGCGTCCTGGAACAAACGCGAGGACATGCCGCCACCCAAAACGCCAGACAGAACCTGGGCTGGATAAAACGCGGCGTCGCGATAGGAAGGGCCGTGAAATGCGGTTAACAGATGACTTTGTTCAAACGACTTTACGGAATGACGCACACCGCCTTGATACGCAGCACCCTTCCCCTGTTGCTGCGACTGCCCACTGAGCGAACCAAATAGGGCTGTAGCATGGCGAGCAAGCCGTGCATGGTCGACTGCACCCGCAGCCGAGATCACCACGTGCGGGCCGCGATAGTGGTCAGCCAGAAACCCTCGTAGATTTTCGGCGGTAATTGCATTGACGCTAGCTGGCGTCCCAATAATGGGGCGGCCGACCGGCTGGCCGGGGTAGGCGGCCTCCTGAATGAACTCGTAGGCGAGTTCTTCCGGGCTATCCTTGATGCCGGCGATCTCTTGCAGAATGACTTCTTTTTCGCGAACGAGATCCTCCGGAGTGAACAGGCTCTGGCGCAGAATGTCGGCCAAAATTTCGAGCGCCAACTCTTCGTCACCTTTGAGTACGCGGGCGTAATACGCCGTCATCTCCAAACTCGTCGCCGCGTTCAGATCGCCGCCGACCTGCTCGATTTCCTCGGCGATCGCACGTGCCGTGCGTTTGGCCGTTCCCTTGAACGCCATATGTTCGAGCAAGTGCGATATGCCATGCTCGGCATCGGTCTCATGTCTGGCGCCAGTCGCGATCCAGACCCCGAGCGCGATCGTCTCAAGATGCGGCATCACGTGCGATACGATCCGCACGCCATTCGGCAACGTGGTGAGCTCGGTGCCCGCCGGTAAAATCACGCGGCCCCCTGACGAACCGCGCGCGCGCGGGTCCTGACGTATTTTTCAATTTCTGCGGCGTCGTTAGCAATCGTGTCGTATTTCTCAGGCGCCGTCATAAGGTTCGACAGGCGCCGAGGCAGTTGTGGCCGAACGCCGGTTACAGCCTCCATTGCATCTGGAAATTTGGCTGGATGAGCGGTCGCCAGAATGATCATCGCGCCATTGCCCGCCCGAGCGCTTCGGTCAGCCGCGACCACGGCGCACGCCGTATGCGGATCGACAGTGTAGCCGCTCGAAGCCAGCGTCCGCTTGATCGCATCGGCGACGTCCGCCTCCGAGGCGGCGGTGCCTGCAAACTCGGCCTGCAGCGGCTTCGCCGCCGATCCGATCTCAAAACGGCCGGATTGCGCAAGGTTCGCCATCTGATTGCGGATCAGCGCCGCATCACGCCCGGACGCCTCGAACAGATAGCGTTCGAAATTCGACGACACCTGAATGTCCATCGACGGCGACGATGTAACGTGCACGCCGCGTGTCTCATAGATGCCGGTTTCAATCGCGCGAGGCAGAATGTCATTACTGTTGGCGGCAATGATCAACTGGTCGATCGGCAATCCCATACGCTTGGCAGCATAGCCCGCAAGGATATCGCCGAAGTTGCCCGTCGGCACCGCGAATGAGATGCGACGGTGCGGCGCGCCAAGTGCTGCCGCTGCCACGAAGTAGTACGTCACCTGGGCGACGATGCGCGCCCAGTTGATGGAGTTGACGCCGGACAATCGCACCTCATCCCGGAACGCGTGATGATTGAACATTCCCTTTACCAGCGCCTGACAATCATCGAACGTGCCTTTGATGGCGACCGCATGCACATTCGGCTCGGCAGCCGTCGTCATCATCCGGCGCTGCACATCGGATACGCGGCCCTCCGGAAATAGAATGACGACGTCGACACGTTTCGAGCCACGAAATGCTTCGACGGCAGCCCCTCCGGTGTCACCCGAAGTTGCGCCGACAATGGTTGCCCGTTCGCCGCGCTTTTCGAGAACGTGATCCATCATCCGGGCAAGAAGTTGCATCGCCACGTCTTTGAAGGCGAGTGTCGGCCCGTGGAATAGTTCCAGCACCCAGGTATCGCGATCAATTTGGACGAGCGGCGTCACCGCTGGATGACCAAACGAGGCATAGGCAGCTTTTGCCATCGCCGTCAGCTCGGCGCGCGAAAACGAGCCGCCGGTGAACGGCTCGATGACTTCGACGGCAACCTCGTGGAACGGCCGGCCGGCAAAGCCCGATATGGTTTTCGCCGAGAGCTGTGGCCACGTCTCGGGCACGTACAGCCCGCCATCGCGAGCAAGTCCCGCAAGCAGCACATCCTCAAAGCCCAAAGTTGGCGCTAAACCGCGCGTCGATACATATTTCAATCGAGAAACCTTGCATGATACAGCGAAAATCTATCCCAAGCAGATTAGAGGGAGCCGGCCTCGCGAACAAGTAATGAACGATCGGGTGTTATCTTCGCTAACAAGATGGTTTTTTTGAAGTTACTCAAATTCATCAATCAACTAACCACGCAGCCGGCCCACTGCAAATACGCCAAAAACGCCTAAAAGCGTAACAGCCAGCGCCCACCACGTCAGCGCATACTCCAGATGCCGGTTCGGGATGTTGACGCGACCGGCGGTCGGCTGCGGCAAGGCGCCAGGCGGGATCGGCGACAGCCAGTCGAGATAGAGTTGCGGCCGCTCGATTTTGACGTCGCCGGTCGCGGGATACAGTTCCGCCGGATTGCGCACATACCAAAAATTCTTGGCCGGGTCATTGGCACCCGTGAAGGTTGCCCGCGGCTCGGCGGACCGGATCAAACCGGTGAAAGTTAGTTCACCTGACAATTGACCTTCCGAACGGCTCGCCGGTGCCTTGCGCGTCTCTGGCACAAACCCGCGATTGACCGCGATTGTTTGCCCGGTGCCAGCGATCCGGAACGGCGTCATGATCCAGAAACCTTGGCCTCCTATGCCGCCACCCGCAGGCTTATCGATGCCGGTATAGACATGCCGTTCGTTGGTGAGATCGAACACGCCCGGCAGGCGGACGCTGGTGTAGTCGCATGACAGGGCCAAGCCCACCATCTCTTGCGGTTCGCATTTGAGTTGGGCGAACGCCGCCGCATCGATTGGCGCCGCCGTCGACCGCGACGTGATGGTTGCGACGAGCTCTTCCTTCCACGCTTTGCGGTTCCACTGCCATGTGCCGAGCCCCAGTAGCAACCCCAATGCGCACACTGTCGCGATCGCCGGAACCAAAAGCCCCGCAACCCTCAATTGTGAAGCACTCCCCGTTGGATCACTCATTCACCCGGCACCGGCATCACGCCATCTGCGGGCGGCGAAACGTCTTTCTTCCGATTGGCGTGACGCTCGCCGAAGCCACGGATCACCACATAGAACACCGGCGTGAACAGTAGCCCGAACAAGGTCACACCGATCATCCCCCAGAACACTGCGGTCCCGAGTGCGATGCGCAATTCGGCCCCGGCCCCTTGCGCGATGTAGAGCGGAATGACGCCAAGCGTAAATGCGAGTGACGTCATCAGGATTGGCCGCAACCGCATTTGCGACGCCTCGACCGCAGCCGCGATGCGATCACGCCCTTGCTCTTCCAATTGCTTGGCGAACTCGACAATCAAAATCGCGTTCTTTGCCGCCAAGCCGATGAGGACGACGAAGCCGATCTGCGTCAGAATATTGATATCAAAGCCGTGCAGCCAAACACCGAACACCGCCGACAACAGGCACATGGGCACGATCAGCATGATCGCGAGCGGCAACGACCAGCTTTCGTACTGGGCCGCCAGCGCCAGGAACACGAACAACACCGACAGCATGAAGATGTAGTAGCCGGTCCGGCCCGCCCGCTTTTCCTGGAACGACAAATCCGTCCACTCGTAGCCGACACCGTCGGGCAGTACGCGGGCGGCAACCTGCGACACCATATCGAGCGCCTGGCCCGATGAAACGCCAGTCGCACCCTGGCCATTGATCTCGACCGTTGGGAACAAGTTGTATCGCGGCACCCGGTCAGGACCGGCGACCTCCTTGAACGTCACGAGCGAACCTAACGGCACCATCTGGCCATCGGTATTGCGCACCTTGATGCGTGCGACATTGTCGGGATCGAGCCGGAAATTGCCATCGGCCTGCGCTGTCACCCGATAAGTGCGGCCGAACATGTTGAAATCGTTGACGTAGGCCGACCCCATGTAGATCCGCAGTGCCTCGAAAATGTTACCGATCGGCACTCGCAACATCTGCGCCTTAGTGCGATCGACATCGACGAAGATTTGCGGCGTCACCGTCTGGAACGTCGTGAATGCGTTGTTCAGTCCGGGCGTCTGGTTCAACGCCTGGATGAATTCGTTGGCGACCCGCGAGAAGTCGTCGGAACCAAGCCCCCCCTTATCCTGCAACCGGATCGAATAGCCCGATGCAGCGCCGATGCCGCGAACCGGCGGCGGCACGAACACCAGCGATTGTGCCTCTTGAATCACCGATAGACGCTGCCGCAATTCGGCGGCCAACTTCTGCACCGTCTGATCTTTCTTAGCGCGCACGTCAAAGTCATCGAGTACGATAAACATGGCGGCAGCATTGGTCGCATTGGTGAATGTCGCACCCGACCGCCCGGTGAAGCCGGACGTGAAAGCAATGCCCGGCGTCGACAGGATTATTTCGTTGGCGCGCCGCATCACCTCGTCGGTCCGTTCCAGCGATGCGCCAGCCGGCAACTGCAACGAGGCGATGACGATGCCGCGATCAAGCGCCGGGAT
This sequence comes from Hyphomicrobiaceae bacterium, assembly GCA_031367505.1. Classification (GTDB taxonomy): domain Bacteria; phylum Pseudomonadota; class Alphaproteobacteria; order Rhizobiales; family Hyphomicrobiaceae; genus JAKFWF01. The sequence goes on along the minus strand of JANLPY010000778.1, from coordinate 31,750 downwards.
GAACCCCGTCGGCGTGTGCTGCACCAGCCAGACCGCGAGCCCGATCAATCCGACGTAGATCAACAGCATCACGCCCGAGATCCGGATCAGTCCGCGCACCAGCCGCGCATAGCCACGCTCGAGCGCACCGAACGCAATATTGAAGCCTTTGAACAGCAGGTGCATCGGCGCAACAAGGATGCGCATGATGTTGAAGCGCGACGTTTCTTGCGCGCCGTGTGGTTTGAACAAAATCGCGGCCAATGCCGGCGACAACGTCAGCGACACGAACGCCGAGATCAGCGTTGCCGTCGCAATCGTCATCGCGAACTGCCGGTAAAATTGACCGGTGATTCCCGGCACAAATGCCGTTGGAATGAACACAGCCGTCAACACCAGAGCAATAGCGATCAGCGCGGTACCGACTTCATCCATCGTCGCCCGTGCAGCTTCCAGCGGCGGCATCCCCAACGCCAACTTGCGTTCGACGTTTTCGACCACAACGATCGCGTCATCGACGACGATGCCAACCGCCAGCACCAAACCGAACAGCGTCAGCGTGTTGAGCGAATACCCGAGCGCCAGCATGATCGCACAGGTGCCGATCAACGACACCGGGATCGCCACCACCGGGATGATCGTGGCCCGCCACGTTTGCAGGAACAGCAGCACCACCAGCACGACCAGAAGCACCGCTTCCAATATCGTCTTGTTCAGCTCCTGGATCGAGACTTCGATGAACTCGGTCGGGTTGTAGCGGATGCGATATTCGAGCCCCTTGGGGAAGGCCGTAGCCAGCTCAGCCATCGCTTTCTTGATATTGGTGACCGTCTTCAGCGCGTCGGAACCGGGCTGCTGCGTCATGACGACGACGGTGGCCGGATCGCGATCCTGATAGCCGTATGTTGTGTAATTGAGCGCACCAAGCTCGATCCGGCCAATATCGCGCAAACGCACGACGCGGCCATCGGCGCTCGACTTTACGATGATGTCCTCGAATTCGCCGGCTTCCTTCAGCCGCCCCTTCAATTGCAGCGACTGCTGGAATGCGCCCGTCGCCTTAATCGGCGGCTCACCGATCGAGCCGCCCGCAACCTGCAGGTTCTGCGCCCGCAAGGCCGCGATCACTTCCTCGGCGGTCAACCCGAGCCCTGCGATCCGTTCGGGATCGAGCCAAATGCGCATCGAATATTCGCGGGCGCCGAACAGGTTCACGGCACCGACGCCTTCGATGCGCGACAGCACATCACGCACGTTGAGCAGCGCGTAGTTCGAGATATAGACTTGATCGTATGTCTTGTCGGGCGACACCAGATGCACGACAACCAACAAGTCCGGCGAGTTCTTGCGCACGGTGACGCCGGAGCGGCGAACCTCGTCGGGTAAGCGCGGCTCTGCGGATGCGACGCGATTTTGCACCAACACCTGCGCCTTATCGATGTCGGTGCCAATCTCGAACGTAATCGTCAGCCCCATCGACCCGTCGCTGGTCGATTGGGAATACATGTAAAGCATGCCGTCGACGCCGTTGACCTCCTGCTCAATCACCGCTGCAACGGTATCGGCGACGGTCTGCGCGCTAGCGCCGGGGTAGCTCGCGTTGACGGAAATCGTTGGCGGCGTAATTTCGGGAAACTGCGTTACCGGCAGGCCGGTGTAGGCGATGGCCCCGATGATGGTGATGAACAACGACACCACGATCGCAAAGATCGGCCGGACGATGAAGAAGCGGCTGAAGCCCATGACACTTACCTCACGACCGCAGCCGCTGTTTATTACTGCTGCTTCACGGCTGGCGGCGTTGTATCAGCCGGCACGTTCGACACCTGCAGTGGCTCACGCTTCGGGTTCACCTTCTGACCGGGACGCGCCCGCTGGGTCCCCTTGATAATCACCCACTCGCCGGCGTTGAGACCAACGCGAACGATGCGCAAGCCGGCATGGATCGGACCCAGCGTCACCACCTTGCGCGATACCGTGCCATCCTCGGCCACGACGTAGACGAACTTGTTGGCTTGGTCGGTGCCGATCGCATCGTCAGGCAGCATCACCGCCCGATACAATGCCGACCCAGCGATCCGCGCCCGGCCGAACATGCCGGCGGTGAACAATCCCGCCTTGTTATCGAGGATTGCGCGAACACGTAGCGTGCCGGTCGTGGTGTCGAGACGGTTGTCGGTGAAGTCGAGTTTGCCGATGTGCGGGAAGCCCTTGTCGTCGGGCAGCGCGATCTCGATCGTAGCGCCAGCTTCGCCCGGCCGTTGCGCACCACCGGTCACCAGACGCTTGTACTTGATCGTGTTATTTTCGCTCAGATCAAAATAGAATTGGATCGGATCCTGAGTGACGATTGTCGTCAAAAGTGTCTGCGTGCCAGCACCGCCGCCGATCACATAGTTGCCGACCGAAACCAGATTGCGGCTCGCGCGGCCTTCGAGCGGACTGGCGACCTTGGTGAACGAGAGATCGAGTTCGGCGGTCCTGACCTTCGCTTCGGCTACAACGACCATCGCTTCCGCCTCGCGCTTCAAATTCTCGCGATCATCATAGACCTTCTCTGAGATCACTTTCCGATCGAGCAACGGGCGGCCGCGCACGACGTCCTTCAGCGTGCTTTCGACTTTGGTTTTTGCGGCGAGCAATTCGGCCTGTGCCGATTCAAGCACCCGTTCGAATGGCCGGGCGTCGAGCGTAAACAGCGGATCGCCCTTCTTGATCACTTGCCCGTCGGTAAAATGCACTTGCGTCAGGAACCCTGAAACGCGCGCGCGTACTTCGACGAGGTCGACCGCATCGAAACGGCCGGTATATTCATCCCATTCGACGATTTCGCGCGATATGGGCTGGCTGATCGTTACGACTGCCGGAGGCGCTCCGGTAGCTGGATTGGCACCAGCAGCGCGACCTCGCTCTGGACCGCTCGTGAACAAGCCTGTCAACGACTGCCACTGGCGCGCCAACCAACCGGGTTGCGCCTCAGTCGGCAGCGTCTTGGTTTCGCCAGCCTTCGGATCGGCCGGTTTGGACGGCGCCGCTTGAGCGGACATTACCGGCTGCTGAGCCGCAAGCTCGCTAACGGTTGTAGCACCGAGGCCAACAACCAAAACGAGTGCTCTTGCAAGATGGAATAATCGCACGCAAGCCTCACAGTTCAAGGTGTCACGGCTCAAAGCGCCGGACCCGGCAATGGATCCAAGACGCAGAAAGTTCCGAGCCCCTAATAGCAAATCGCGTGCGATCTGTAACCGCACGCTTTCGTGGCCACGTTAACGGTCACTTTGCCCGGCGCAATGCCGCTTAATAGCGCACATAACCCCTCGGGATATATCGCACTTCGCCCTGCGAGGGGCCATCACCGGGCCAACGTTGTTCATAGACGCGGGGCTGCTGCGCGTAATAACCGTAGGCGGGTCGATAGGTCTGGACGTAGCCGTAGGGCGCGACAGGGCGCGCATAAGCATTGTATCCATAGCCGATTGGCCGTTCGCCGCGCGATGCGACCCTGGACGGGGCGTCTTCAATCCGATTGCGCTTGGCGGCAACTTCATCACGGAATTTCGGCGTGCCGCGAACCACGATGCGGGTCGATGTCAGGCCATGCTTTTGGACCAGCGCGTAAAAGGTAGCGGCGGCAGCCGGTGCCAAGCGAACGCAGCCATGCGAGGCGGGGCTCCCCAGGCGACCTGTCGATTGTGTGGCATGGGTGGCAATGCCACCGTTGAAGAATACCGAATGCGGCATCGGGGCGTCATCGTATTGTTTCGAAAACCACATCTTGGCCATCCACTGCGGCCGGAAAGTTCCGGTTGGCGTCGCGTGCTCACGCACACCCGATGAGATCGGCCAAACGTGCAGCGTTTTGCCACCGGAACTGACGGTCATCTGCTGCGAGGTCAAATTGATATCGGCGGTCAGCGTGATCACGATCGGCTTTGGAGCAGGAGGCTTCTCCGCGACCGCCGGAGGAGCCGCCATCACGGTTGGCTCGCCGCCACCCGATTGGGGATCTGGAACAGCAAACGCCATTGACGGCATCGCGCCTGCCATCAAAGCGGCCAAGGTTATGCAACGGGCCAAAACTAAACGCATCGATACACTCCGACGACAGACAAACTGGGTCCACAGACTGACAGGATTGGAAGTTCCCCTAACGTCTCTGTTCTCAACTACGAACGAGACGCACGTAAAGTTTCAACCTGGCCCCACATAAACACGCGAACGCTTCTGATTGTTTAACCAGCGCTGAAATTGCGGCGACAATCGAAGAGTATTTGCTCAACACTTTGGTAATGAATTAGCCGCGAAACAGTAAAGATCCGTCGCCAAACGAGTAGAACCGATAACCGCGCGCAATCGCCCGCGCATAGCCTTCACGCATGGTCTCGAGACCGGCGAAGGCTGACACCAGCATGAAGAGCGTTGATCGCGGCAGATGGAAATTCGTCATCAGCACGTCAACGGCCCGGAACCGGTATCCCGGCGTTATAAAGATCGAGGTGTCGCCGCTCCAACCCGCCAGCGTACCGTCCTCACCGGCAGCACTTTCGAGCAACCGGAGTGCGGTGGTACCAACGGCCACAATTCGACCACCGCGTGCCCGAACGGCGTTGAGCGCCACAGCGGTCTCCTCCGGCAGCGAACCCCATTCGGCGTGCATCTTGTGATCGGCCGTGTCATCGGCCTTCACCGGCAGGAACGTGCCGGCCCCCACGTGCAGCGTCACGAAATGCCGCTCGATGCCGCGAGCGTCAAGGCTGGCAAACAGATCGCTGGTAAAGTGCAATCCGGCCGTGGGTGCAGCGACCGCACCGTCGTGAGCGGCATAGATCGTCTGGTAGCTCGCCGCATCAGCCGCCTCGCTCGGGCGTTTCAGCGCGATGTATGGCGGCAGCGGCATGTGTCCGACCGCCGCGATCGCCTCATCCAGTACCGCGCCGGACAGATCAAACGCAATTTCGACTTCGCCCGCAATGCTCTTGGCCGAGATCGTTGCTTCCAGTTGACCCAACATGCAGCTGTCGCCGGCATGACCAAACCGCAGCCGGTCGCCTATCGCCAACCGTTTTGCGGGCCTCGCGAACGCGAGCCAACGAGCGTCGCTAACGCGTTTGTGCAAGTTGAACGACACGCGCGCTTCATTGCCTTGGCGATTGCGGACCCCTTCGAGCGCCGCCGGAATGACCCGCGTATCGTTAAACACCATCGCGTCACCCGGCCTGAGCAGGTCTGGTAAATCGCGAATGAAGTGATCGGCGTAAATCTCGGCTGTGCCCGGCCTGACGACCAGTAGCCGCGCCGCATCCCGTGGATTAGCCGGATGCAGCGCGATGCTGGCATCCGGCAGCTCGAAATCGAAGAGGTCGGTCTTCATTGAACTCGATTGACGCTATTCGTGGACACGGACACGCCCAGGTTCAACAATCCACAATGCCCGCTCTATTTTTTGGGTTTTGAGGAATGCGAGAAGCGTGAGGAGGCAAACTTCAATGCTAGATGGGGTAACGCGTCCGCCTGTTCTAAGCACGATAATCCCGGCGGATTGATCAGGTAGAAAACGTAGGGTCTGTGCGAAATCTTGATCGAGCGTCACCAACGCTCGATCCTCATCTCTACAAATCACGAAAAGATCTTGGTCGCTCGTTCCACTCAATCCTTGCTCGACAACAGTCATGACGTCGAAGCCCGCGGCCGCAAGCGCGTGCTTGCCAATTGACCCAAGGTTTTCGTCCAACTTGAATTTCACGATGTAGCGGCTGAAACAGCTACGGGAATTACGCGCTCTCGCGCGACTTCGGCAGCGTATCCAATTGCCGCGCGCACATCGTCTGCGGTCAACTGCGGATAAGTCGCCAGAATGCTGTCGACACTTTCACCAGACGCCAAGAAATCCAAGATCAGCGACACCCAAATCCGAGTGCCGCGAATACATGGCTTGCCGAAACAAATGTTCGGGTCGATTGAAATTCGATCGTGAATTAGCTGGTCCATTCACAATTGATACGCCAAACTGGCGGCGAAGACTAGCCGACCCAGTATTTCAAAACGACCAAGTCAACCCCGACCGGTTAGATGTTTCAACCGGCGCTTGAAAGAGATGAGCACCGGTGTCAGATCCAGAAGATTAGTCACCGGTCATAACAAAAAGCGGCTTGCGCGATCACGCCTTGACGTCGGCTGCGACCTTCATCGAGATCATCTTATCGGGATCGCGCACCGGCTCGCCCTTCTTGATTTTGTCGACGTTGTCCATGCCTTCGATGACCTTGCCCCAGGCGGTGTACTGCTTGTCGAGGAAGCCTGCATCGGCGAAGCAGATGAAGAACTGGCTGTTGGCACTGTCCGGGCTCGATGAGCGCGCCATCGAGCAGACGCCGCGTACATGCGGCTCGGCATTGAACTCGGCCTTCAGGTTCGGTAATTTCGAGCCGCCGGTACCGGTGCCGCTCGGGCAGCCGGTTTGCGCCATGAAGCCATCGATCACACGATGGAATACGATGCCATCGTAAAAACCCTCGCGGGCGAGCTTCTTGATGTGGGCGACGTGCTTCGGAGCGAGATCAGGCCGCATGGCGATGACGACGCGCCCCTTGGTGGTCTCGATGATCAGGGTGTTTTCGGGATCTTTAATGGTGGCCATTTTTGGGTTCCAAAGTGTTGGGGTGAGTGGTTAGTCGTGAGTGGTGAGTGGTGGCCGGGCGGTCTTTACCACTCACGACCTCACCACACACCATCTCACGCTATTTCTTCGCGTCGGACGCGAGGTAGGCTTTCACGATGACATCGGGCTCGGTGACGGTGCCGGACCCCGGCGCACCCTTCTTGATCGCATCGACGGCCATCATGCCATCGACGACGCGGCCCCAAACGGTGTACTCGCCGTTGAGGCCGGGGTTGGCCGCGAACATAATAAAGAACTGGCTGTTGGCGCTGTCTTTCGATGCTGAACGGGCAGCACCGACGGCACCGCGATTGAACGGAGCCGGCGTGAACTCGGCCGGTAGATTGCCGTACTTCGAGCCGCTGGTGCCGGTTCCCGTCGGATCGCCCGTCTGAGCCATGAAGCCATCGATCACACGATGCCACTTGAGGCCGTTGTAGAAGCCTTCCTTGGCAAGCAGCTTAACGCGCTCGACGTGCTTCGGCGCAAGGTCCGGACGCAGTTCGATGGTGACCTTGCCGCTCTTCAGCTCGATGATCAGGGTGTTGGCTGGATCGACCTTCGGCACGGCCGTCTGCGCGTTAGCTCCCGCGACGAAACCCAAGGCAAGCAAAAGGCCGGCACCGACAACTGTAAAGCGCATTGATGATATCTCCGTTCGAGTGAACCTTGGGCTCGCGACAGTCAAAACGCCCGCGTGTTTCGCTAAAGAGCCCCGCCTTATGGCCGGAATTGGACCGCCCGGCAACATCCACGCGATATGTTGTCAAAGCCCGAGCACTTGCAGTAGCGCTGCGTTGACCTGCCGCACGTCAAAACGCCGTTCAGCTTTCGATCGGCTCGCGCGTGCCATTGCCGGGATTAGATCGGGCCGCTTCAAGAAGCTCGCGATGGCATCCGCAACGCTCGACACGTCTTTCGGCGGCACCAACACCCCATTGATACGCTCGTCAACCGTATCGCGAGCACCGGGAATATCGGTTGTGATGATCGGCCGGCCGGTCGCTAGCGCCTCCAGCAGAATACGCGGCATGCCCTCGCCCCACGACGGCAGGACGATCACATGAGCTGCGGTTAACAGAGGGCGGACATCAGCCTGATCGGCGAAAATCTCCACACTATCACTATAGCTCGAAAGAGCGTTGCGGTCCAGGTCTCCGTCGGGTCCAGCGAGGATAAATTGCGTGTCCGGGGCCGATTGTTTGACCAGTCTTGCGGCCTCACAAAACTCGATTACGCCCTTCGATGCGTCCAACCTTGCAATCATCGCGAAGTTGAGGGCGGGGACATCACCGTTAACCAATGGCGGCAAGGGCTGGATCGCATGCCGTTCGAGATCGACGCCGGCGCCGGGCAAAACCATAGTGCTCAGCGTTGAGACTAAGCACCCGGTGGCGGCGAACCGCGAGCGATGACTGTCGTTGTGAAACACAACCGCGTCGAGCCCTCTACACCCGGAATTCATCAGGCGCTGCCAAGCCCACCCCGGAGATGCCGCGCCGTCGCTCGTCATTGCCGGTGGTAGTGCCGTGACGAGCCCCACCCGCCGCGTCACGCGGGCCTTCTTTGCCGCCATCGCACCAAGCAACATGGTCTTGGAGCCGGCGCAAAGTGCAACGTGCGCTCGCCAGTCCGACAGCGCCGCCGCAATCGCCGCAACCGTTTTACGATCGCCGAACATCGAAGGCTGACGGCCCGAATAGGGGAACGTCGCAGTCGTAATGCCGAGTTCGGCCAGTGCAGGAAGCGTATGCGCGGCATCTTCCGGCACTAGCGCTAGCACGCTATGCCGCCTGGCCATGATATCGGCAATTAGCTCAGAGCGCTGACGCTGAATGCTCAGCCCATCGGGGGCGATCACCGCCACTCGTTTGACGCTGCTGGTTTCGATTGGGTTGCGCGCCATCGCTGATCCCGTGCTCACACCGGCAATCGACCGGCAACGCCTCTGCGCTAATGGGCCTTCCTGCGCTGATTTGCCGTTCCGATGCAACTGCCCGAGGCATGTTGAGCTCAAATCTCAACGACTAGTCCGTCAAAGCCCACGTCCAATGGTCCGGCCCAAGTCGGCCGCACCGCACGCTCCCAGTGCTCGCGGCGCACATTGGGGTCGTCAGCGGGAATAAGATGGTTGAGCACCAGGCGACCAACGGCTGCCGCAGTCGCGATCCGGCCGGCATCCTCGACCAGCGTGTGGCTGGCCACCAGATGTTCTTTGAGCCGGCTGCCATTCTTGACGCGCGCAACCAGCGCATCGACGCCCGGCCCATACATCGCCTCGTGGAACAGCACGTCGGCCCCACGTGCAAAATCAGCCAACGCCGGCAGATAGGTTGTATCGCCCGAAATGACGGCGGACCTTGGTTTGCCGTTATCGTCTTTGAAGTCGAAACGCAGCGCAAAACTATCGACGATTGGCGGATGATTGTTGCGAAACGCGGTCACACGCACGGTATCATCGTCGAAAACCAAGCCCTCCGCGTAATCGTGCGTGACGATCAACTCCGCCAGATCCGGCCGTCCTTCGTCGGCGATCCGCGTTGCAATATCAAAACGGTTGAGGTCGAGGAAAGCCGCCCGCATATGCGCTAGACCGGCTGGCCCATAAGCCTGAACTGGAGCCGCGAGCCCGGCGGTCCAAGCTGTATGGATCAGGTTGCCGAACTCAAGATTGTGGTCTGAATGGTGATGCGTAATCAGGATGGTGGACAGCTGGTTCAGGTGAAATCCGGCTTCGACGAAACCACGCGTGACACCCAAACCGCAGTCGATCACGTACAATTTATCGCGGATGACCAACAGGTACGATGTCGGGGTTGGACCACCTGTACGGATCGCTGGACCACCTTTCGAACCCAATAAGATGATACGGCCCATTGGTCGCAGATCCAATCTTGTCTGGTTACGTATTGATTTCCAGTCTAGCAAAGGTGTTCGCGAAACGGATCGAAATCATGGACGTGCCTGTGAAATCAAAGTCGCCGGAATTAACGCCAACCACACTCGGCTCGAACAAGCCAAGCCGCAAAGAAGCCGAGGCGGCATTCCGCACCATCATCCGCTGGACCGGTGATGATCCAGATCGCCCTGGTCTTCTCGAAACACCGTCGCGCGTGGCCAAGGCGTTCGAGGAGTGGTTCGTGGGCTACGACACCGATCCCGAAGTGCTGCTGACCAAGACGTTTGAGGAAATCGAAGGATACGACGAGATGATCGTGCTGCGCGCGATCCCCTTCGTCAGCCATTGCGAACACCATATGGCACCGATCATCGGGCGGGCGTGGGTCGGCTACATTCCGACCGGACGCGTGGTCGGCATCTCCAAGCTGGCGCGCGTTGTCGACGCTTACGCTAAGCGATTGCAAATTCAAGAAAAAATGACCTCGCAGATCGCCAATACCATCGAGAAAGTGCTGCGTCCTCAAGGCGTTGCCGTCGTCATCAAAGCCAATCATCACTGCATGTCGACGCGCGGCGTGCTCAAACACGGTACCGATCTGGTGACCAGTCGCATGCTCGGAGCATTTCGAGATAACCCTATGACGCGCCACGAATTTATGGCGATGATCGATTGAGGGAAGATTTTATTTCAAACTAACGCATCCGATTCGCCGCCCGCTGCGTTAAAGATTTATGCAACAGGCTCAGACGAATGCTCAGTCAATCCTTATCGCCGATAGCGATGCGGTTTTCCAACGCACTCTGAAACGCGCATTAGAGAAACGCGGATACAAGGTCGTTGTCGTATCTACCCTCGCCGAAGCGCGTAATGCGATCGTGCGTGAGAGTTGCCGCCTCCTCATTACCGATATTCGCTTTCCCGACGGTAATGGCTTCGATCTCCTCGAGGATGTGCGCCATCAAACAAGAAACGGCAGAAGCTCGATCGAGCGCGTGGTGGTGCTCACCAGCTACGGCAACGTCGCTGGTGCCGTGGCCGCCGCGAAACTTGGTGCTTCGGATTTCCTTGCCAAGCCATCCGATGCCGACACGATCGAAGCAGCGATCCTTGGCCACGCACAGCCGTCCGTTGACCGTATCTTTGCCCGCCCCGACGAGATCGAATTCCGCTATTTGCTTACGATCTTTGAGCAGCACGATCGCAACATGAGCGAAACGGCGCGCGCAATCGGCATGCATCGGCGGACGTTGCAGCGCATTTTGCGCCGTCGAGGCATTGCACCGGCACCCAAGATGGCCATTGAGCCGCGCGACGAAAACCAGCGCACCCGGCGGCTCTATAGGCTTTGGACCCACCTTCTGAGTGAGGACACCGTGCCGGAAGCGCGCCAGATCGATCGGGAACCGGCGCCTGCAGTATAATTGCGATCGTGCACTTGAATTGTTTGGTGATCCCTGGTCCTTAAGGCTTGAGTATAACGCCAGCCGGGGCCAACCATGCCATCAACAGTTTACGACAGCCTGCTTTATCGAGATGCATTCGGCACGCCGGCCATGCGCGCCATTTTTTGCGACGAAGCATTCATTGCGGCCGCAGCCAAGGTGGAAATCTCACTTGCCCGCGTGCAAGGCCAGCTCGGTGTCATTCCCCCGGACGCTGCAAAAGCGATCGAGCGGGCCGGCGCAAATGTGCCGATCGACTTCGCAAAGCTGAAGGCCGAGACTGATAACGTTGGTTATCCGATCGTTGGCCTCGTCCATCAGATGGCGTCACACTGCGGCGATGCCGGCCGCTATTTGCACTGGGGCGCAACGACACAAGACATCATGGATACCGCCACGGTATTGCAAATCCGCGATGCCATCGCCCTTGTGGACGGCGATCTCGCGAGCCTCGATGCGACCTTCACCGCGCTGGCTGCACGCCATCGCGATACCGTAATGGCCGGTCGCACGCACCTCCAGCACGCTTTGCCCGTAACGTTCGGGCACAAGACCGCCGTGTGGTTGTCGATGATCCGGCGTCATCGCGAACGGCTGGCGCAGATCAAACCCCGCGTACTCGTCGGACAATTTGGTGGCGCGGCTGGTACCCTCGCCTCCCTTGGCGATCAGGGGCTTGCCGTACACGACGCATTGATGGCGGACCTCGGCCTTGGCGTACCAACGATGACGTGGCATTCCGCGCGCGACAGCATGGCTGAAACGGTTGGTTTCCTCGGCCTCGTCACTGCCAGCCTCGCCAAGATTGCGACCGACGTGATGCTCATGATGCAGACCGAGATCGGCGAAGTGTTCGAACCCTTCGTCAAGGGCCGTGGCGCCTCCTCGACCATGCCGCAGAAGCGCAATCCGATCAGTTGCGAGTTGATCATCGCAATCGCAAAGGCCGTGCGCCAGCATTCAGGCTTGATGTTAGACGCGATGCTGGCCGATCACGAACGGGCAACCGGTCCGTGGCATTTGGAATGGATTGCCGTGCCTGAGAGCTTCATTGCGAGTGCAAGCGCACTTCACCAAGCGCGTTTCATGCTCGAGGGCTTGATCGTCGATGCACCGCGCATGCGCCGGAACCTGGACATCACCGGCGGTCTGATCGTCGCCGAAGCCGTCATGATGGCGCTAGCAAAACATGTCGGCCGAGGTGCTGCACACGATCTTGTTTACGCTTCATGCCGCAAGGTTGCCGATAACGGCGGATCATTACTATCGCACCTGGTGGTTGATCCAGAGATCACGAAACATATCGACGCGCTGCAACTGGAAAAGCTCGTCGACCCGGCCAACTACTTGGGCGTTGCCGGGCCCATGGTCGATCGGTTGCTGGCACGCTGAAAGCACGCAACGTCACTCGTCAGTCGACAGTTCGTCGATGACGTCGGGTAAAACCACCACGCCAGCTCGATAGGCAACGTGTTCGAGGTATAGTCCGGACGGTGGCGCGACCGGGCCGCACGCCGATCGATCGCACGCGGCAAATGCGCGAGCCAAATCATCGGGTGTCCACTTGCCTTCGCCAACACGTTTCAAGCTGCCGGCCATCGAGCGCACCTGGCTGTGCAAAAACGAACGTGCCGAAGCCTCGATGTGGATCTCGTCCCCGATACGGCGGACATCGAGTTGGTCCAGCGTTCGGACCGGGTTGCGGGCCTGACAAGCCGAGGCGCGAAACGTCGTGAAATCGTGACGCCCCAGAAGGCGCTGCGCTGCCTCGTGCATCGCCTCGGCGTCGAGCGGGAGGGTGACTGACCATACACGATTGATATCGAGGGCGGGTGGTGCGCGACGGTTCAGAATTCGATATAAATAGTGGCGCGACGACGCCGAAAATCGAGCATCAAAATCAGCCGTCGCTTCTTCGCACGTCACGACCGAAATCGGATGCGGGCGCAGATAGAAATTCATCGCCTCGCGAATTTTGAGGGCTGCGCGCGGCAATCTCAAATCGACGTGAGCAACTTGGCCGAGCGCATGCACGCCAGTGTCGGTTCGTCCGGCGCCGCGCACATACACGTCTTCGCCGGTGAAACCCCGAAACGCTGATTCGAGGCAGCCTTGCACGGTCGACATGCCGGGCTGCCCCTGCCAGCCGGTAAAGGGTGTGCCGTCATATTCGATGGTCAAACGGTAGCGTGGCATGGGTCAGCAGTCGCATTGGCTTCAAGTCGTGGCTGCTCATACCAGAAGTGGCGCGCCTCTCGCTGCAAATTGCGCATAGGAAAAAGGCGGCACACATCATGCCGCCTTCACGTCTGCATCGCAGAACATAAATCTCAGTGGTGCATCGGCTTCATGGTCCGCACCTTGTGCCCGCGAACCGCCGGCACTGCGCCACCCGTGTTGCTCGATTGCACAGGGTTTGTGCCGAGGCCCGAATAGGTAGCAGCACCACGGCCAATGCCGCTGCTGCCGTTATTGTCGTTCCAAGAACTCCCGCCATTATTAGATGATGTGTCGGCAGCCTTGTGCTCGATCGATCGGGTAAAATTCAAACTGACCGGGGTCTTGTTGTCGGGGTTGATGATCATCAAACTCTGTGCCGGAAGCCCGCGAAATACGCGCACGCCGCTCTCGATCGATACGACGGCGCCATAATAGGGGCGTGGCTCGATCCGGATCAGCTCGCTAGCAGATGCTGGCAATGCGATCGGTGCCGTAAGCAGTGCCGCAACGGCCATCCAACGAATATGAGACATGAAGCTGCTCCTCGGGCGCCAAAATAGTCACCCCGACGATAGCTGCGGTTTCATATTCGTACAGCGGTAAATTCGTGTGCAGGGTTAACCGGCACGGTTAAGTTGGGTGCCGGCCGGAATGTCGAAGCCGCGCAGCATGTCGGCGGCCAACATCGGCTTCTTGCCCGCCCGTTGGACTTGCAAGATGCGAACAGCGCCGGTCCCGCACGCGACTGTCAGCGCATGATCGATCACGGCCCCAGGCACACCCGCACCCTCAGCCATCGCGGAACGCAGAACCTTGATCCGCTCGCTCGACTGGCCTGATCCAATTTCGAACCATGCCCCAGGAAACGGGGACAGACCGCGAATTCGATTGTGCACTTCATCAGCGGGACGCGTGAAGTCGATGCGGCTTTCGCCCTTCTCGATCTTGTGCGCGTAGGTGACGCCTTCGGCCGATTGTGCTCTGGCATCGAGACTGCCGCGCTCGAGTGCTGCTAACGCGCGTACCATCAGTCCGGCACCAAGCCCGCAAAGGGCATCATGTACGTCACCGGCGGTCGCATCGGCGCCGATCGGAAAATGCTCGGTGAGGCAAACCGCCCCGGTATCGAGGCCCGCCTCCATCCGCATGACCATGACGCCGGTCTCGGTATCGCCCGCCATCACGGCGCGCTGGATCGGTGCGGCGCCACGCCAACGCGGCAGAAGCGAGCCGTGCAAGTTGAGGCAGCCGAAGCGGGGCACATCGAGGATCGCTTGCGGCAGGATCATCCCGTAGGCGACGACGACGGCAACGTCAGCAACGTGAGCTCGCAGCTGCTCGACCGCCTCCGGCCCGCGAAGGCTCAGCGGCGTGAAGACCGGAATGCCGGCGTCGCGCGCGAATTGATGGACTGGCTGCAACCGCTCGGTCTGACCGCGACCAGCCGGCCGCGGCGGCTGCGAGTAGACCGCGACCACCTCATGTCCGGCGCCGATGATCTCGGCCAACGCCGGAACGGCGAACACTGGCGATCCCATGAAGACGACGCGCAGGGTCATCAGGCCGGTCCGATCCTGGCCGTCTTCTTGAATTTGCGGATCACCATGTCGCGCCGCATCTTCGACAGAAAATCGATGATCAGCCGGCCATCGAGATGGTCGATTTCATGCTGTATGGCGGTTGCGAGCAAGCCTTCGACGTCGCGCTCGATCTGGCTCCCGAGTTCGTTCAGATAGCGTACGCGCAAGGTCGAGGGCCGCTCGATTTCGACGTGCGTATCGGGGATCGAAAGACATCCCTCCTCGTGCATGCGCAGTTCGCTGCCAAGGGTCAGAATCTGAGGATTGATCATCACGATCGGCTCCGGCTCGTCCTCCTTTTCGGACACGTCGAGCACGAGAATGCGGCGCGGCACGGCAACCTGAATGCCGGCAAGCCCCACACCCGGCGCCTTATACATCGTCTCCAGCATGTCGGCGGCAAGGCGGCGCACCTCATCATCGATGGTCTCGATGGGTGTCGAGATCTGACGCAGGATGGGATCGGGCAGTTTGATGATCGGAAGTATGGCCATGGCGGTGGAGATAAGGCTGGTTGGCCCAAGGGTCAACGGGTGGGCTCGCCGCATCTTTAATCAGGCACGCAAAGCCGCAACTTTCATCGCGCCTTCAGCGGCACTTCGACGACGGGGCGACCGCCCGACGGGGCCAAAAGTATTTCAGGCTCGCTCCCGCCGTCGGTGCACCCGGCGATGCTGAAACCGAGCTTACTGCCGTCCTCAAAGCCGCGCGGCAATCGTCCGGCCACGAGCGACACGGCGATCGTGCCTTCCCCAGGGCGCCGCTTGAGACCGAACGCCCCGCCTTCGCAGGGCATTTTGCATACCGCTAAATCCGCGACCCAGCGGTCGCAGCGTGCTTCCGCATCGTGCAGCAGGCGGCCACCAGAGACCACGTAAACGTGCGCTCGAAATAAACCCTCGTCGCGGTCGACATTCTGACTGTTGGGCAGGCGAAGGGCCGCATCGACGTCTCCGTGCGGCAGTGAAACCCGAAGCATCAAATCGGTGATGGCCCGCTTTTGCGACCGGCCGCTCGCCACATCCGGGATCTGGATTTCGAGGGAACCCGCATCGCCAGGCGTTGAGGTGCGGAACTCGACGTCAGCGCGCGGTGGGCGGATCTTGGCATTCTGGGCGAGCGTTGGCGTGGCCGCGAGCAATACCAGCAATATGATGATCAGCCACCGCATCGACATGCCCCCTCCGGCGAATCGCACCGGTCAAGTGTAGCGGATGGCGACGCTCGAACGAATGCCAGTCCCCGGCCTCATCCAAGCCGCAACGCATGGCGGCCGATGACATAGAGGATCTTGTAGCCGGCCATGATCGTGCCTTTGATCGTACCCGACACCTTGGAAACGCCGATGCGGCGGCGATAGCGGGCTGGGACTTCCAGAATGCGCAACTTCTGTTCGGCAGCCTTGATTTGCATCTCGACGGTCCAACCGTAATTGCGATCGGCCATCGCGAGCGCGTCGAGCGATGATTTACGGATCGCCCGGAACGGCCCCAGATCGGTGTAGCGCTGCTTCCAAATCAGCGCGATCAATGTCGTTGCCAGCCAGTTGCCGAACATCTGCTGCGGGGTGAGAGAGCCTGTCTCACGCTCACCGATCGCACGCGAGGCGAGCGCGAAATCGACGGTGCCGCCCGCGATCGGGTCGACCAGATCGGCCATATCGCCCGGGTGATCGGAATAGTCGCCGTCGAGAAATACTACGATATCGACAGCACCTAAACCTAAGGCCGCTATGCCAGCGAGACAGGCAGCACCGTAGCCCTTCTCGCGCTCGACGACGACCGTTGCTCCAGCAGCCTGTGCGGCATTCCCGGTACCATCGGTCGAGCCGTTGTCGGCAATGATGATGCGGTCGACCCATGCCGGGATATCGGCGATCACGCGGCCGATTGCGTTGACCTCGTTGAGCGCGGGGATGACAACCCCGATCCGTGCGCCATCACGCATTCGGCACACGGTGCGCAGTGGTGCTTCGTAACCGCCAAAACTGCCAGGCGATACCGGCCCACACCGGCAGCCAGATAAACCAAACTAGGCCGTACCGGTAGGTGTCGTAGTTATCGCGCGCCAAGAAATGGAACGACACGTAGTAAAGCGGCAGCAGGGCGGTGAGCGCTAGCAACGGTCGCGACAGATGAAAGGCGAGGAAGGGCATCATCCACGCGGCATACCAGGGAAATTGCGCGGGCGAGAGCAGAAACAACGCCGCCGTGAACACAAGTGTTTTACCAAGCAGATCCCGAGCGTCTGTCCACGGCCTAATCGCCAACGCGAGGCCGATGCTCGCAACAATGATCCCGAGTGCGCCGCGAACGATCAGTCCGGCGTTCTCGACCGGCAATCGGAACGTGCCGCAGATCCAATCGACAGCCTTCGACAGTACGGGGAAAAGCGCACTGTTGGTTTGCCAGTAGTTGGCAAACGCCACGAACCCGGAAGTCTCATCGATGCCGCCCAGATAGGGTGGCAAAATCCAGGCGATCATCATGACGAGGAGGATCATAGCGGCGGCGAGTAGCATCAACGGACGAGCCAGCAATGGCCGCAAGAGGAGTGGGGCAAGCAGGATCGGCCACAGCTTCGCGCCAGCCGCCAAACCCAATATGCCAGCTGCGCTCAACATCCGCCCGCGCACGCAGAGCAACGTTGCACCCAGCACCAGCGGCATCAGGATCGCCTCCATGTGGGCGGAGTTGATCATCTCCTTGATGATCAGCGGGTTCCACCAATAAAGCGCCGCCCACAGCGGGGATCGCGCGGCAGCCCCAAGTAGCGCGATGAGCAAGCCCAAGGTCGCGAGTTCCCCGCCCAGGCAAACCAAGCGCCACGCTCGCACGCTCCACGGCTCGATCAAATGCGCCAGCGCGAACGCTGCCTGCGCGACCGCCGGATAGATCGTCTTCAAGTCCGGGTGATTGATCCGATCCATCACGACACCCGCTTGCTCGGCTAGGCGTCCGATGGCGGTTTCGAGGCCCTCCTCTTTTGCGGCGGCGGGGGCCAACGCAAACGGATTGTATCCGTGCGCGGTGACGCCGCCATCCCACAGGTAGCGGTAGTAGTCATCCTCCAGCACGGGCTCGACGAGGAACATCGACGCCCGGAGCGCGAGGCCGATCACGACGACAAAAATCAGCAGATGCTTTTTTTCGCGCAACTCCAGCAAAGCCGAGCGCTGGATCAACCACGGCAACGGCAGCACCAGCAATCCGGCAAACCCAAGCCCCAACGCGAACCAGACCGCCGGGATATCAATCAGCTCGAACGCCCAATCGAAACGCTGCCGGTTGAGGATGAAAATGCCTGCCGCCAGCCCGAGCCCCGCCGCCAGCGCTCCCCAAAGCCGCAGTATGGGTGTGGTGGTCGTCAAAGCGGAGTGGTCCTCAGCAAACAGCTATGGGAAGGCGCGCATCACCAGACCACTTTAGCACCCAGCGCCGCAATCGCCGGATCGCGGGTTGCAACGGTCAGCCCCTCGACGATGGCTTGGGCAGCGAGCATGCGATCGAAGGGGTCCTTATGGCTGCCACCCAAGCGCCCGGCGGCAACGGCGTGAGCATTCGTCAGCGGCAATTCCAACCAGCTCAACGCCCGAATGCGCAAATCGAAATCCGCGATGAACGCCTGATCGAACGTCAACTTTCCAAGGCCACATTTACGCGAAATCTCAAATGCGCTGACCGGGCTCACCAGGACTTGCGTCGCGGGGTCGAGCAAAAGATCATCAACCGTTTTGCTGAGGGTGTCCGGCGCCATCACCCACCAGATGATGACATGCGTATCGATCAACAGTCTCACGCGCTGGACTTATCCCTGGAGGGCTTGGACCCAGTGCGCTTGGACTTAATGTGCTTGGACTTCGCCGGCTTATCCGTGGTGGACGCGACCGAACCCGCTACCTCCGCATTCGGCAGCGGCGTCATCATGTCTACGAAGTCCTGGCCGAACATTTCGGCCAACGACGCGTCATCACTCATGCCGAACCACACCTCATCGGGCGCTAGCGGATACTTACCCGCCAGACAACCCCGGCCCGCCGCACGCTTACGCGCGATCTCCTCGCGGTCATAAGATTTGAGCACCGCCACCGGCTTGTCACCGCGCGCGATCACGATCTCCTCGCCACCCTCGACCCGGCGCAGGAGTTCGGAAAGATTGGTCTTGGCCTCGTGAACAGTGACGGTGGGCATCGGCGCACCTAGGTTAGCTAAGTGGACTAACCAATATCATTTTCGTGCGTCGTCGTCAAACCCATCGAAAACTCCACCACCCATTTTGTTTGTCGCATCCGACTCCGCTTGCGCGGAGCCGGCCGGATGCGACGTTAAGATCAAGCCATTGCCTTCTGCAAATTCTCGTCGATCTTGTCGAGGAAACCTGTGGTCGAGAGCCACTTCTGCTGGTCGCCGACCAACAACGCCAAGTCCTTCGTCATGAATCCCTCCTCGACGGTGTCGACGCAGACCTTCTCCAGGGTCAGGGCGAACTTGCCCAGCGCGTCGTTGTTGTCGAGCTTGGCGCGGTGAGCGAGGCCGCGGGTCCAGGCGAAGATCGACGCGATCGAGTTGGTCGAGGTCTCTTTGCCCTTCTGGTGCTCGCGGTAGTGACGCGTCACGGTGCCGTGTGCGGCCTCGGCTTCGACGGTCTTGCCATCGGGCGTCAAAAGGACTGAGGTCATCAGGCCAAGCGAGCCGAACCCTTGCGCGACGATGTCGGACTGCACGTCGCCGTCGTAGTTCTTACAGGCCCAGATGTAACCGCCCGACCACTTCAACGCGGCGGCAACCATGTCGTCGATCAAGCGGTGCTCGTAGGTCAGCTTGCGCTTGTCATACTCGGCCTTGAACTCGCTATCGAAGATCGCCTGGAAGATTTCCATGAAGCGGCCGTCGTACTGCTTGAGGATGGTATTCTTGGTCGACAGATACACCGGATAATTCTGCTGCAGACCGTAGTTGAAGGTCGAGCGGGCAAAGTCCGTGATCGAATCGTCCAAGTTGTACATCGCCATCGCGACACCAGAGCCCGGCGCCTTGAACACTTCGCGTTCGATCACCTTGCCGTCGGTGCCGACAAACTTGATCGTCAGCGTGCCAGCGGTCGGGAACTTGAAGTCGGTGGCGCGGTACTGATCGCCGTAGGCATGGCGGCCGACGATGATCGGCTTGGTCCAGCCGGGCACCAAACGCGGCACGTTCTTGCAGATGATCGGCGCGCGAAAGATAACGCCGCCGAGGATGTTGCGGATCGTGCCGTTGGGCGAACGCCACATCTCCTTGAGGCCGAACTCTTTCACGCGGCCTTCGTCCGGCGTGATCGTGGCGCACTTGACGGCGACGCCGTACTTCTTCGTGGCGTTGGCTGAATCGATGGTGATCTGATCGTTGGTTGCGTCGCGGCTCTGTACGCTCAGATCGTAGTACTCGATATTGAGATCCAGGTAGGGGTGGATCAGCTTGTCCTTGATCAACTGCCAAATGATGCGGGTCATTTCGTCGCCGTCCATCTCGACGACCGTGCCGGCCACTTTAATCTTCTGCATGTGCATGTGCCCTTATTGGTTGGTTATAATTGTCAAATGCAGCGCGGATCTGGCCCCGGAAACTTGGTTGCGACCCAAACGCCTCGAATGTGTGCGGCGCACCATAGTGAGACCGCGCGAACAAGGGAAGTGGCCGTTACGGCAGTCCTTAGTAGGGAGCGGGATGTGGCTGCATGGTGCGCCGGTCACATTATTGTTGGGCGGCTGGCCACCAATAGGCGCAAAATTGGCACAATCTGCTGCCTCAAGCCGTCAACGAGCAAATTACCTAGCCCCGCAACCATTCTCCTTGCCGTGCGACTGGGCTTTCGGCTAGCTACCTGGAGCAAGAGCTGGGCGGATAAAACCGACTTGGCCAGGAGCGCCGGCTGTTCGCCGATTGCTCGGGGGGATACGACACAGGAGTTCCGTGGGTGCCAAGTGCTACCGCGAATATGATGGTTGCCAACTCGAACTATGCGCCGGCTCGTCCGCAGCCGGGCGCGGAACCGAGTGCGGCCACCGCCTCGCCCATTCTGCAAATCGAAAATCTGCACGTGCATTTCAAAACGCACGCCGGAACAGTGCGCGCGGTCGAGGGCGTGACCTATTCCGTCAACGCCGGTGAGATCGTCGCAATTGTCGGTGAAAGCGGATCCGGCAAGTCGGTCTCGGCATTGACGGTGATGCGTTTGCTGCCGCCCAACACATCGCGGGTCGTCGATGGCCGCATCCTGTTTCAAGGCCGTAACCTGCTCGATCTTGACGACGAGGCGATGCGAAAAATTCGCGGCCGCGACGTGGCGATGATCTTCCAGGAGCCGATGACGTCGCTCAATCCGGTGCTCACCATCGGGTTGCAGTTGATGGAGCCGCTGTTCATCCATTTGAATATGAGTGCCGCCGAGGCCAAGGCGCGGGCCATCGAGCTACTGACGCTCGTCGGCATCACCGATCCCGCCAGCCGCCTCAGTCAATATCCGCATCAGTTGTCGGGCGGCATGCGGCAGCGGGTGATGATCGCGATCGGCCTCGCCTGCGATCCGAAGCTGCTGATCGCCGATGAGCCGACAACGGCGCTCGATGTGACGATCCAGGCGCAGATCCTGGAACTCATGAAGGACTTGTCGCGGCGTCTGGGCATCGCGGTGGTGGTGATCACGCACAACCTCGGCATTGTCGCGAGATACGCCGACCGGGTGAACGTCATGTACGCCGCCCGCATGGTGGAAAGCGGTCCGGCTGAAGCTGTATTCGCCCATCCAACGCACCCGTATGCGCGCGGACTGTTGGGTGCCGTGCCACGGCTCGATCGTCCCCGCACTGCTAAGTTGCAGACAATCGATGGCGCGCCACCAAACCTTCTGAACCCACCCGAGGGATGCCGGTTCCGTCCGCGCTGCCGGTTCGCGATCGATGCCTGCATGGTCACACCCGAGCGCACGACCGTCGGCCCCGATCATACGGTTGCATGTCATCGTGCGCGCGAGATCGAGGCGTTGGACGTTGGCCAAGACGCCATGAGCGCCCAATCGAAAGCCGCGCTGGCCCCAAGTAATGGCGCTGCGCCGATCGTCGATATCCGCGGTGTCTCGAAGCATTTCAAAATCCGCGGTGGATTTCTGCGACGCGCCAAGGTCGTGCGCGCCGTCAACAACGTCACGGTATCGATCCGTGCCGGCGAAACGCTCGGCGTGGTCGGCGAATCCGGTTGCGGGAAATCCACGCTCGGCCGTGTCGTGCTGCGACTTGATCCGCCAACCAGCGGCGATATCAACTTCGAAGGCATTGATCTGGCAGGCCTCGATCGCGAGCAAATGATCGACGTCCGAAAGAAAATGCAGGTTATTTTCCAAGACCCCTATTCGTCGCTCAACCCGCGCATGACGGTCGGCCAAATCATCGCCGAACCGATGAGCGTGCACGAAATCTTACCAAAGGCCGATATCCCCGCGCGCGTCTCCGAGCTGCTGACGCTGGTCGGACTATTTCCCTATATGGCACTTCGTTATCCGCATGAACTCTCGGGCGGACAGCGCCAGCGGGTCGGCATCGCACGGGCATTGAGCATGAACCCGCGCGTGATCGTCTGTGACGAAGCGGTCTCGGCGCTCGACGTTTCGATCCAGGGGCAAGTGATCAATCTACTGGAAGATCTACAGCAGAAACTGGGTCTGACGTACCTCTTCATCGCTCACGATTTGGCGGTGGTTCGCCACATTTCGAGCCGGGTCGCCGTGATGTATCTTGGCCGTATCGTCGAACTCGCGAGTGCCGACGATTTGTTTAGCAACCCGAAGCACCCGTATACGCGCGCATTGTTGGAGGCAGCGCCCGTACCTGATCCGGTGGTTGAAAAGGCTCGTCCGCGCGCGATTATTCGTGGCGAATTACCGAGCCCCCTTCGTCCGCCGTCCGGCTGTGTATTCCATCCCCGTTGCAGCATAGCGAAACCAAGCTGCAAAATTGATGTACCGACTTTGGACGAGCGAGCGGCCGACCATTTTGCCGCTTGCCCTCACACCTGATGGAGTAACCGAGCGATGCGTATTCTTCGCACTATTCCCATGTTGCTACTTGGCGGACTGCTCGTGGCCCCATCGGCCTCGGCCCAAGTCAAAGAGACACCGAAGGCTGGCGGTCAACTGAAGTTTTCGGTCGTGGCCGAACCGCCAAACTACGATTGTCACGCCTCGACCACCTTCGCTTTGATCCATCCGGTCGCGCCGCACTATTCGACCCTGATGAAGTTCGATACTGCGAACTATCCGAAGGTGATTGGTGACCTGGCCAAAAGTTGGACTGCATCGGCAGATGGCCTGACCTATACGTTCAAGCTGCACGACGGCGTCAAGTTCCACGACGGAAGCCCGCTGACGTCGGTCGACGTGAAGGCGAGCTATGATCGCATCGCCAATCCACCAACCGGCGTGATCTCGGCACGTAAAGCCTATTACGCCGATATCAAAACCATCGAGACCCCTGACCCGGCAACCGTCGTGTTCAAAATGAAGACGCCGGTGGCCGGAATGTTAGAGAGCCTCGCCTCGCCCTACAACTGCATCTACTCGGCCGCCAAACTCAAAGTAGACCCGAAATTCCCAGAAAACAACATCCTTGGATCGGGTGCATTCAGCTTCGTCGAACATGTCAAAGGCGCAAGCTGGGAGGGCAAACGGTTCGATGGCTACTTCCGCAAAGGGCTGCCCTACCTCGACGGCTTCAAGGCGTTTTTCGTAAAGTCGAACGGCGTGGTGCCTGGCATGCTGGGCGGACAATTCGACACCGAGTTTCGCAGCCGCAATCCGCAGGAGTTGGCACAGCTTAAGGAGAAGATGGCCGACAAGCTCACAGTCAACGAGGGACCTTGGGTCGGCAGTTTGATCGTCATTTTCAATACCAAGAAAAAGCCGTTCGACGATGTTCGCGTCCGCCAGGCGCTATCGCTGGCGATCGATCGTTGGGCGGGCAGCCAGGCACTTTCGAAGATCTCGGTTCTGCGCCACGTCGGCGGCGTGATGCGTCCGGGCTTCGACATGGCCTTGCCACCAGCCGAACTCGAGAAATTGCCCGGCTTTAGTCGTGACATCGAGGCATCGCGCGCGCAGGCCCGCAAACTGCTGAAGGAGGCGGGTGCCGAAAACCTGACCTTCAAACTGCTCAATCGCAACGTCGCCGAGCCCTACACGCCAGCCGGCATCTACGTGATCGACCAGTGGAAGCGGATCGGCGTAACCGCCAGCCACGAGCAACTCGAAACCAAGCTCTATATCGACAACTCGACCTCGGGAAATTTCGACGTCGCGATCGAGTTTGTGAATGACTACATGGACGATCCGACGGCGCAATTTGTAAAGTATCTGACCAAAGCTGCATCGCCTGTCGGTTATTCAGGCCACGAGGATGTCAAGCTCGATCAGATGTACGAGAAGCAACGGCGTCTGATCGATCCGGTCGCACGCAAAGCGTTCGTGCAGGAGATGGACCGCTACGCAATCCGTCAAGCCTACAACGTGCCGTTGTTATGGTTCCATCGCATCATCGCGCGGAACTCGGCGATCAAAGGCTGGCAGTTCACGCCGAGCCACTATGTCGGCCAGGACCTCGTCGAAGTCTGGCTCGACCGAAAATAACAAGTCTGATCAATCAAGTGCCAACGGAGAAGACCCGCCAATGAACGTGTTGCTGAAATTGAGCTTGGCTTGCCTCACCATAATCGGGGCTGCCAGTGCTTCGGCACAGGCCCAGACACCAAAGAAGGGCGGGATCTTGAATTTTGCCGTCGTCGCGGAGCCGCCGACTTATGATTGTCACGCGACGACGACCTTCGCGACGCTCCATCCCGTGCGGCCGCACTATAACGGCTTGCTGAAGTTCGCCGGCGATGTGAACAAGAAGCTCGAGGTCAAAGGTGATCTGGCGGAGAGCTTCGACGTTTCCAAGGACGGCTTGATTTACACATTCAAGCTGCATCCCAATGTGAAGTTCCACGATGGGTCGCCCTTTTCCTCGGCCGACATCAAGGCAACCTACGAACGCATCATCAAACCGCCGGCCGGCGTGTTATCGGCCCGCAAGGCCTTGCATGAAGACATCATCGCGATCGATACGCCGGACGCGCAGACGGTGATCATCAAACTGAAGTCGCCCAACGCATCGATGATCAACAACTTCGCCTCGCCTTTCAACTGCGTCTACTCGGCCGCCAAGCTGAAGGAAGATCCCAAGTATCCAGAGAAGGAGCCGATGGGCACGGGCCCCTTCGTGTACGTCAATTACGTGCGCGGTTCGACCTGGGAAGGTAAACGCTTCGACGCCTACTTCGAGTCCGGCAAGCCGTATCTCGACGGCTACAAGGCCTATTTTGTGAAAGCCAATGCCGTCGTGCCCGGCATTCAGGGCGGCCAGTTCGATGCTGAATTCCGCGGCCGCACACCGAAGGAACGCGATCAGCTCGTCGATGCCATGAAGGACAAGGTCTCGGTACAAGAGGGGCCTTGGACGACCAGTCTCCTGCTGACATTCAACACCAAGAAAAAGCCCTTCG
This sequence comes from Hyphomicrobiaceae bacterium, assembly GCA_031367505.1. Taxonomy (GTDB): domain Bacteria; phylum Pseudomonadota; class Alphaproteobacteria; order Rhizobiales; family Hyphomicrobiaceae; genus JAKFWF01. Next base: position 6,401 of record JANLPY010000778.1, on the reverse strand, counting down.
ACGACATTCGCGTGCGGCAAGCCTTGAACTTGGCGGTCGACCGGTGGGCGGGCTCAACCCCGCTATCGAAAATCTCGATGCTGAAGTTCGTTGGCGGCTTTACGCGCACAGGTTCGGAGTGGGCGCTACCGGAAGAAGATCTGGTCAAGATCCCAGGTTACGGAAAGGACGCTACAAAAGCGCGCGAAGAGGCCAAGAAGCTTCTCGCCGCGGCCGGCGTCACTAATCTGAAGGTCAAACTCCTCAACCGCAACATTGCCGAGCCCTACACGCCCGGCGGCATCTTCGTCGTGTCTGAGTGGAAAAAGATCGGCGTCAAAACCGAACATTTACAGTTCGAGAACAAATCCTACTTCGACGCGCAGGCGACCGGCGATTTCGATGCGACGATGGAGTTCATCTCTGACTTCGTCGACGATCCCTCGCAACAATTCGTGAAGTTCTATTCGGCATCTAAATCACCGGTCAACGTGTCGGGCGCTGAAGACCCTGAACTCGACGAACTGTTTGCCAAACAGGCAACCACCGTCGATCCCGTCGAGCGCCGCAAGATCACCCACGCGTTCGAGAAGCGCGCCCTCACACAGAGCTACTCGATGATGCTGTTCTGGTGGCAGCGCATCGTCGTCATGAACAAGAAAGTCAAAGGCTGGGAGCTTCACGCAAGCCACTTCACCGGCCAAGACTTGAGCAACGTCTGGCTGGATCAGTAAAACCCGATGATCCGCTTCCTAATCCGCCGTTTGTTCCTCCTGGTCCCAACACTGTTGGGCGTGGCTATCGTCACGTTCTTTCTCATCCGCGTGATGCCGGGCGACCCGGTGGTCGTGAAGCTGCGGGCGGATGGAGCAGCGGTGACCGAAGAGACGATCCAGGCCGAGCGCAAGCGCCTTGGGCTGGACAAGCCGCTGGCAGCCCAGTTCGCCGATTACATGGTGGGCTTGGCGCACTTCGATCTCGGCAATTCGCTGTGGACCGGACAGCCGGTGACCAAGGAAATCGCGATCCGTTTTCCGGTGTCGCTGCAGGTTGCGATTATGGCGACGATCATCGCGTTGCTGATATCGATCCCGCTTGGCATCCTATCGGCCGTCTATCGCGATACGTGGATCGACTATGTCGTGCGAATACTCGCGGTGTCGGGGCTGGCAATCCCCTCGTTCTGGCTCGGCATGTTGATGATCATGGCGCTGCTGGCGTGGAAGGATTGGCTCCCGCCCATAGGCTACGTGTCGCTGCTGCAGGACCCGATTGCCAATTTGCAGGCAACAATCATGCCGGCAATTTCAGTCGGCTACCGGTACGCCGCCATTTCGACCCGCATGATGCGCTCGGCGCTGCTCGAGGTTTTGCGTGAGGATTATATACGGACGGCGCGGGCGAAGGGTCTGTTCCAGACGCTCGTCGTGAGGCGGCATGCGCTGCGCAACGCCCTTCTGCCGGTGGTGACAGTCGTCGGGCTCGAGTTCGCATTTTTGATCGGTGGTCTTGTGGTCACCGAGCAGGTGTTCAACTTGAACGGGATCGGCAAGCTGTTCGTCGATGCGACGACGCGCGGCGATTTCAATCTGATCCAGGGATTGGTACTGCTGATCGCGGTAATCTTCATCATCGTCAATCTGGTTGTCGATCTGCTGTACGGCGTGCTCGATCCCCGCATCCGGGTGAGTTAAGGAATACCGTCATGGCCGATGTCGCCGCTAATCCACCCGATGCCAAGACCGTAGCCGATGCGATCCCGCGCCGGCCTAATCCGGTTTGGCAGTTCATCCGCTCGCAGCCGTTGGGCTTCGCCGGCTTTATCGTCATTCTGGCGTACCTAATAGCCGCCGTCGGCGCACGCTGGATCGCCCCCTTCGACCCCGAGGCGATCGACTTTGCAGCGATGCTCGGAGCCCCCGACCGCGAGCACCTCCTGGGCACCGATCAGTTTGGTCGCGACGTGTTCAGCCGTATTGTCTACGGGGCCAGAACGGCACTCGCGGTTGGCATTCTGTCGTCACTGTTCGGGTGCTCGCTCGGTGCCTTGATTGGCGCCGCCTCCGGCTATTGGGGCGGCACCATCGATACGATCATCCAGCGTTTCGTCGACGTGATGTTATCGTTTCCGATCATCGTGCTCGCAATGGTCGTCGTGGCCGTGCTCGGTAAATGGCCGGTGTTCGGTGTCGACATGAACCTGGTGGCGGCAATCTCGCTGCCGATCATCCCGAAGATGGCGCGCATCGCCCGCTCGTCGACGCTATCGATCGTGCAGATGCCTTTCATTGACGCAGCACGGGCGGCAGGCTTTAACGATCGCCGCATCATCCTGCGGCACATCCTGCCCAACATCGTCGCGCCGTATCTGATCATGACGACGGCATTTATCGCGCAGGCGATCCTGCTCGAGGCTTCGCTGTCGTTCTTGGGGTTGGGCGTGACCGAGCCGACGGCGGCCTGGGGTTTGATGCTCTCAGGGGCGAGCGCCGACTTCTATAAATCAGCACCGTGGATGATCCTGTTCCCCGGCCTCGCGATTACCCTCGCAGTGTTCGCCTTCAACATGTTCGGCGACTCACTTCGCGATTGGCTCGATCCCAAGATGCGCGGGTGATGGCCGCGAAAAATCTACAACTGCATTGCCTGCCAGCAGCGCAACGCCGGCTGTGGAACGAACTTGGCGACGTACCGTCTGAGTTCGTTTTATGCGGCGGGACAGCACTGGCGTTGCTTCTCGGTCATCGGCGCTGAGGAAACTGACCCGGCGATGCAGATTGTCCCCGATTCCCCAACCATCCCGATGACGCCCGAGCTTTTGGCGGTTGCGAAACGTGTTGTCTGGTTCCAGCCGCCGCGGACAACGCTTCGGAACCCGCAGCATTTCCTCGCCTACCTAATGACCTATGGCACGCTCGACGATGTCACGACGGTTCTGACGTCGATCGGCGAGCAGCCGCTCATTCATGCACTTGACGATCCCCTACCTGGCATCTTCGATGCGCGCTCCTGGCGATTTTGGCATCTGAAACTCAAAGGCCACGAAGCGCCACCCTTGCCGAAACGCTTTGCTGCTGCTTCTTCTCTTGGCTTCCCGGGTAAATAGGACGTAGCCAAAAAAATGAGGAGCCTCCCGCTAGACTCCTCAAGTCGCCGGCAGACAGCAACTTTTTTATGCCGGATCAGATCCGGCGCAGGCCCCAGCGCGGGCCGCCGGCAATACCGCGCCGGGCGGGAAGCGCGCTGGCTTCGCAGCGGACAAGACCGTATAGGCCATCACACTGCACTTGCGGGCTACGCGCTGAAAACCAGTGCGCATATTCGATGCCGTAGCGGCTAATGACCTTCTGCCGCCAATGTTCGATGGCGAGGCGGCGAGCGCGCCACTCGTTGAAGTTTGCGGGACCCCGTGTTTGTGAAACGGCGAACGCGCTGACGCGATGCAAGCCCACGTCGCCCCCACGATAGACCGGCTGGGAGGCCGCCGGCGCAACCGATACGATTGCCGCGGCAATGAACGCTGCTGCAGCGACGATCGCCAACATCGCATTCTTGAAATCGCGCTTATCCATAGTCATGGCACGAGCCTTCAGTTGTGCGGCAGCGCCGGAAGTCGTGAGAAAGTTACCGCAGCCTTTGATGCTCACAAACTAGCACTGGCACTTTGAGCCCGGCCTGAACGGCCCATTTACCTAACGTTCATGTGCCCCAACTCAGCTCAGTCACCGGCAATCGGCAGAGCGCTCGAATGCTTCACCTGAGCCAGCGCAAAGCTCGACTCGATGCTGGCGACGCCATCCAATCGCGTTAGCGTCTGTTTGAGGAACCGCTCGTAGTCGGTCAAATCGCGGGCGACGACGCGCAAGAGATAATCGCGTGTGCCGGTCATCAGGTAGCACTCGACGACTTCGGGCCAACGCCGGATGGCCTCCTCGAACCGCAGCATGGCGTCCTCTCGCTGGCGCTCCAGTTTGATCGATACGAACACGCTGACCGGCAATCCCACTTTGGTTTGATCGACGACGGTGGAATAGCCTTGGATGACGCCGGCCTCCTCGAGTTGCCGGATGCGTCGCAAACAGGGGCTTGTGGTCAGACCAACTTTTTCGGCAAGCTCAGTTGCAGTCAGCCGGCCATTGCCCTGCAGCGCGGCAAGCAGTCGGCGATCGATGGCATCAAGCAGCATATTGACGTTTCCTAGCGTTAATAGCATCGAAGTTAGCATTGTCTGCTATTTACGCCAGCTCGATTGGTGAAATTTGCAAAACATCGCTTTCCGATTTGCGTTATCGAAGGGTGCTCAGAAGGGGCTGGACGAGATGACGGCAAAAAAATCTCCGGGAAAAGCGGCAGCGAACGTCACCCTCGCAGATGTCGAGCGCGCGGCCGCCGTGATCGAGGGCGCGGTATTGATCACCGACTTCGACCAGAGCCGCACGCTGTCCGACATGCTCGGCTGCGAAGTTTGGCTGAAATTCGAGAACCTGCAGTTCACGGCCTCCTTCAAAGAGCGTGGCGCGTTGAACCGGCTGACGCAGTTGTCCGCGGCAGAGCGCAAAGCCGGCGTGATCGCGATGTCGGCCGGCAATCACGCGCAGGGTGTTGCCTATCATGCAAAACGGCTTGGGATTCCAACGACCATCGTCATGCCGGTCGGAACACCAGCGGTGAAGGTCGAAAACACCAAAGGCCATGGCGCGACCGTAGTCGTTACCGGCGCGACGCTGGAGGACTCGGCACGCTTCGCTCACGACGAGGCCACCCGGCACGGATACACGTTCATCCATCCCTACGACGATCCGCTGATCATCGCGGGCCAGGGGACCGTCGCGCTCGAAATGCTGTCGGCGGTACCCGATCTGGATATCATCGTGGTGCCGATCGGCGGCGGTGGCCTGATCTCAGGTGTTGCGGTTGCCGCGAAAGCGATCAAGCCGTCGATCAAGATCATCGGGGTCCAAGCAGCGCTCATCCCGTCGATGTATAATCGGATCAAGGGGCAGAACCTGCCGACGCGTGGCGACACGCTCGCCGAGGGCATCGCCGTGAAAGGGCATAGTGCGCTGACCGAGCAGCTGATCCGCACCCACGTCGACGATATCCTGCTCGTCAGCGAAAACCAGATTGAACAAGCCGTATCCCTCCTCATCAATATCGAGAAAACCGTGGTCGAAGGAGCAGGCGCTGCGGGACTAGCGGCCGCGTGCGCCCACCGCCAAGTTTTCGAGGGCGCCAAAGTCGGCTTCATTCTGTGCGGCGGCAACATCGATACGCGGCTACTGGCATCGGTACTCACGCGTGAACTCGCCCGCGAAGGCCGGCTGTCACAGTTGACGATCGACCTCATGGATCGCCCTGGTCAACTGGCGCGGGTGGCAACTTTGCTTGGCGACGCCGGCGCCAACATCGTCGAGGTATCGCACCAGCGCACATTCTCCGATCTACCGGCAAAGGCGACGCTGCTCGAGGTGGTGATCGAGACACGCGATCGCGCACATCTGGATATTACCGTCGGCCAACTGCGCAGCGCCGGTTTCGAAGTCGAAGTACAAAACAATCCAGGTGGCAACAACTGACCCTTCCGATGGCGCATGCCCTTGGAAAAGTTACGCAAGAGGACACACATCATGGACGGCTCTCTCACCGCTACCGACCGCCAACAGACCCTCGCCATGCTGCGCGAGCTGGAACGCAAGGTGCTGTGGTTATCCTCGTATATGATCCACAACGCCAATCATGAGCGCGAGGCAGTCGATGGGCTGAAGGTCGGCGGGCATCAGGCGTCGTCGGCATCGATGGCGACGTTGATGACGGCGCTCTATTTCCACATCCTGCGCCCGGAAGATCGGGTCGCGGTGAAGCCGCACGCCAGCCCGGTGTTCCACGCCATCCAATATCTGTTGGGTAATCAAACGCTCGACAAGTTGCAGAACTTCCGCGCGTTTGGTGGCGCACAAAGTTATCCCTCGCGCACCAAGGACAAGGATGACGTCGATTTTTCCACCGGTTCCGTGGGTTTAGGAGTTGCACAGACCGGCTTTCAATCGCTCATCCAGGACTACATTCACGCCAAGGGCTGGTCAAAAGATTGGCCCAAGGGCCGGATGGTGTCGCTGATGGGCGATGCCGAAATCGATGAAGGCAACATCCACGAGGCACTCCTCGAATACTGGAAACATGGCCTGACGAACACCTGGTGGGTGGTCGATTACAACCGGCAGAGTTTGGATAGCGTCGTCTCCGACCAGCTATTCATGAAGGTTGCCGGGATGTTCGAAAATCTCGGCTGGCATGTCGTATTAATCAAGTATGGCCGCCTCCTCGAAGCCGTCTTCAAGGAGCCCGGTGGCTTGGCGATCCAGCCCAGGATCGACGACTGCCCCAACCAGCTCAATTCCGCGCAGGTTTTCCAGGGCGGAGCC
>JANLPY010000771.1:0-2866 GCA_031367505.1 Hyphomicrobiaceae bacterium | reverse complement strand
GAAGCCAGCCACGCTGCTGATGATCGGAATACCTCCTTCCTTGATCCGATCGGCCAGCACTTCGGCCATTCCCGCCTTCGCCTTGCCCTGCCGAATGGCCGCATACATGACGTCCTCCTCAAGATCGATGTTCAGCAGTCTTCGAACATCACGTTCTCATTTTAAGCCCGGTGTATTGCTCCTCGGATATGCCATATGTCCAGGCGACCGCCGCCCGAGGGCTGCGAATATCGCCGGGCACTTGCAGGAAATAATGACGACGAGTGCCGTCGGCTTCTGTCGTTCCGTTTTCGACCTCGACGGCCGCCCAGGGCTCGCCCAGAGCCCACGACTTGCGCCACAATACGCCAGCCTGATCCTGCGAAACGCGTTCGGCACCGCCCAGCATCACGAAACGTTGCGGCGTCATGATCTCGATCATGCAGCGGCGACGGAAAATGTCCGACTCCTGATTGATCGCATCCAATGTAATCGCATCCGGCCGCTCGATCAGACCCGCCGGTACTTCGATGCCCTTCCAGGCATGGTACGCCCAGCCGTCGCGATAGGTCAGCGCCGGACCGCTCGCGCTGTGCAGTCGCCCGCTGAGATCAAGTTTGATGAGGTTGGCCCGATCGGCCAGCCAGCAGACATTCTCGTGGGGCAGGATCCAGCCCGTGTTGCCGCCAATGAGCCACAAGCCTCGAAGCCCCTCGGTCGCTTTCAACCCGAAAACGTCGTGCAGGAACTGGTAGCCGTCCAACCAGGCAAGCTCATCCACCCCACAGCCGCTGCGTTCGAATGTCAGCCATTCTCGTGCGGGGTTCTTGAAACGGGCGAGCGATGAAAGGGTGCTGAGCAATAATCTGGTCAATCCGGACCACGCCCAACGTTGGTCGCGCGCCACGGCCTGTTTGACCGCCATGCTCACCGCAGTAGAACTGGCCCGTTCCGCGAGAGTAGGAACCGCGGAAATCACCGCGGAATTCTGATCTCGCGAAACCGCGTGTTGCGCAAGGCTCTTTGCGTCGTCAATCACTGCCGCGCGTACGCTTGGGCCGATTGCTGTCCGCTGGCGGGCTTGCAGCCAATCGCGGGCGAGCTCTATCGGACCGTTGCACCAGATAATTTGCGGGCGGCCCAGTCCTGCCGCCCGGTAGGCGAACTCCACCCCCTGCTCGCCGGACTGCCTATCGACCGACGCGGTCGAGATGCGCACCGCATTGCACCGCCGTCGAAACTCACCCAGCCGGACGCTTTGATCTGGTGTCAGCACAGCGATGCCAACCTAATCTATGACGATGCGCGCATCCTTGGGCTCAAGCTCGCGTTGCCTGCGAACGCGATAAGTGCCCCTTGGCAATTCGATGGCAGCGTGCTCGTCATGCACGAGGCGTGCCGATGCATCCTCGACACGAATGTGCCCTACATAAAGCCCTGTCGGGATATCGCGTGCGAGGCCATCGTCGCGGAACATTGCCACTCGGTCATGTATCGCATGGCGATGCCCTGTGGCTTCGCCTTCGGCGAGCACCGTAACGCCGTCGGGCAGGGCGGCGACGATGCTGCCGGAAGGCGGCAGGTCATCAACATGTTCGATGAGCAGATCACCTTGCGCAAACAGAGAGTTCATGGCGGTTCTCCTCGACATTGAAAGTGGTCGCATGTCAACAGCCGCGTGGTCACCGCCCCGCGACATGCCCACCGGATCCATGCTCAATATTGGCAGACCAGAGCGCCAACACGCCAACCAGGGCGCCGACGATGACTTGGTTCCAGGTGGGCACGTGCTGCGTGCTGTACGCCAAAACCCAGGGCGAAATGACGAGCCAAGCGGCCAATGCAACGTTGAGCCATTCCTCCCAGAGCCGGAACGCGTATAAGGCTGATGCAGCTGCCGCCGCTGTGATCAAGCCAACCACAACCGAATTGACGGTGGGCACTTGCTGAGGCGCAAATGAGAGAAGCCACGGCGAAGCAGCGAGCCAGATGCCGAAGACAAAATTGGCAGTATCTTGCCATTCATTGCTCAGTTTTTCCGTGAATTTGGCCATAGCGATTGCCTCCACTTGAAGGATGGCACCGCGGCGACGGCATGTTAACTGCTCGCACCCCGCGGTGCAAAGCTCAGGAATTCGGACAGCTTGAGTACTGTCGGTGATGCCGAATATAAGCAATATGTTCGGCAATTAAAGAGCCCCAACGCGGTCGAGGCAAAAAATACAAATGCCCGTTCGCAGCCCGGCCGCGTGGGTGCTGCGGGCCGATCAGGCGGGCAGCACCCGTTCAACACGTCGGGTTCAGATCATCTTCCCCAAAATTCGCTTCATCTCGTCGAACGAGAAGGCGCGCAGGGTCTCGGAACGCACGTTGCCACGGGACGCAACGCTGAGCGAAAGCGTCGTTGCCGTCTCGTCGTCGGGGGCCTCACAAATCGCGACAATATCGTGCGATCCCAATGTCCAGTAGATGTCCTTGACGTTGGCACCGACTTTGGCCGCCATCTGCTTGAATGCGTCGGCGCGCTCGATCGATTACTTGACGTTTTTGATGCCTTGATCCGTGAAGCTGGCAAGGACGACAAATGTGGCCATAGCTACCTCCAAAATGACGACACAGTCAACCCGGTCCATCCGAAAGACCAGCCGCCCATGTCTCGCGTCAAGCGGGCTCGTTTCGGTTCCGGAAGTGCCCAGCCGTAGCCGGGCCGGCCAAGCGCCGATGCGGCGCCTGCCGATAGTTTCTTCAGTTATCTGTGGTCCGGTTTCGGAATGTGATTGGTTCTCCCGCCCACGGACCGGAGCCCCCGCAGTTGGAGGGCCAAAGTTGACCGGGTGGCATGATGCTCCCTCCGTCGACTGTTGCAGCAAAGGCGCGGTGCTTGAAC
>JANLPY010000763.1:0-2340 GCA_031367505.1 Hyphomicrobiaceae bacterium | reverse complement strand
CGACTGCAAGATCGTGATCATCGACCCGTGGAACGAGGTCGAACATCTGTGGGAGAAGCAGACGAACGAGACGGCCTATCTCAACAGCGCATTGCGACTTCTCAAGCAGATGGCTCGGCGATTGCAGATCGCGATCTGGGTGGTCGCGCACCCCGATAAAAATGCAGGGCGGAATAACACGACCATCAATGACTGGTCCGCTTATGACATTTCTGGCGGCGCGGTGTGGAACAACAAGGCCGACCATGTTGTTATCGTCTATCGCGAGAAAAACTCGGACGAAACTCTTGTAAAAATAGCCAAATCCAAGAACTGGACGCTCGGCGGAATTCCGGGAGTCATGCGCATGCGGTACAATAGTCAGTGCGCCACGTTTGAGCATCTTGGAAACGAGGCCAGCTGATGACCAAGCGATGCATGTCCTGCACCAACTGGGGCCACAACTTCACGCCAGCAGCCAGGGCAACAGAGCGCTGGCTGACCTGCGAGGTGCCGCTGAACGACGGCCGCAAAGTTCCGGCGCACACGCTGTACGTCTGCGATCAGTATGCGGTAGCGGGCGATGCGAAAGAGGTTCGCAGGCGGGCTCTTGTGGATGTCTGGGGTGATGAATCAGATGACTGTGCCACGGACAGCCGCAACCAGATCGATCTCGAGGATTTGATCAAACCGAAAGGCCAACAACAATGAACCCCAAGGGTGGACAAGTGGCCGTGCAAAGCTTCGACCTCAACTCGATCATAGGACTCATCAATCAGTTTTTTGCTTTCCTGGGTGCCGTGGTTCCCAAGGCGATGGCGATCGCGTATTTCTGTGTGATCGTGATCCTGCTGGCACGCTTGCTCGGCCGGAACTGGTTCGCGCGTATCGACAACAACCTGCTGATTGGGGCAGGCATCGTGTTCGCTCTAGCGTCGAGGTGAGCAGCATGTATTCCAATTTCAATTACACGAACGGGATATACGCCGGTCGAGGCGGGGCAACGTCCTCCGCGCAAAAAACGAAACGTGAGCAAGCTGCCGACCTCTTCAACGCTGGACGAAAGCTTGCGCGAGAAGCCTTAGCCGAGGAGAACGCTCAAGCGGAGCAAGCGGAGCTGGATGCTGAATACGGGCCGTACATAGGCCGCAAGACGTAAAAGCATGGATGTCGAGGTAACGATGATGTCGAGGTGATACATGCGGTTGTTTTTAGCAGCGGTGCTTGCTCTGGCGGCATTCGGGTTTGGCATGGTGTGTGGCGGGCTTCTCAGCATCCATAGAGATGAGAAGGCGGCTATCGCATCAAGCGCCCAGTGCATTGTCAGATCGATGGAGGTGCAAGATCGGTGTTCAAAATCTTTCTCGGAATTGAAAGCCCAGATCGACAGGCTCAGGTGATCATGGGTGCGCCTTGAAAAGCACACGTCAATAGCGCATATCTATGCTACGGGAACAATAAACTAGGAGAGCCCATGCCGACGAAGACAACCAAGAACATCAAGATCACGGAAAACGACGGCCGCAAGCGCATTTCCGTTACGGCCAGCCGCAAGCAGTCGGTATCGGCGAAGATTGCTTCGACCAAGCGCAAGCCGCGTGTCGTTTCGGCGGCCAAGGCAAGCTCTGTCCCGTCGACAAGCGGGCGCATTGAGTACCGCGATGAAAAGACCGGCAAGCACTGGACTGGATTCGGCAAAAAGCCGGCATGGGCCAAGCCACGGCATCGGGTGCTCGAGGCTGCGTGACGACTTACGAGGCTCTCGCGCGAGGGCGACGCACTGGCGCTGTTGGTTGCGGAATGGGTCGTGAGATGGGCGACGTCACAACACGTGACGCCATCAACCCGGCCGCCGCCACAGCCAGCGTCATCGGTATCTTGAGGATCAAGCCGCTGATAGCGGCTGTAGCCACGACTTCGATGCCGAGGTCGTAGAATGCGATCGGGAAGAATATCGCGGTATCGACCGATTGGCCGACGACGACGGCAGCAACAACTGCCGTCATGCGCGATCGCGGTCGAAGCCAGCTGTAGACGATATCGATCACAGCCAGAGCCGGGCCAAGCGCTGCATATGAGGCAATGAGAATCTGTGGCCGGAGTTGAGCCAGCAACACCACCGGTTGGCCTATGCTGTCCCCTGGCAATACCGGCGCGAATGAAAGAGGATACGTCCCGAGCAGCACCACCGACACCGACAGATAGCATGCTGGCGTTGTCTCGGATGCGGCCAGTCGGCCAAACCGATCGAGGATCACGATGTGCGCGCCGATAACAGCCGCATACCAGGCGCAGCCGTAGTTTGAGAGCAGTGGCCCGAACTGACCCAGCAGCGCGCCAAAACAGGTCACGAGGGTGAGG
>JANLPY010000749.1:0-1942 GCA_031367505.1 Hyphomicrobiaceae bacterium | reverse complement strand
ACTTGCTCGCCCGGCACAGATTAAACCCCACCTCTACCAAGCAAATAACCCTGTGGCGTGCGCCCATCGTGCGCGCGTTGGCCGCACGCATGGGACAAGCAACGGTGCGCGGCGAGGATGCCGACGCCTTCGCGCTCGACTTGCGCGCAGCTGCGCGCGAGATCAATTATGCGGCGGCAGATCTCTATCCGGTCGCAGGCACCCCCGCGAATTTATGCCACGTCGACCCAGGCACCGACACAGGCGCCATCCCGACCACTCCCGACGCGGCAGCGAAATGTCTGGGGTATCGAGTCAATTTCGAGAGCGAGGTGCCGCTAATCGAAGCTCGGCTGATCAAGCTGGTCGTCGCCGCGCTACCGACCGACAAGGCACGCCAGTTCCTCGCCGCCGTGACCAAGGGCGATGTGCTGGGCGCCGCGTTCAAAGCGCTCGGCACGTTTAGGTCGTTGGCCGCAGGCCTGCATTTTGCCAATGGGAGTTTCCGCACCGGGCTTGAGATTGTCGCCACACAAATGGAAGACGGCAACTGCAGCCTCGACAAGCAGGGCACGCGCGTTCTTTACGATCAAGACGAACACACTGTGCGCCAAGCCGTGGGCTGCCTGGGCCTGCCGACCGACAGCATCTTTTCTCTGACTACCAGGGATCTGCAGATTGCGCACGTCTCGCCCACTGCGTTCGACGCGCTGATGCGTATCGCCAATGGCGCATGTACGGCTCTGCCCTTCCTCAAGCCGGATGGTGTCGCGACGCCAGCGGTGCCGGGAGCGGCGCCAGCTGCAGCAGGAGCCCCGGCGGTGCCAGCTACCGCCTCAGCCCCGATCGACAGTAGTGCGCGCGAAAAGGTCTGCGGTGTCATCTGGTTCGCGCCTAAGGAACGCCAAGTTTCTCCATTGCCTGTGGTGCATTAAATCCACCACCCGATCACTTTCGGCGAGATTCCGCCTGTTCGATAGCAGCGAGAGAGCCGCGCACTATGAAATTGTAGCCCATATCGTCGACGTGCCCGGCCCAATCGCGGTAGTTCCCAGCGTGCGGAACGGGATGGCCTGCTTCGGCGAGTGTTTCGATCCGGCCACGATCCGGCGCCTGAATGAACAGCTCCTAACCCCAATCTGCTATCCACAACGGTCTAACCGGACTGTCCAAACTAGCCGCCGCTCCGCCGATCCGCCCCAGCAACGTCGGACACTTTGGAATGCCGTCTCATCCAAGCGTCGATTGAGAATCCGATCTTGCCAGAGGCTTCCAACAGCGTCGCGTCGTCCAGATGGGCATAGCGCTGAGATGTCCCGACTTTGGCGTGACCGAGCAGCCCACCGATCATGACGAGGGTTTCGGATTGCCGTGCCGCGAAGCTCGCGTAGCTGTGTCGCAGGTCATGAAGGCGCAAGTTCGATATGCAGGCATCCCGCTTGGCGCGGCGCCAACATCGAACCACATGATTGACGAAGCTCGAGATTGGAAACACCCGCGCTTCGCTGGATGACCTCGGCAAGCGATCGAGCAGCCCCCTCGCCTCGGCTCCCAACCAGACGATCCGCGGCCCGGATTTGGAATCCAGCAGCACCAGACGCCTCCCCCTCACCTCGTTCCACGTAAGGTCGAGGATTTCGCCACGCCGACATCCGGTCAGCGCCAAGAGCAGGATGGCGGTCGCTGGCAGTAGATCTGATCGACATTGGTCGCGCAAGGCGACGCCGAGCCGGGCCATCTCGTCATCGGTGAGATAGCGTTCGATCTTGCGCTGCCGGTTAGCCTTGATCCCGCGAAACGGATTGCTGTGCTCGGCGATGTAATACCAAGCTGCATTGATCACGACCCATGGACCCATTTGCGCCTTCCTATGGTCATGATACGCCACGGCTGATCGATAAGCTTGTTCCAGGCTTCGCAGCAGTGGTCGATGATGTTGTCATGTGATGTGAAGACCCGGTTG
>JANLPY010000742.1:0-6291 GCA_031367505.1 Hyphomicrobiaceae bacterium | reverse complement strand
TCGCGATTGCGGATATGGGTGAGTTCGTGTGCGAGCACGGCTTCAAGTTCAGCCGGACTCAGGGCCCCGATCAATCCGCGCGTGACGGCGATGACATAGTCGCCCTCGCGCAAACCAGCGGCGTAAGCGTTGAGTCCGGCGCTGTCGATGATCTCCAGCCTTGGCATCGGAATGCCACGCGAGACGCAAAGGTACTCGAGCGCGTTGTAGAGATCAAGCGCGTCCTTGCGTTCGACCGGCTTAGCCCCGGTCGCGAGGCGGATGAGCGCGTGGTGACCCACATAGGCGATAACGAACCAGGAGACGGCGAGCAGCGTTGCGACGGGCCACGTGCGCTTGAATTGCGCGAACGCCTCCCTCGCTATTTCCCCAAACGAGAGGCCAAATCCGACAAACGCAGTACCCAGCAGATAAATGGAGAACTGCAGCATTTGCAGCAGCACGATGAACCCGAGCAGAAGGATCAAAGAGCGTATACGGTTCGCCCGGATATGACCGTAGAGCCCATAGGCTTGAAACATGGGATGGCAAATCCTTCTTGGGGCTTTCTGGGGGGGCGTCGCGACTTGGAGAGCCGGGGCCGCGAGCCTTGTCGTCGGACGCCAGCCAGGCCTCAGAACTGAACCTTCGGGGTGGTCTTGACGTCGGCCTTCTCGGCCTCATCGAGATTGAAGAAGTCTTGCGGCGCGAAGCCCAGGGGGCTTGCAAACAATGCAGTCGGAAAGCTCTCCCGCGCGGCGTTATATTCCGAGGCCGCATTGTTGAAGAAGCGGCGCGAGGCCGCGAGTTTGTTCTCAAGGTCAGCAAGCTCGGATTGTAGCTGCCGGAAGTTGGTGTTGGCCTTGAGGTCCGGATAGGCTTCGGCGAGGGCAATGATCTGCCGGATGCCGGCGGTCAGCTGGCCTTCGGCGGCGGCCTGCGCGGCGGGGCCGGAAGTCGATGCAGCGGCATTGCGCCACTTGATCACGTTCTCCAGCGTATCGCGCTCGTGTTTGGCATAGCCTTTCACCGTCTCAACCAGATTAGGCACGAGGTCGTGGCGCTGCTTCAATTGCACGTCGATGTCGGAGAACGCCTGTTTGCAGCGTTGGCGCAGGGTGACGAGCCCGTTGTAGCCAGCGATCAGCCATAGCGCTACAAGCCCGACAATCCCGAGAACGACCCAGAGTGCTGGTGTCATTGCTGATCTCCTGCTGTGGTTAACGAATTGATATCCAGCCATCAACTGCTAATGTTCCGGCGCATTTATAAGATTCCCAGCTGCCCGCAAATCAGATTCACTGCGGGGGATGAGGAACATCAAGGCATGCCTATACGTCAGCCCCGGTGATCGTTCGACACTGGAGCGGCTCATCGCCGATGGCAAGACGGCGCAGAAGATTGTGGCTCGCACACGCGTCGTGCTGTCGTCGGGTCGCGGGCTCGGCACCACGGCGATCATGCGCGAAGCGCGGGTATCGAAGCCGGCGGTTTGGCGCTGGCAGGACGCCTTTATGGAGGGCGGCGTCGCGCGTCTGCTCAAGGACAAGGGCAAGGGCAAGGGCAAGGGCAAGGGCAAGGGCAAGGGCAAGGGCAAGGGCAAGGGCAAGGGTTCCAAGGCCGGCAAGAAGCCGATCAGCGACGCGGTGCGGCTCGCGATCGTGACCAAGACAGCCAAGGAGAAGCCGGCCAACGCGACGCACTGGAGCGCGCGCATGCTGGCCAAGGAGATGGGCGTCGGCCACAGGAGCGTGCAGCGCATCTGGAAGGAGCACGGGCTCAAGCCGCACCTGACGCGGACATTCAAACTGTCGAATGATCCGAAGTTCGCCGAGAAAGTCGTCGACATCGTCGGCCTCTACCTCAATCCGCCCGATAAGGCGGTCGTGCTCTGCGTCGACGAGAAGAGCCAGATTCAGGCTTTGGATCGCACGCAGCCGGGCCTGCCGATGAAGAAGGGACGTGCGTCAACGATGACCCACGATTACAAACGCAACGGCACGATGACCCTGTTCGCGGCACCCGACGTGAAGACCGGCGAAGTGATCGGCGAATGCCTGCCCAAGCATCGCGCCAAGGAGTTCATCCGCTTCCTGAAGAAGATCGACAGGACCGTTGCCAAACACCTCGCGATCCATGCGATCTGCGACAACTACTCCACCCACAAGACGCCGGCGGTTAAGGCCTGGCTCGCCAAGCATCCCCGCTTCAAGCTGCACTTCATTCCGACGTCGTCGTCCTGGCTCAATCTCGTCGAGCGGTTGTTCGCCGAGATCACGCGCCAGAAAATCCGTCGCGGCGTATTCAAGAGCGTCGATGATTTGAAGTCCGCCATCCAAGCCTGGATCGACGACCGCAACGCCAAACCAAAGCCCTTCAAGTGGACCGCCAAAGCCGCTACGATCCTGGAGAAGAACGCCCGCGCCCGCCGTGCACTGACGGAAGTAGTCTCGGCGGGTACCAAATGAATGAGTCAGAACACTCTGATGTCCAAAGTCAAGCACTCCGCTCGCGGGTTGTCGATGCCACATTTTGCGTTGCAGCGGGCAGCAGTGCGATGGATCGTGCAGAGGCGGGGACGAGGCCCGAAGACGTCGGTGATCAAGCTCTGATGCGCGGGTTGGATACCGCATGTCCGTTTGTTCGTCCGGGGCTGCCTCGGTCTAGAAGCGGGCGTCGATCGCGAGGATCGGCCACGTAGTGTTTGCGAGGGCTCCCCTGCCATGGCCTCGCCCCCACCGCTGCACGAATGCTCGGCTGCCCGGTATCATCGCCGGGCTCGATCCCTCCTCGGTTGATCAGCTCAGAGACTCGATCTGCTCAGGCCGCGCGGGCCGGAGCCGAGCCGGCCACGTCGCGAGCGATGGCCCAGATGAAGGCCGCCAGCTCGCGGGCGATCGCAGTCGCGACCACCGTCGATTTCTTACCCTTGCGTGACAACGTTCGGAATCGCTTGCAAAGCCGAACCTGTGCCTTCCACGCGATCTCGCGTGCGGCGCGTGGGGCGGCTGCAACCGAAGCCTGCTTCTCATATCCGACGCGAGGCGGATGGCGATAGGACCATGCTGCCTCAACGAGCACACGCCGGGCGCGCCCGTTTCCGGCCTTGGTGATGCCGCCGCGCTTGACGCTCTCGCCCGTTGATCGCTCGGATGGCACGAGGCCCAGATACGCCATCAACTGGCGCGGGCTCTCGAAGCGCGAAAGATCGCCGATCTCTGCCAGGATCGTCACTGCTGCGACGAGGTCGATGCCGCGCATGGCCATCAACGCGGGCACGATCGGCGCTAACGACCAATCGTCGACCGCCTCGCGGATCGCCTGCTCTAGACGCCCGATGCGCTCACCGGCCTGTCGTTCCGCCTGCAATATTTCCTCGAGCGCGAAGCGTTGCTCATGGTGATCGAGCTTCAGATTGGCGAGCCACGACCGGTGACGTGCATTCCACGTTTTGATGCCAGGATAGTGCCGCCCCAGGCGCAGTAGCATCGAGGAGACCTGCTGCCGTTTGCGCGTCAGATCCTGTCGAACAGCGTCGCGCGCCCGGGTCAGCTCGCGCATCGCTTCGTGGCGGGCATCTGGAACCCACACGCTCGTAAGCTCGCCAGCCCGCAGAAGTCTGGCCAAGCCCTCCGCGTCGCGCCGGTTGGTCTTCACCCTGTCGCCCGGTTTCTTCGGGATCAGCGACGGCGCCACGACGATGCAGGTGTGACCGAGGCTCTCGATCAGACGCTGAAGACCATAGCCGGTCGGCCCTGCCTCGTAGCAGAACGTCAGCTTGCGGTGCCTGGCTGCAAGCCCCGCGACCAGTTTCCTCGTCGCGGCTTCGCTCGTGTCGATCTCGCCGAGATAGCGCACCTCGCCACGGCGGCCGGTCTCCGCTACGGCCACGGCATTGCGTAATTTCGCAGTATCGATGCCAACGAAAGCTTCGCTATGATGCCCCACGACTCGCCCTCCTTGTGTGAGGCTCTACCCGGCCAATCCGGGCAACCCTCGAATGCCCATCGAGGGTGAGTCGCCTCAATCGAGGAAGGACATACGGTCTAGCAACATAAGGTTGGCGAAATGCAACGCTGTTGCTGTCGCATCTAACGATCAGCATACAGTCAATTAAAAACTTGGAGTGTGGTCATTGATGTGGCGTAATCAGCCGTCGTACAGCGCGAACCGAATGCTCGACGAGCCGCCATTGATCGCCGGAAGGGCACTCTCGCCGCGATGGGTTCGGCGTGTGCAGGCAACGCCACGGACATGTTGAGCCTCTATTCAGTCGGATCTCGTCCGGCTCATCTCCCTCCCGAAGGATTGATCGTAGCCGCCGGCCATGCGGGCGCGGGAGACTCGGAATCTACTCGGACGCCAAATCGCAAGACATCGGTCATTGTCAAAGCTATTGGCGCGGCTGCGGCGGCCCAAGCATCGGACGCGACACGTGGCGTCTGAGTAGATTCCGAGTCTCCTTCGCTCGGCTTTGAAGAGCTAAAGTGTCAGATGAGCATTCTTTATCCCTCCTCGGGCTGCTGCTGTCGCCGCTGATCGCGGCGGCTGCCTTGGCCTTCAGCTCTCTCACCATCGTCACCAAAGCCGACCGTCTCAGGTTTCTCCAGCCATGAAGGAAAACGTCATGACCGCTGATCGCTGGTTCGTGCTCGTCGCAGGGCTTGCCCTCATCGCCGACATTGTGTGGTTCTTCTGGTTGAAACGCTCGACCGGCGCGCGGGCAGCTCAAGTCTCGGGCGGCTACCAGGAGGCGTTGATCCTGGTCAAGGGCGGCTACACACCGGACAATATAGTGGTTCGCGCGGGCAAACCCGTTCGTTTGAGCTTCCGGCGCGAGGACACCGCCTAATGTTCGGATAAAGAGATCGTTGCCGATTTCAACAAGAGCGCCGACCTGCCGACCCGTCAGACGGTCGCGATAGAGTTGATGCCGAAAGCGCCAGGGGAATTCGCGTTCATGCGTCCCATGGGCGTGTGCTGTGGGCGACTTATTGTTGAATAAAAAGAAACTCAAAGGAACAGGTGACGAAATGAGACATGACCATCCTGATCATGAGAACGGCAGTGCACCAGCTGAGAGTTTTTGGACGTCACGGGCCTTTCTGGTTTTTCTGGGATTTTCCGCAATCGCCGTGATTTTGCTTTGGGAAGAGCACCGCGCACATATACTCGGCGTCATACCGTATCTTTTCCTTATCGCCTGCCCGCTCATGCATATCTTCATGCACGGCGGACACGGCCATGGCGGCCACAATGACCATGGGCAACCTCCCAATCCAGAGCGGGCGAGCAGCGAGCGCGATGGAGGCAAGTCATGACCGATAGCTCTCCGGCATATGGCCTCTGGGGCCTGGTTCTAATCAACTCTATGATTTTCATCTTCTTTGCCTTCACGTTCTTCAAGCCGCAAACGCCGCGCGACTGGCGCTCATTCGGAGCGTTCAGTGCCTTCCTTGTCGCCCTGTTCGCGGAGATGTATGGCTTTCCGTTGACGTTGTATTTCCTGTCCGGCTGGCTGCAGACACGCTATCCCGATGTCAACTGGCTCTCGCACGATGCGGGACATCTGCTTGAGATGCTATTCGGCTGGAAGACCAATCCACACTTCGGTCCATTCCACATTATCAGCAATGTGCTGATCATCGCCGGATTCTTTGTCATTTCGAATGCGTGGAGCGTGCTTTACGCGGCGCAGCGCAAACGAGCTCTGGCGACCACCGGCCCTTACGCCTACGTGCGACATCCTCAATATGTCGGCTTTATTCTGGTGATGTTCGGTTTCCTGATGCAATGGCCAACTCTGCTTACCCTCGCGATGTTCCCGGTTCTGGTCTGGATGTACGTCCGGCTCGCGCGCTCCGAGGAGCAGGAAGCGATCGTGACATTCGGTGATGCCTACCGGCAATACGCGCTGTCTGTTCCAGCCTTCATTCCGCGATGGAACAAACGATTGGGCGGCCCTGTCGCAACGGGGAAAACCGATGCCTGAAGCGCGCTGAGGGCATCAATCCGCAGTTCTGCGATAAATGCGGCCGTGGACTTAGTGGGAACTACGTCCCTGACCAAAATCATTTGGCTGAAATCATGCGCAATGTGAGAAGCCAATGCCTGACACTGTCTTCAGCGCCCGGTCCCTGACGAAGACCTACACGTCCGGCGAAGTCGCGGTCCACGCCCTGCAGGCGATTGATCTTGAGATTTTTGCTGGGGAGGTTGTGGTCCTCCTCGGCCCGTCCGGCAGTGGAAAGTCGACGCTGTTGAATATCATGGGCGGGCTCGATCAAGCCACGAGCGGCCGGCTGTTTTTCC
>JANLPY010000719.1:0-56559 GCA_031367505.1 Hyphomicrobiaceae bacterium | reverse complement strand
GGATCGCCGCCCGCGCCATCGAGCAGCTGGTGGCGTCGGTGCCGAGAACGATGCGTCAGATCGTCGACAACACCGTGCCGTACCGCCGGCTCAGGCCTCTGTCCTGATCGTCAGCCGGAGATAAGGGGATAGGTATGAATTACCTGTGTTGAAAAAGCTTATGACGGCCGCCGGCGTGTTGGCGGGTTTAACCCTTGCCGCGGCACCGGCCATGGCGCAGACCAAGCTCAAGTGGGCCCACGTCTACGAAACATCCGAGCCCTTCCACACCTCATCGGTGTGGGCAGCCGGTGAAATCGCCAAGCGCACCAATGGCCGCTACACGATCGACGTTTATCCAGCGTCCCAACTCGGCAAGGAAACCGATATTAACCAGGGCCTCGCTCTCGGCTCGGTCGATATGATTATTTCGGGATCGAGCTTTGCCGCTAAAAGTTATCCGCCGATTGGCGTCACCTACTATCCGTTCACCTTCCGTGACGCTGCCCACCTGCTGGCGTACACCAAGAGTGACGTCTTCAAGGAACTCACCAAAGGTTACGCCGAGAAAACCGGCCACCAGATCGTAGCGGTCACATATTACGGCGTGCGTCACACTTCATCGAACCGCGCGATCAAGAACTGCGCCGACATGAAGGGTCTAAAGATCCGCGTGCCAGACGTGCCAGCGTACCTCGCGATGCCACGTGCCTGCGGCGCCAATACCGCGCCGATTGCCTTCGCGGAAGTCTATCTCGCATTGCAAAACGGAACCGTCGAAGCGCAGGAAAATCCACTGACGACGATCGAAGCGAAGAAATTCTACGAAGTACAAAAGCACATCGTGCTGACCGGGCACATCGTCGATCACTTAAACACGGTGATCTCGCAGCAGCTTTGGGCGAAGCTCTCGGATGAAGACAAAAAGATCTTCACCGACGTTGCTCAAGAGGCTGCGGCGAAATCCAGCGCCGAGATCCAGACCAACGAGGCTAAGCTCGTCGACGTCTTCAAGCAGAAAGGCCTCACCGTCACTGAAGTGGACAAGAACGAGTTCCGCGACACGGTGATCAAGAATGTTACGTTTGAATCATTCGGCTATCGCAAGGCCGATTGGGACCGCATCCAGGCGGTAAAGTAAGTTTCATTCTTCCACGCCAACGTCCCGGTTCCGCAGACGACGGAACCGGGATTTGCGTGCGTCGCGCGAAAGCAAAACAAACAAAATGGCCCAACCAGAAATTCACATACCCGTCACTGGGGACGAACTCGCCAAAACCTTCGATAGCCAAATTCAAGAGGTCGATCTCAGCGTCTACGCGCCCGAGGATTGGATCACGCTGGCGGTGTTCTGGCTGATGACCATGTGTGTTTTTCTTCAATTTTTTACACGTTATGTGCTGAATGACAGCTTCGCTTGGACCGAGGAGATCGCGACCTACTGCCTCGTAGTCATCGTGTTCATGGGATCGGCCATGTGCGTGCGTCTGTCGCGGCATATTCAAGTCGACCTGATCTTTCGGTATCTCCCCCACGCACCAGCGCGCGTGTTGTCTACCGTCATCGACGTCATAAGAATTGCATTTCTAGGATATGCGATACGTCTCGTGTGGCGTTTCATCCGCGTTGTCGCCGATGAGCCAATGACCACGATCCAATATCCCAAGGGCATCTTCTATTACGTCGTACTTGGCGGCTTCGTCATGATGTTCGTGCGCGCGATCCAGGTCGCCTGGGAGAATTGGCACCGCGGATACTCCATTCTCGAACGTCCCGCCGCATTCGAAAACGCCGAAATCTAAGCCTGGAAAATCGCAATCATGTTGATCTTGCTCGGAAGCTTTCTCGGCCTCATGCTGCTTGGCTTGCCGGTCGCATTTTCGATGGCTGTCGCGTCGCTCACATACATTCTGGCAACCGGCATCACGCCCGACGTGACTCTCGCCCAACGGATGATTGCCGGCGTTGAAAGCTTTCCGCTGCTGGCGGTGCCGTTCTTTATCCTCGCGGGCAATTTGATGAATATCGCCGGCGTCACCGGCCGGATTTATAAATTTGCCGTGGCGCTCGTCGGCTGGATGCGCGGCGGGCTCGGCCACGTCAACATCATCGGTTCGGTGATTTTCTCTGGCATGTCGGGCACCGCGATCGCTGATGCGGCTGGTCTCGGCACCATTGAGATCAAGGCGATGAAAGATCACGGCTATTCCACGGAGTTTGCCGTCGGCGTGACGGCCGCATCCGCGACGCTTGGTCCGATCATTCCGCCGTCGTTGCCGTTCGTGATCTACGGCATGATGGCAAACGTTTCCATTGGCGCTCTATTCCTCGGCGGCGTGATCCCGGGCATCGTCATGACGCTCGCGATGATGGCGACTGTCGCCTATTACGCCCACAAGAATGGCTGGGGCAGCGACGCACCGTTCTCGTGGCCGCAAATTTTATCGGCCGGCCTGGAGATCGTCATCGTGTTGAGCTTCCCGATGGCCGTCTGGTTGCTGACGGCATTCGGCGGCATGTCGGTCAATCTCGCAGTCGGATTAGCGCTGGTCGTGCTGTTTGCGATCGATTGGTATTTCGATTTCTCGGCCGTGATGGCGCTGATGGCGCCGGTCATCCTGATCGGCGGCATGACACTGGGTTGGTTCACGCCGACGGAAGCCGCGGTCGCAGCCGTTCTCTGGTCGCTGTTCTTAGGATTGGTGCGTTATCGCAGCATGACGATCCGCACTGTCGCCAAAGCTACGTTCGACACCATTGAAACGACGGCATCGGTACTATTCATCGTCACCGCCGCGTCGATTTTTGCCTGGCTTCTGACGGTCAGTCAGGCCGCACAATTGCTGACCGATGCGATATTGAGCGTAACGCAGAACAAGTGGGTGTTCCTGCTTCTGGCGAACCTTTTGATGTTGTTCGTCGGCTGCTTCATCGACACCATTGCGGCGATCACGATCCTGGTGCCGATATTACTCCCTATCGTGTTGAAACTCGGCATCGATCCGATCCACTTCGGATTGATCATGACGCTGAACTTGATGATCGGCCTGCTGCATCCGCCGCTCGGCATGGTCTTGTTCGTGCTTGCGCGCGTAGCGAAACTGTCGGTTGAGGCGACGACGATGGCGATCCTACCGTGGCTCGTTCCACTCTTGCTGGCGCTGATCGCAATCACGTATATCCCGGAATTGACCCTCTGGTTGCCGCGTCACATGGGCATGGTAAAGTAGCATCGATGCCGTCAAAGCTGCCTCGACTGTCGAATGAGACCCTGGCCGATCTATCTTCGGCAATCGTGCGACCACGTTACGATCGCGGTCAATTGCAAACCGGCATTGTGCATCTCGGAATCGGTGCGTTTCATCGGGCACACGAAGCGGTGATGACCGACACAGTACTTGCCACTGGTAACGCGCGATGGGGAATTATGGGCGCCAGTCTGCGTTCACCTGATACGCATGACGCCCTTCGCCAGCAGGACTGGCTTTATACGGCAGCGGTCCGCGATGGCGACAGCGAACGCTTACAAGTTATCGGCGCGTTGACTAGCGTGCTGGTTGCACCGGATTCACCGTCCCTCTTGATCTCGGCGATGTCTGACCCTCGGGTGAAAATCGTCTCACTGACCGTCACCGAGAAGGGCTATTGCTTCGACGCGGCAACTGGCGATCTCGCGCTAACGCATCCAGACGTACAGCACGATATTACACACATGGACAAGCCGCGAACCGCGGTTGGTTTCTTGGCGGCGGCGCTGCGCCAGCGACGCCAGGATGGCACTCCGCCGTTCACGATTCTGAGTTGCGATAATCTCCACGCCAACGGCCAGACGCTTAAGCGGCTTCTCGGCCAGTTCGCCGAGCAGCAAGATCCGGAACTTGCACGTTTCATCGCCGGCAACGTTGCCTGCCCTTCAACGATGGTCGATCGCATCGTGCCCGCAACGACCGGCGACGATCGTGAGCGCATAGCGGCAGCACTTGGCGTCGCCGATGCCTGGCCGGTAATCATGGAGCCATTTTGCCAATGGGTGATCGAGGATCACTTTCCCCTTGGCCGGCCGGACTGGGAGATGGCCGGCGCCGAATTGGTTCGCGATGTGATGCCCTACGAAGCGATGAAGCTGCGGCTTCTCAACGCGTCGCATTCGGCGATTGCCTATCTTGGCGCTGTCGCAGGTTACGAGACCGTTGCCGACGCGATGGCCGATCCGGCGATCGCCCGCTTCGTGTCTGAAATGATGGACGACGAAATCACGTCGACGCTTAGACTGTCAGCAGGTGCGGATGTCGCGGCATACAAACGTGCTTTGCTCGCGCGATTTACCAACCCCGCGCTGCGCCATCGCACACAACAAATCGCAATGGATGGATCGCAAAAATTACCGCCCCGCATCCTCAGCACCATTCGCGATCGCATGAAAGCCGGTGCGCCATACCCGCGCCTCGCAACGGTCGTCGCCGCCTGGATGCGCTACGTCGAGGGCCACGATGCGAACGGCCAATCATACGAGATTCGCGATCCGCTGTCTCCGACGCTGGCTGAGTGCGTTGTCCAGTCCAATGGCGATCCTGCACGATTGGCCACCAAACTTTTGAATATAAGCGCAATCTTCGGGCCGGACTTGGCCGCCAATCCTGATTTTCGGAATCTCGTCGTCAAGCAGCTTGCACACTTATCCAAGAGTGGCATTAGATCGGCTATCGCATAACTGCACGTCCGAAGCGACACTGCCGCTCACTTGGATTTGTACTGCATAATCGACCGAGACTTTTGATCCGCCAGAGGCAATCGCATGACCCACAAGAAAAAGCCCGAAGACTTGCGCAGCGCCCGTTGGTTTGGACCGGATGATTTCCGCTCGTTCGGCCATCGCAGCCGCATGAACCAGATGGGCTATGCCACGGCTGAATATTCCGGCCGCCCAGTCATCGCGATCATCAATACCTGGTCCGACTTCGCCCAGTGCCACGCGCACTTCAAAACGCGCGTCGACGACGTGAAGCGCGGCATCCTGCAAGCCGGTGGGTTCCCGGTCGAGTTACCGGCGATCTCGCTTTCCGAGAGCACCGTCAAGCCGACGACGATGCTGTACCGCAACTTCCTCGCGATGGAGACCGAGGAACTGATCCGTTCGCAACCGGTCGATGGCGTCGTGCTCATGGGCGGCTGCGACAAGACCACGCCGGGATTGATACTGGGCGCGACCAGTGCCAGCGTTCCGGCGATCTTCGTGCCAGCCGGCCCGATGTTGCGCGGCAACTGGCACGGCAAAGTTCTGGGCTCCGGCTCCGACGCGTTCAAGTATTGGGATGAGCGTCGCGCCGGCAACATTTCGACCAAGGACTGGGGCGAGATGGAGGTCGGCATCGCGCGCTCCTACGGCGTGTGTATGACAATGGGCACCGCCTCGACAATGACAGCGCTGGCGGACGTCATGGGCATGTGCCTGCCCGGCACCTCGTCGATCCCGGCGGCCGACGCCAACCACATTCGCATGTGTGCGGCGGCCGGATCGCGCATCGTCGACATGGTGTGGGAAGATTTAACACCGCAGAAAATCCTGACCGAGGCTGCGTTCAAGAACGCGATCACCGTCGCAATGGCCATGGGCTGCTCGACCAATGCCGTGATCCACGTGCTCGCGATGGCACGTCGCGCCGGTCGCAATATCGGGCTTGAGGATTTCGATGCCGCCAGCCGCAAGGTTCCGGTGATCGCCAACATCCGGCCGAGTGGCGACAAGTATTTGATGGAAGACTTCTACTATGCCGGCGGGCTGCTTGGATTGATGTCGCGGCTCAAGGACCATCTCGATCTCAGCCAGATCAACGCCTCCGGAAAGAGCTGGGAGTCCAGTCTTGACGGTGCGGAGGTTTACAACGATGACGTGATCCGGCCGCTCGACAACGCAATTTACAACGAAGGCGCGTTGGCGGTGTTGAAAGGCAATCTTGCGCCCGACGGCTGCGTCATCAAGCCATCGGCCTGCGAGCAGCGCTTGTTGAAGCACACCGGTCCAGCCCTCGTGTTCGACGATTATCCGGCGTTGAAGGCCGCGACCAACGATCCGGATCTGGATGTCACGGCCGACACTGTTCTCGTTCTACGCAATGCTGGACCGCAAGGCGGGCCCGGCATGCCCGAGTGGGGCATGCTGCCGATCCCGACCAAACTCGTCAAACAGGGTGTGCGCGATATGATCCGCATTTCGGACGCACGCATGTCAGGCACGAGTTATGGCGCTTGCATTCTGCACGTGTCGCCCGAGTCCTACGTCGGCGGACCGCTGGCGCTCGTCAAAACCGGCGACATGATCACCGTCGATGTGCTGGCACGGAGCATCAATCTGGACGTGCCGGAAGCAGAGCTCGCAGCGCGGCGCGCGGCTTTGAAGCCTCCGGCACCGCGTTACGAACGCGGTTACGGCTGGATGTTCTCGCGGCATATCAAGCAAGCCAACGACGGTTGCGACTTCGATTTCCTAGAGACCGATTTCGGCGCAGCCGTGCCGGAACCGGCGATCAACTGATCTCAAGCGACAAGGTGCCTATGACAATGCTTACGCCCGCCACCCGCGACAAGTTGAAAACGGTCAGCACGGCCACCATCTGCACCGCGCTTTATAAGCGGGGGTTTCGCAACCAGATGATCCAGGGCGTCGTGCCGCTCGACGCCGGCAAGCCGACCATGGTCGGTGAGGCGTTCACGCTGCGCTATATTCCGGCGCGTGAAGATCTGAATCCGATCACGGTGTTCCAGAACCGCGAGCATCCACAGCGCAAAGCCGTCGAGGACTGCCCGCCGGGTGCCGTGTTTGTCATCGACAGCCGCAAGGACGCGCGCGCAGCATCTGCGGGTTCGATACTGGTCACGCGATTGATGAAGCGCGGCGTCGCTGGCGTCGTGACAGACGGCGGCTTTCGCGATGCCGCCGAGATCGCAAAACTCGGGATACCATCATTCCACAGCCGGCCATCGGCACCGACCAACCTCACGATCCATCAAGCCCTCGATATCAACGTGCCGATCGGTTGCGGTGATGCACCGGTTTGGCCGGGCGACGTCATCGTCGGTGACAGCGACGGTGTCGTCGTGATCCCCGCGCACATTGCGTCGGAAATCGCCGACGAGGCAGTCGAAATGACCGCGTTTGAAGACTTCGTGACCGAGAAGGTCAACGAAGGCCGCACCATCATCGGCCTCTATCCAGCAACCGACGACGCCGTGAAGCCCGAGTTCGCGGCTTGGCGGGCGGCAAACAAACGCTAATGCGGCCCGGCGCTCAGGCGAAACGCACGGCATAAACCGGCGGCAGGGTGTGGGATACGCACGCCCAGCTATCGCCCTGGTTCTCACTCACCCAAACGCCGCCCGTGGTTGAGCCGAACGCTAGACGGTCGCCCGTAGCATCGATCGCGAGCGCATGACGATAGACAACATCGTAAGCGTGCGTCTGCGGTAGACCTTCGGCCAGCGTTTCAAAGGTTTTGGCGCCATCGCGGGTGCGCGTCACGACGAGCTTACCGCCGACGGGGATGCGCTTTTCATCCTTGATCTCGGGCACGAACCACGCCGTGTCGGGATCGCGCGGATGCACGACGACTGGAAAGCCGAACACCGAAGGTTTGACATCCTTGATTTCGGTAAAGTTGCGCCCCTCGTCGGACGAAACGAAAATGCCATTGTGATGCTGCACCCACATCCGGTTCGGTGCCGAGGGACATTGCACCAGACAGTGCACATCCTGCGCAATCGGATCATGGGTCAATTCGGGCGGCACGTGATCGGCGCGCATGCCCTCGCCGCGCTGCACCCAACTAACGCCTGCATCCTCAGTGAACCAGATGCCGCCGGTCGAAAACGCAATCCATAGGCGTTTGGAATCGCGCTTGTCGATGATGATCGAGTGAAGTCCTGGCAGATCGGCGCCGCCGCCCATCCAATGCTTGCGCTTGGGGTGATCCCACAGCGAGTGCACGATCTCCCAACTCTGGCCATGATCGGTCGAACGAAATAAACCGCCCGGCAACGTCCCGCACCACAGCACACCCGGCTCATCTGTGCCGCCGGTTTCGAGCGCCCAAATGCGTGCCGTGCTCCACGCCAGCGGCCGGCCCCACATGTCGTTTTCCTCGAGCCCTTCAGGCTTGGGCGGATAAGTGGGCGTCGCAATTTCTTCCCAGCCGGTCGCCGTCGAACGGTGCACCTTCACGCCGAAGTGGCCGTGATCGAGTGCCGCGTAATGCCGGCCATCGCGCGGGTCGGTCAGTGTGAGGGTGACATTGTCGCCGAGAAAATCGGCGTTGGTGATTTCCCAATTCTTCTTTTGCTTGCCGAGTGTAAAGAGACCTTTGCGGGTCGAAACAAAAAGTTTGTCGCTCATTGCCTAACCTCCGGAAAGTGCCTGAAACACGTAAATTGAGCTCGTCTCTGAAACGGCGTCGGATAGCCCAGCGCGGTCGCGGATCAACTGCCCGTCGAGAAATATCGACATGTGCCGGCGCAAGGCACCTTGATCATCGAGCACGTAACTGCGGGCCTGGGGGTTATTTGCGAACACGTTAGCCAGAACCTCGCGCACGGTACTACCGGCTGCCTCGACCTGTGGACACTCGACGTGCCGTTGAATGTTTGGTGTGAAAGCAACCTTGGGCATCACACGATCTCCCGCGATCTATTTCTCGGCCATCGCCTTCAAGTTGGCGAGACCAGCCTCGAACTCGCGGCCAACCATACGATCCATGCCGAAGACCGTGTCCATAACTTTTGCAATGTACGGACTGCGCCCCTTCATCGCCCACGTGACGTTGGTCGTGTCGCCCTTGGGCTCCAACGTGAACTGCACATCGTTGTGCGCTTCCATCGGTGTCAACATATCGAGCTTCATGTTGACGCGCGACGACGGTATGGCGTCAATGATCTCGACACGCCCCGAGCCGACCTGCCGATTGCCTTCCCACTGGTATATCGAGCCTTTGCCACTTTCAGCTCCGCTGTGGACAATTTTGATCGCTGGATCCTTTTTCGAGAACGGATCCCAGGTATTGAAGCCGCGCAAGCTATTGATTAGTGGAAATATTTTCTCCGGTGACGCTTTGATGGTTGCCGAACGCTGGACGCTGAATGCATCCGGCTTGGTCGCGGCGTAAATCAGGACACCGGCGAGAGCGATCACAAGAACGACGGCTACAACGCCAAGTTTCTTGAGCATGATGGTTCTCCTGATATGCCAATGCGAGATATATGAATTAGCCAAGCGTACGATCCAAGGACGGAGCAGTCCTTCACCTTCCGACACCCGTATCAAAAAATAATATCACGCAGATGCACTGTGCGACTGCCGCTCAGCTCGACGGCGCGTCCAGCTTGCGGGTGAGATTCTCGAATTCTTTCCGCAGTTCCTCGTTCTTGAAGATTTGCTCGAAGGTTGGCGCCTCCAGCTTCTGGATCGCCTCGAATGATGTTGCACTATCACGCATCAGATTGCGTAGCTGGAAACTCGCTTCCACGGTTTCGAACGTGTTGTCGGCAATTCGCAAATCATGCGCTGCGCGCTTGCGAGCGGCGGCGATCTGCTCGCGCTGTTGCAGCATGTACCGGCGATAACCCTTGGCCGCTTCCTCGGCAAGCTTTTGGCTTTCGCGGTTCGCCTCCAGGGCCTTCTTCTGGTCCGGGCGGTTCTCGGCACGCAGCAACTCGCCGGTCTTTTTGCGTGCTGCATCGACGTCTTTGGCGATGGCATCGAGTTTTGGCAGATAGTTGGTGTCGATCTTGGCGATCAGCGAATCTTGCGCGTGGACGAGCATTGCGAATAACGCCGCGTGCATGGCGAAATACTTCCGGGCGGCATTCGTGTTGTCGCCCGACACACCCATTAATTTGCCGAGTTGGCTGTCAACCAGCTTTGCCGAATTGAACACCGCGACGAGCCGCACGAGGTCGCCCGACAACACACTATCGAGCAGCATTTCGATCTGCTCAGGCGCCAGCTGAATGCCCGACTTGCCCAGTGCGCCGGCGATTTCGCTCTTCGCGGTCTTGATTTCCTCGCGGTTCAGCTCGATCTTTTTCTTCAGCTCATCGATATCCTTGCCCAAACTGTCAACGGTATCGGTGAGCACGCCTGGCAGCATCGCGTCCTTCGGGGCGCCAAGCTGCTTCTCGCGCAACTTCACGATGCGATCTTCGATATCGCGGATCGACTTGCGGCGCTCCTCGACCCGCTTTTGCACATCGACGACGGGCACATCGGTGATGATACCGAGAGCCGCATCGAGCAGATCCCGGATCTTCTTCTCGCGGTCCTCTTTGGTTTCAGTCCACAGCGGTGAAACCATGAACTCGTCTTTTGAGGGAAGCTTTTTGGCTTCGCCACGATTGCGCGCAGTGTCTTGCAGTACGGCATCGATCGCGGCCATCAACTTCTTGGCCTGCTCGAAGGTTGCTTCGCCCTCGCGCGGGTCTTTCTCGATCGTGGCAGGAGGCTGGGCAGGTGCGGCGGGCGCGGACTGTGCCTTCGGCACTGCAGGTTGTCTCGGAGCGGGTGGCGACTGTGCTATTTGCCGTTCGCCCGATTCACCTCGCGACAGCAAATCCCCAATGACATCGCGCGCCGACGTTTGCGCAGTGGAAACGTGCGCAAAACCGCCAAGCAGCACCGCGACCAATGCCGTTCGACCGACGATTGTCATAATTCGAGCCTCCTCGCCCAAACGAACATAGGCCGGAAAATTCAGGCAACACGATGGTCCATTGCGGTTACCGCCCTACAACCAGCGGCGCGTACACAGCTTGTAATCACGATAGGCCTGTCCGAACGTGAGTTCGAGATGGTGTTCCTCAGGCGAAATTGCCAGCCACGTCACTAGCCCGATGAACGCTGGAACCAGCAGGCCAATCCACGGCTTTTGCAGGACTAGCGCCAGCCCGATCAAAACCAGGCAATCGGCTACGTAGATCGGATTACGACTGAAGTGGAACGGGCCCGTCGCAACCAGAGTTGTAGCGGCTGCATTCGGCAAAATGGTCGTATTCGCCCGATTCATCTCCAACCCGGCCCAGCCGATGATCGCAAGCGCCAGCACAATGAGGGGAATACCGGCGCTAAGTGCTGCGGGGTTCAAACCCATTGGCCACGCGACTGGCAAACAACTCTGCGCGATCCAGCCGGCGGCCACCGTCGCGACGAGCAGGATTGGCGGCCACGGTACCCGTGATGGCACAGCAGCGCTCATGGGTTAGCCCGCTTGCAGGCGTTGGTAATCAGCGACATGAGTTCGTAGTCGACGCGGCGAGCGTCGTTCAGAACAATAGTGTGCGTGAGGGTCGCTGGCACACCTGGCAGTCGCAATCGCTTGATGTCGCCAGCGTATGGATGTTCCCCCAAGTCGAGCGACAAGCGAATGTCTTTGGCGGTGAGAGCGAGGGCTCCATAAATTCCAGGCGCTCCCAGCGCCGCGTGCGTTTCGTGCACCTCGACAACGGTACCTGGCGCGGCGTTGCGAACCTGTCGCAACAACAGTTCCGCCAAAGGACGATAGCCCTTCGCTTTAGCCAGGAATGCTACCAACGACGCGTTGCCGGTAGGAACGGCCACGACAACCGAGGTATGTGGTACCGGCTGCACCGGTTTCACTGACGGCGGCATGGATGAGGGAGGGACCATCCTTACGGGCGGGGGAACCGCTGCGGCGGCAACCGTCTCCTTGACCTCTGTGCGTTCGCTCGCCTTGAGCGGAGGGCGATCGCCATACACCAGCTTGCCGCCATTGTGATGAATGCGCTCGAGCCACGACGCTTTGCTAAATGTGAAGCCTTGCTGGCGCAACCAATCAATCATGTCGTTGCGATGGCCAAACGTTCCGGCATCGAGCGCCGTCATCCAGCTCGCGAGATCACGGCCGGTGTCGGCCTTGAGCCCGGCTATGAACTCCTGCTCCATCTCGCCGTAGTCCCGGCTCATCGGTCTTCAAGTCCCTTGATTGACGACCCCGTTCGTCGAATATGCCATTATAGGACCAACGCAACGCCCATAGTACAATGCTCGACAGCATTTTTGAATGAACGTCCAGCCGAGGCTCGTCATGACCATTTCGAACGCTTACCCCTCCTTGAACTTCGATCTTGGCGAGACAGCCGACCAATTACGCGACACGGTGCGGTCTTTCGCGGCCAACGAGATTGCGCCGATCGCCGCCGAAATCGACACGACCAACCAGTTCCCACGCCACCTTTGGCCCAAGATGGGTGCCCTCGGATTACATGGTATCACGGTTGAGGAGGAGTGGGGCGGCTCGGGCCTGGGCTATCTCGAACATTGCGTGGCCATGGAGGAGGTCAGCCGTGCATCGGCATCCGTTGGCTTGTCATATGGCGCGCACTCCAATCTTTGCGTCAATCAAATCCGCCGCAACGGCAACGACGCGCAAAAGAAAAAGTACCTGCCGAAATTGATTTCCGGCGAGAACGTCGGCGCACTTGCCATGTCGGAACCGGGATCCGGATCGGACGTCGTCTCGATGAGAACGCGCGCCGACAAGAAGGGCGATCGCTACATCATCAACGGCAACAAGATGTGGATCACCAACGGCCCGGTGGCCGAGACGCTCGTCGTCTACGCAAAAACCGATCCGGATGCTGGCCCGCGTGGCATTACGGCCTTTATGATCGAGAAGGGCATGAAGGGTTTCTCCACCCACCAGAAGCTCGACAAGCTTGGCATGCGAGGTTCGGACACATGCGAACTCGTGTTTCAGGACTGCGAGGTGCCCGAGGAGAATGTGATGGGTACGGTGGGGCGCGGCGTCAACATCCTGATGTCAGGACTGGACTATGAGCGCAGCGTTCTGGCGGCCGGCTCACTCGGCATCATGCAGGCCTGCATGGATGTTGTGCTGCCCTACGTCCACGAGCGCAAACAATTCGGCAAGGCGATCGGTGAATTCCAGCTCGTGCAAGGAAAAATCGCCGACATGTACGTGACCATGAACTCGTGCAAGGCGTATGTTTATGCCGTGGCCAAGGCGTGCGATCGGGGCGAAACCACACGCGAGGACGCAGCAGGCGCAATTCTCATCGCGGCCGAGAAAGCAACGTTGATGGCACTCGATGCCATCCAGCTTTTGGGCGGCAATGGTTATATCAATGACTATCCGACCGGCCGCTTGTTGCGCGATGCCAAATTGTATGAGATCGGCGCCGGCACCTCGGAAATCCGCCGAATGCTGATTGGCCGTGAGCTGTTCAACAAAACGGCGTGACCCAGGACTATTGCGGCAATCGCTCTTCGAGTTCCTTGGTACGTATTTCAGTCTTGGTGATCTTGCAGCCGAGCATGGCGCCGGTCGCACCGGTCCCACCTGACCATTCGTAGCCAATCACTTCACCGCAGTCCTGATCACGAAATGCAACCCAGTGGCGCTGCGCCAATCGAAGTGCGGCGACCCACTTTTCGCGATTGCTTTTGGTTACCTCGTCACTTTTCGCGATGTGCGCCAAGAGCTTCTTATAAGCGTCGTTGAGCTTTCTATCGGCAGTGTCGAGCGCCTGCTCTGAACACCAATTAAGCTCATGCGTGTTCATGGCCTTGTCACAATCGATCTTTGGTAAAGTTTGCGCCAAGCCGGGCGAAGATGCCATCGCCACTCCAAGCAGGCATGCAGCCGCTGCAGGCCCGGATCGCAATAATGCGCGGCGAATTGTCGACTGCATGGCGATGTTCCCCTCGTTCCCCACAATACTTTGCCCTAACGTAGAGCTGCTTCAATGCATTTATGGAGCCGCTCACCAAGAAAATCTAGGCACGGGAGGTAAGTAGTCAGCATGTCCACGCAACGCAGCAAAGGAGCAGCCTTTGCCGCCCTGCACGCGCGCGCCGGCTGCTTCGTCAGTCCCAATCCGTGGGATGCCGGCACGGCGAAGATGTTGGCAGCTCTGGGTTTCGAAGCACTGGCGACAACGAGTGCGGGTCTCGCTTTTGCGCTTGGCCGGATCGATGGGACCGGGACTGTAACGCGCGACGAAACCTTGGATAACGCGCGCCAGATCGTCGAGGCAACTGATTTGCCGGTCGCGGCCGACCTCGAAAATTGTTTCGCGCATGAACCCGATGAGGCCGCCAAGACGATCACCATGGCAGCCGGCGTCGGCCTTGTCGGCGGCTCCATCGAGGACGCAACCGGTGACAAGGCAAACCCAATTTACGATTTTGATTTGGCTGTCGCTCGCGTGAAGGCGGCTGTGGCTGCTGCCCGGGCGCTGCCTTTCCAGTTCATGCTTTGCGCGCGGGCGGAAAATTTCCTACACGGCCGCCCAGATCTCGCAGATACGATCAAACGACTTCAGGCATTTGAAGCTGCTGGCGCCGACGTCCTTTATGCACCCGGCCTCAATGATATTGCGCAGATCCGGCACGTTGTTCAATCGGTCACCAAGCCGATCAACCTATTGGTCTCGACCGGTAACGCTCACCTCACGCAAGCCGAATTATCAACCGTTGGCGTCAAGCGTATCAGCGTCGGTGGTGCGTTAGCCCGCGCTGCGATGGGTGGTTTTATCCGCGGCGCACAGGAGATCCGCGATCACGGTACCTTTGCGTATGGTCGTGACGCTGCGCCGTTCGCTACAATCAATAAACTCATCAAGGGAGAAACTTCATGACTGGTCGCTTAGCTGGGAAGACTGCATTCTGCACCGCATCAGGTGCCGGCATTGGCCGGGCGGTGGCTGTCGCGTTCGCACGAGAAGGTGCCAAGGTCATCGCGACCGATATCGACATGGCCAAGTTGAAGGGCTTGCGTGACGAAGGCGTCGCGGAAACGCATCTGCTCGATGTGCGCCACACCGCCAGTGTCGAGAAAACCGCCAAGGCGGTCGGCCCAGTCGACATCCTATTCAATGCGGCAGGCTTTGTGCACCACGGCACCGTCCTCGATTGCACCGACGAAGAATGGGACTTTGGGTTCGACCTCAATGTGCGTTCCATGCACCGCACGATACGCGCGTTCCTGCCGGGCATGCTGGCGAAAGGCAAGGGCTCGATCGTCAACATCGCGTCTGGCGCTGGTTCGGTACGCGGGATTCCCAACCGCTACATTTACGGTGCGACCAAAGCCGCTGTCATCGGACTGTCGAAAGCGGTCGCTGCCGACTTCATCCGCCAGGGCGTGCGTTGCAACGCGATTTGCCCCGGCACCGTGCAGTCGCCATCGCTCGACGACCGCATCGCCGCGCAGTCGAAGGCCCTTGGTAAATCGGTCGACGAAGTCCGCCAAATGTTCGTTGACCGCCAACCGATGGGACGCCTCGGCACCGCCGAAGAAATCGCTCATTTGGCCGTCTATCTGGCGTCTGACGAGAGCGCGTTCACAACCGGCACGATCGTGCTGGCGGATGGCGGTTTCGCGCTGTGACTTCGAGTGACACTTTGCAAGCAGGGAATCGCTTACTGCGCCGGGCCGATGCGAGCGATTATGACGCTCTCGTTGCTCTGCAGCTTGCGGCCTATGCGCGAAACCGGGTAATTTTGGGTGTCGAGCCGATCCCGATGCAAGCCGACTATCATGCCGTTTTGCGTGAGAAAGAGGTCTGGCTCGCACATGATGGTGCTGCCTGCATCGGCGCTTTGGTGCTCGAACATCGCGATCATGATCTGATGATCGAGAGTATTGCCACCGCTCCGTCGGCCCAAGGCCATGGGCTCGGGCAAGCGTTACTGGCGGCCGCCGAGCACCACGCGCGAGCGTTGGGCTACGACGTCGTTCGCCTCTACACTGGCAAGCCGTTGACGCATCTGATCGATTGGTACAGCCGCCATGGCTATACGATCGAACGTGAAGAACCCTTGAGCGATCGCACCATCGTGCACATGATGAAACGACTAGAAACCTGAACTCTTCAGCATAGGTCGACCAATGCCGCGCTTTGCCGCCAACCTGTCTTTCATGTTCAACGAGGTGCCATTCCTCGATCGTTTCGAGGCCGCTGCCAAGGCGGGTTTCAAGGCGGTCGAGTTTCTGTTTCCCTACGAGTGGCCCGCCAACGAAATTGCCGCACGCTTGAAAGCGAACGGCCTGACGCAGGCGCTTTTTAACCTGCCGCCCGGAGATTGGACCAAGGGCGAGCGCGGACTTGCCGCCATTCCTGGCCGTGAAGCCGAGTTCGAGGCGGCACTCAGCCAAGCTTTGAGCTATGCCACGGCGCTCGGCTGTAAACGCGTCCACGCGATGCCAGGCTTGCGACATCACGGTGCGAGCCGACCGACCTACATCGCCAATCTCAAAAAGGCTGCCAAAATGGCGGCGGATGCCGGTGTCGATGTCATCATCGAGCCGATCAACACGCGCGATATTCCGGGCTTTTTCCTCAACACCGCAGCCGAAGCACGGGCGGTGATTTATGAGGTCGGAGCGCCTAATTTAGGACTGCAATTTGACCTCTATCACCGCCAGATCCAGGAGGGTGATGTGGCTATGGCCATCGCCGAATTCGGTCACCTGGCGAAGCATTATCAAATCGCCAACCCGCCCGACCGCGGCGAGCCTGATGACGGCGAGATGAACTACAGCTATCTGTTTAAGAAGATTGATGAGAGCGGCTTCACAGGCTTCGTTGGTTGTGAATATAAACCGCGCCGAGGAACGGTCGAGGGCCTTGTGTGGGCGAAAAATTGCGGCGTTTCACTAGGCTGAGGGCGAAAGCAAAATGGCGATCATGAAAACGATCCGCGATATACCGGCCAATAACGCCGAACCGTGCGGGCTCAATCCGACGCTGCGTTCGCCAATTTCGCCCGACGGCACGCCTGAGCGCGGCACTCTCTATCAGGTACCCGCACGGCAAGGCCGCGCCGTTCGCGTGGCGGCCGGACAAATCATCGAGGTCATCAATACGCACGGCACACAGGTTTGCGATTTTTGGGCGTTCTCGTCAGCCAACCCGGCGGAATTCATGTCGTGGGAGCATGGCCGCGGCTTCCTCAATCGCGTCATTCCCAAGGTCGGTGACGGCCTCGCCACCAACCGGCGCCGCCCGATCTTGACCCTCGTCGAGGATACGTCGCCCGGCGTTCATGATACGCTGATGGCCGCCTGCGATCTGTTTCGCTACATCAACTTCGGCGTCAAGGAATACCACGACAACTGCGCCGACAATCTGCGCATGGCAATGATGGCCATCGGTGTACCGGTCCAGGAAGTCCCGCAACCTTTCAATTTGTGGATGAACATTCCTGTTGCGCCCGACTGGAGCGTCGATTGGCTACCACCGGTCTCGAAACCCGGCGATAAAGTACGGATGCGCGCCGACATGGACTGCATCTGCGCCATGTCGGCCTGCCCACAAGATATGATCCCGATTAACAACATGAAGCCGGTGGACGTGCATTTTCGTGTGCTCGACTGAACCGGCGTTCTAAAATCAAGAGGAAATTCCCATGCGTATTCTAATTATTGGTGGCGCCGGAATGGTAGGCCGCAAGCTTGCCGAGCGTCTCGCGAAAGACGGCCGTCTCGGCTCGAAGGAGATTTCACACCTCACTTTGCAAGACGTGGTTGCTGCTGCGAAACCGGCAGGTGCCAAATTCCCCGTCGAGATCGTTACCGGCGATTTGTCGGACCCGGCGACCGCCCCCAAGCTCCTCGCATCGAAGCCCGATGCGATATTCCACCTCGCGGCCATCGTTTCTGGTGAGGCCGAGGTCGAGTTCGACAAGGGCTATCGCATCAACATGGACGGTACGCGCTATCTGCTGGAGGCCATTCGCCACGCCGGCAACAAACCACGTTTGGTATTTACCAGCTCGATCGCAGTCTTCGGTTCACCATTCCCCGATAAGATTGGCGATGAGTTCTTCACCACGCCGCTCACCTCCTACGGTACGCAAAAGGCGATCGGCGAATTGCTGCTCGCCGACTACTCCCGCAAGGGCTTCGTGGAAGGGGTCGGTATCCGCCTGCCAACCATCTGCGTTCGCCCCGGCACGCCAAACAAAGCCGCATCCGGCTTCTTTTCGAACATCATCCGCGAACCGTTGGCCGGCCACGAGGCGAACCTTCCAGTTTCCGAGGATGTGCGGCACTGGCATGCGAGCCCCCGCGCGGCAGTCGGCTTCTTGGTGCACGCAGCTACGATCGACACTTCCAAACTTGGACCACGCCGCAACCTCTCGATGCCGGGCCTGTCGGTAACCGTTGGCGAACAAATCGCAGCGCTGCGCAAGGTCGCGGGCGATAAGGTCGCAGCCCGCATTACTCGCCACCCCGATCCGGCGATCGTCAAAATCGTCGACGGCTGGCCGCGCAATTTTGAGACAAAGCGCGCGGAAAGCCTTGGTTTCAAAGCGGAATCGTCGTTCGAGGAAATCATCCGAATCCATATCGACGACGAATTGGGTGGCAAGATTGCTTGACGATGCAACGGCCACGCTCGGTCAACCGGTCGCGTTAACCTCTTTATAATGTTATGAAACTTATGAAGATATGTGCCAGAAAACGAGTGCGGGCTGAGACTGTTTCTGCGAACTGAATAAATTCGCGTCCAACGGTAACAATATCGATGCCCGCGCGTTTGCTGATACTGAGTACTTAGAGAACAGGAGACGGTGACCCAGTTTT
Organism: Hyphomicrobiaceae bacterium; assembly: GCA_031367505.1. Classification (GTDB taxonomy): domain Bacteria; phylum Pseudomonadota; class Alphaproteobacteria; order Rhizobiales; family Hyphomicrobiaceae; genus JAKFWF01. The sequence continues at coordinate 37,966 of JANLPY010000719.1, read as the reverse complement.
GACTCAATAGTCGATGCAAGTGCGGTTTGGCGAGGGTGGATCACTACTGAAATCGGCGGGGACTGAACGGTCCGTTCAGGTAAGGTTCATCCAAAAAGTCACAACGTCCAGCGTCTCCAAGTACTGAGCTTTTGTCTAAGTTGAATAAAGCTTCCCCGTGCGTTCGCGCACTTCGACATCGAGGCCGTAAATGACGAATGCCACTTTCTCGGTCCAACCTGTCGCACGGGACGCACGTCCTGTCGCGAAGGATACGGACCCCGTCCGGGCTAACACTAACCTAGTACGCATGCTGAGCTCTTCCCGTGGTCACCGGTTCCAAGCCAATGGTACCGCGACGGCGAAAGCCTTGGTCGAAGAGCCGATTTTTCGCGACGTCGCCCACACGATTTTGCCTATGGAATTCAAAGGCAAAACGTTGACGATGGAAGCGCATGCTTACGAGGATGACAGTGCATCCTATCAAGCGATGGCGCTTGTATACCGCAAGCCTGGAACCCAGCAGGGCGCCCCCTTCGTTCGGGTACACAGCGGTTGCGTGACGGGCGACATCTTTCATTCGCTGCGTTGCGACTGCTACCAGCAGTTGCAAATGGCAATCGAAACGGTTGTCGATAGCCAGAACGGAATCATTCTGTACTTCCCCTACCACGAAGGTCGGGGAATTGGCTTGGTTGCCAAGTTAAAAGCTTATGCTGAGCAGGATCGTGGTTTGGACACCGTCGACGCAAATCTCGCCATCGGCGAGCCAGTCGATGCGCGTGACTACGAACTTGCCGCGAAGATTTTGCGTGATCTCGATGCGACGGACATCCGGCTGTTGACCAACAATCCATTGAAGGTCGACGCGTTGAAGGTGCACGGCATTAATGTCGTTGAGCAGGTGCCGCATGTGATCCAGGCGCAGGAGCACAACGAGCGATACTTGAACACCAAGCGCGAGCGCATGGCGCACAAGATCTGAATTCAGCCGCACCTGAAATTGCGACGAAACGTGAAGCCCTGCTGGTGTCCCAGCAGGGCTATTTTTTGGATCACTGAGGTTCGGGAATCATGCCTTGAAGGATTTGTCCCACCATTCTTTCATTGCTGCGTCGTTCTTGGCGAGGAACGCATAGTCGATGTCCTTCAGGCGTTTCACTTCTTCAGCTGTAAAGCCAATGCGCTTCTTGAGATCGTCGGCAACCGTGGCATTCGAAACAGTCGGGTTATAGGCCATGTCGACCGCGAAATTCTCTTGCGCCTTGGCTTCGAGCATCGCGTCCATGTACGCATAGGCGCCGTCCTTGTTGGGTGCGTTCTTCGGGATCGCGAAACCCGATACGTAAGCCATGATACCTTCCGATGGCGCGATGCTATCGACCGAGATACCGGCGTTCTGCCACTGCACGCAACGCGCCTTCCACATCAGACCGATGGCGACTTCCTCGGACTTCAAGCCCTGGGCGAATGCCTCGTTGGTCGGGTAGAGCCTCGCGCCCCCCTTCTTGGCCGCCATCAACAGCTCCTTGCCCTTATCGAGCTCGGCCATAGAACCGGTCGCGGCGAGAGCTGCAGCCAACATCACGAATTGATATTGGATATCGATGAAGCCAAGCTTGTTGCCGTACTTCGGATCGAAACCGTCTTTATAACTCGTCGGTGCCGGCGTTATGAGCTTCGGGTTATAAACGACAACGTTACCCGAATAGATGTGCCCGATGCCGTACGTATATTTCATGTCTGGGATGATGTTGCCGGCGTTCTTCAGCTTCGCGTAGTCGATCGGCAGCAGCGCACCCGCCTCGTTCATCTCGAACATCTGTGCTGCCGAGAAACCTTGGATATCGGCCGTCCCACGCGGCAAACGCTGCTCCGCTGTGGTCTTTGTCCGGCGCACCTTGTCGTCGCCGATATCCTGGACGATTTCAAAACCTTTGGGTTTCAGGAAAGGTTCGTCGACGTTCTTGTTTAATAACTTCGCGTAGTCGCCACCCCAGGTGCCAACGACGACACGACCGCCACTTTGAGCGCTCGCATTCGTGACCGGCAGCAGTCCAATGCCGGCCACAGCTCCCAATCCCATCATCGTATCGCGCCTGGAAAGCGTATTGCCTATCGGCTTTGTCATGATCGTTCTCCCTAAGGTTTAAGTCGCAAAAACTTTCCCTGCGTCCGCTGGCCAACCAACGTTGACCTGGTCGCCTATCTTTGGAACCGCGCCGTCTGGTCGATTTGCTGTTTGAACGATGACGCGATCGGACGGGCTCAACTGGACATGCACATCGAGCGCCGCTCCGAGATAGGACACGAACTCGACCGTGCCAGGGAAATTGTTGCCCAGCGTTAAATCGGCGCCCCCCAGCGACAACCGCTCGGGTCGCAATGCCATCGAGACTTCACCAATTGGCGCTCCCGCGGTGCACTTGATCTTCAATCCACCTGCGGTCTCGAAAACGTGCGCTCCCGTTATTCGCCCTTCGAGGAACGTCGAACGTCCGACGAAGTCTGCGACGAAGCGATCGACGGGCCGCTCATAGAGGTCGCGTTGGCTGCCGACTTGACGCACCGCGCCGTCGGCCATCACGACGAGCCTGTCGGCCATCGTCAACGCCTCCTCCTGATCGTGCGTGACCATCACAGTGGTCAAGCCAAGACGGCGCTGCAGTTCGCGAATTTCAACACGCACATCCTGACGAAGTTTTGCGTCGAGGTTGGACAGTGGCTCATCTAACAACAACACATCGGGGCGGATGGCGAGTGCTCGCGCAAGTGCCACACGCTGTTGCTGCCCACCGGACAACTGTCGCGGATAGCGCTGGCCCAGATGGCCGAGGCGAACAAGTTCGAGCGCTTGCGCGACACGTTTGTCCCGATCGGCGGTCGCGACTTTTCGCATCTCCAGTCCGAATGCCACATTGTCATTTACTGTCATATGCGGAAACAGCGCGTAGCTCTGGAATACAAGACCAGCGTTGCGGTGCCATGGTGGCAGCGTGGTTATATCGCGCGAACCCAATTGAATTGTGCCGCTGCTCGGCGGCACAAACCCAGCGATCATCCGCAATGTCGTCGTCTTGCCGCAGCCGGACGGACCCAGCAGGACGAGAAACTCGCCATCTGGAATATCGAGCGAGACATCCCGCACCACCGCGCTTTCACCGTATCGCTTGGTCAATTTTTCAATCGTGAGCTGCGCCATGGGCTAATTGATCTTCCTCATCACACGACCCGCGCGAGGCTGACGAAGCGGTCGGTAACGATCATGGCGGCGGCGATGATGGCGATTTGAACCACGGAGACGGCAGCGACAGTCGGATCGATCTTCCATTCGAGATACTGCAGAATTGCGATTGGCAAGGTCGTTCGACCCGGCCCTACTAAAAACAAGCTCATCTCCAAATTGCCAAACGACATCACGAACCCGAACAGAGCGGCAGCAACGATCCCCGGCCGTATCGCCGGTAACGTCACCCGGCGGAACGTTACGAATGGTGTCGCACCCAGATTTTGCGCCGCCTCTTCAACGGTGCGATCAAAACCAGCAAGGCTCGCAGTTACCAGACGAACCGTCCACGGAATGACAATCAGTGTGTGGCCCGCGACCAAACCCGCGAATGATCCTAATGCTGGCAGCCCCGTGGCAAGTTCAGTTTCAATGTGAAACACGTAGATCGAGGTGCCCATGACGACGCCCGGCACGATCAGGGGAAGCAACAGAAGCTGGTTCAGCGTTGCATGGAATGGCAAGCGACGGCGCGCCAACATGAGACTTGCGGGCACCGCAATCGTGACACCGATCAACGTCGCGAGTATGCCGACCTGCAGGCTGAGCGCAAAGCCTTTAACGAAACTCGCGTTCTCGGCGATCTTTCCGAACCATTTCAAGGTGTAGCCCTCGGGTGGAAACGAGGGGATCTCCTGTATGAAAAACGCCAGCCAAATCACAAATACGAGCGGCAACAAAATGAAGGCCAGCGTGACGCCGGCAGCACCCTGCAAGGCCCAACGGCCAATAGGTAATCGTCCGCTCCGAACCTTGCGGCCCAATCCATCTCCCGGCACTTCTAGGCCTCGTGTGGCCGATGCCTGCGATTGGTTCACGTTGAGCTGCACCCGGCCTCCTGCGACCTACTCCGTTTCAATCAACCGATCTTGTTTTTGTAGAAGCGGCCGCCTTTGATAATCGCCGGTATATGCTTGCCTTGCCCGGTGAGAAGCGACAGATCCTTGAGTGGATCTCCATCGACCAAAATGATGTCCGCATAAGCGCCGGGCGCGATGATGCCGATCTGGCCCTCCCGCCGCAGAAGTTTCGCCGCATGGACGCTTGACGATCGCAGAACTTCGATTGGCGGCAGCACACGGCCGCGGATGACGAACTCCTCCGATTGGTGACGGTGCATTTCTCCCAACAGATCGGAGCCGTAAGCCATCGTCAGCCCACCGGCTTTCATCTTGGCCAAACTCTCCATGCCCGCAAGGCCAACGCTATCGACTTTGGCGACCGAAACCGGTGGCAAACCGTATTGAGCGCCTTCTGTTTTCAAATATTCGTAAGTGACGAGTGTGGGGCAGGCGATAGCCCCCTTCTCGGCGGCAAAGCGCGCGGTCTTTTCGGTGATCAGATTGCAGTGCTCAAGCGAGTGGACGCCGCACTCGACGGCGCGCCGGATTGCCTCGTCAGTATAAAGATGCGCCGAAACGTAGGTCCCTGCATTCGATGCCTCTTCGACGACGGCGATGATTTCCTCGCGGCTGAAACCGAGAAAATGAATCGGATCATTGGGCGAGGCGACGCCACCGTTCGCCATGATCTTGATCAGATGCGCGCCCTGTTTGATTTCCTCCCGCGCGGCTTTGCGAATTTCAGCCACACCGTCACAGATGCGGCCCATGGAGCCGAGCCCATGCTGAAATGAAACCGGGTCGCGCCTGTCGTAGCGAGTTCGCGCATCGGCGTGACCGCCTGTCTGCGACAACGCCTTGCCGGAGATCACCAGGCGAGGACCATCGATCAAACCGGAATCGACGGCTTCGACTAGGGCATAGGTCGCTCCACCGACATCGCGCACCGTCGTGAAGCCACGATCGAGCATTCCCTTCATGATACGCATTGCCATGAAGGCGACCGTCGCTTCCGGAAGAAGCATGTTATGGCCGACGTTGACCACCCCAGCCACCACATGCACGTGCGCGTCGATCAATCCCGGCATCAGCGTCCGGCGTCCGCAATCAACAATTTGAGCGCCAGCCGGCTTGATCGGCTTGGCCGAGACTTCCTTAATGCGGTCGTCCTCGATCAAAATCTCGTGGCCACCGACCCGCTCCGTATGCTGGTTCGGATCGAGTAGTTCGAAATTGCGCAGCAACAATTGGGTCATGGCAGGCCCCCGGGTGGATTGAAATTCTCCTGACCCCTATGTCAACAGCATGAACACTCGTTGTCCAGCCTCTCGAAAGGGTTTGAGTGCGCCACCTGGGCTTTACCGACGCGCAGTATGCACAAAGGTTGCCTGGACAGGCGCCAATGCGTTCATCAGCCCTTGCACAAAGGCGGTGCTTGTCCTAGACGGACCCTCGGCTGCCGAAGTTGTTCGCGCTCGGCTGGCCACGTACCGGGCGCAACTGATCAACACGGCGGATATGCCTGCGCAATAGCGGGCTGGGAGAGGTGGCAGAGTGGTCGATCGCACCGCACTCGAAATGCGGCATGCCTGCAAGGGCATCGGGGGTTCGAATCCCCCCCTCTCCGCCATTGATGCTTGATAACGCCATGTAAAATATGTGTTTTCTGGTGTTTTTCTAACATGATGCCCTCATCTGTTCCCACACTCCTGCGGCCGCCGTCCGACCGATAAGTTAGGCGTGCAAGAACTTGGACCAACGGATCTGACTTCCAAGCTGGAATCGCGGCGGAACGTGTTGATCGCGATGCGCTTGCAACATGGACGTCCCAAGCTAACGTGGGCGCAACTCCAGATCCGCCCTTCTCTGCACACGCGCTCAGGGCTGATCGAGGTATACGGGACTCGCAGGTGATTGGTGCCCGGAGATGAGACAACCGACAAAGGCCGCTAAGCTGAGCACTAATCTGGAACGCCAGCCTGTGCTTCATACGCTCGTTTTCAGCGTTGTTCGTCTGCAGGATTTACCAGTTGCCGCGAAGTCAACATTGAGACCCTAGAAGGCTTTCGGAACGACCGCTTTTCGGCGTGCCAGCAATTCAGCTTTGATTTGCGGCGACGCATCAAGCACCCACTGCATCAGCCTGGGTGTCGCCGATGGATTGCAGGTAATCGCAAAGTCGCGCGACGATCGGCCTGAAACCGCCGCGCCTGACGCTTCCGTCACTGCGTGCCTTGACGTCGCGCGCCGAAGCACTTCATAGCGGTGTGCCATGATGGGGAGCGTAATCATGTTCTGCCGACTCGCATTATCAGGTGCTATCATTGCAGCAATTGCCGCGGGTGCACCGGCTCACGCGTCCGCTTTGACTGCGGCCTTCGAGGGGGCCTGCGATCGCGCGCCCGAAATCCAGACCCTGATGGCACGACGCGCCGTGGCCGATGCCAAGCGCGCAGCTGCTGGCGCTCACTTGCCCGGTGGTCCCTGGGCTACGTTCACACACCGCACCGACGCTTTGACCCATGATCGCGGTACGCGCGAGTACGTCGCCGAATTGACCTTGCCGGTCTGGTTGCGCGGAGAACGCGGCGCAGCGTTGACTGCTGCATTGACGGAAGGCGAACGGATCGAGGCAGAGATTACCTTTAGGCGGCTGGAATTGGCACGCCGGGTTCGAGACGCCTACTGGCTAGTCGTCGAAGCTCGCGAAAAAGCTGCTATCGCCGAACGGCGGCGCGCGACCGCTGCGACACTGCTGCAAGACGTTCGGGGTCAGGCACAGAGCGGTCAAACAGGGATCTTAGATGCCAAGCTGGCCGAGGCCGACATTCGGGATGCCGACGCCGCGCTGTCTGGCCGAAGGGCCGAGCTCAAGCAGGTCGCGATTGCCTTTCGCGTGCTGACCGGGCACGAACCGCCCGCAATGTACAATGAGAAAGATGCAGGTCGCGCAACGACCGCAAGCCACCCGCGCATAGCGCTGCGCGGCAGCGTCGTACAAAAGGCCGAGGCGGACCAGACCCTCGTGATTACGATGGACAGAGAACGGCCGGAGGTGGGGGCATTCACCAGCAATGCGCAGGACACATCGGCTGAGCCAAATGTGACGTCGCTTGGCGTGCGCCTAAAAATTCCATTTGCTTACGATGCCACCAATCAGCCGAAGCGTGCGGCAGCGGCGGCGGATGTCGTTGCCGCAAGGGAAGAACTGGCGTTGGCCGAACGCGAAGTTGCGGGTGACATCGCCCAGGCGCGCGCGAAGCTCGGGGGCGCGAGGGAGCAATTCGCTGCACTGGAAGCGCGCCTTGCCGGACTTGCTGAGGTGGTGCTGTTGACGCAAGCGGGTCAGCGCGCGGGCCAAATCCCGCTGAACGACTTGATCCGCAGCCGCCTGCAACTCTTTGAGGCCGACCTAGCACGGGCGACGGCACGAGTCGCGGCGCAACGCGCGCGATCCGACCTCAATCAAGCTCTGGGCCTCGAACCGTGATCGGCTCCACGACAGTCGACATCTATCGAAACAACAGACATCTGGTATTTGAACTGCCGGGTGCGATACCTCATCGTGACTCCTGCAGTGTCGTCGTGACCTGCCGCGTGAGCCCTAGCATTCGACGCGCACCGAACATTTGGGCATGAAGACCGGCAATATCGTCGGGTGACCAGGCTGCAGGTTGGCCTTGTTCTGTTCGTCTGCGTCACTATATGGAGCGACATGAAGAAGCAGGCCGCCGGGCATGGTCATCAAGCCGTCCGGATAACAAGCGCGGCCAAGTTGTAAATAGCGCCACGTGATAACGCTTTGTTAGGATTAGCAAAGAGTTAGGCGTATACGACAACGTGAGTTGACCGTTTGCGTGTCGAGGAATATCAGGGTGTTATGCGCGTTGTTCGCACGATCTGTGCCGTTTTGATTGCACTGGGATTGACGCTGTCCCCAATGGCAGCAGATCTTGCGCGTGCACACATGGTCAAGTGCGACCATGAGCAGATAATAAATGATGCGCAGATTGCGTTAGACGAAAAGGTCGTGTCTGCAGACCAGGATGATTGCTCGTGTTGCAAAGGCGCCGCGAAATGCCCGCCATCATCCTGCGCAGCGAAATGCGCAAACTCTCAAGCTGTTTTGGCAGATAATATCGGATTGCCAGATCGGTTGCGAGAGTTATTGAGCATGGCTCCTTTGGCCATGGTTCATCGGCCGTCGGCCCCACCTGATCCACCTCCCCCTCGAGTTTGATGGACGTATGAACGATCGCGACGTGCGCCTGGCCTGTTGGCCTGCGCCGAGAGTTGGTCGTTCGTAATGTCAGTGATCAATACGCGCATGGCTTCGGCTTTGCGGACCGATTAATCACATCAGATATCGAGGAAACCTCTCATGAAGATGCTTTTTACTGTGGCCCTGTCGGCCGTCGGCTTTACTCTGTCTGGTGCTGGCATCGCATCTGCCATCGGTCGAGGTCGATCCTGGTGCGTTGATCGAACATCACAGCACGGCTTACAGTATTGGCCCATGCGGGCTCAGCCCCGCCCTCCCAAAACTAAGCCCAATCAGGGTCGCTGACGTTGCCGCAATGTTCTGAGGCGATAACCCGTCGCCTGCGCTGCGTTTTGGCGTCCAACACGCACGCTGGCCAACTGCCCTAGCTCAACGGCTGTACTCGCAGCTCGATAGCCGTCAGTACAGCCGTAACCTTCAAACGAATGAATGCGGAAGGAAAAAAGATGAATCTCAAAAACCTACTGGCGATGGCACTGGTCAGTGCAGCCGTGGCCCTACCGATCGTGCCAGCCTGGGCTGGTGCGAAAGATTATGCCTTCGAGCCGGTCAAGATCGAGGTCAAGAACGGTGCGGGCAGCGAACTGCTGGTTCGCCTCGTTCACAAGCCGACCGGCAAGCCCGTTGAAGGCGCGATGATCGTCAAATCGCGGCTCGACATGGCACCCGACGGAATGGAGACGATGGAAGCCAAGCATACCGCCGCCGAACCGGCAAGTGAGCCCGGAGTCTATCGTTTTAAGGCGGACCTGACGATGGCGGGAGGCTGGGCTCTGAAGCTGATGGCGAAAGTCAATGGCGAGCCCGAGACCATCGAGGGCACTGTGGTTTTCAAAGCGAAGAACTGAGGCGTGACATGAATAGGCTTCTCAAAAGCTCATTGTTGCTCGGTATGGCAGTCAGCATAGCGGCCGTCAGTTTTCGGCTCGGCTCCGGGAATTGGCCAGGCGTGACGGAACTGCATGCACTCATGGGAATGAAGAAGCCTGAAAATACAGGTGCGGAAACGGCGGCCGCTGCACCGTCGGCGGCTGCCGGGCGTCGCATCCTTTACTGGAAGCACCCCGACGGCAAACCAGAGTTTTCGCCCGTTGCCTTCAAAGGCGTGGACGGCCGCGACTATGTTCCAGTCTACGAGGATCAAGAGGCACAGCTGCCCGGCGAGAAAAAAGCCGAGCCGCCAAAAGCCGCCGGCGGCCCGAAGAAAATCCTCTTATATCGCAATCCGATGGGACTGCCCGACACCTCGCAAACGCCCAAGAAAGACTGGATGGGGATGGACTACATCCCGGTCTACGAAGGTGAGGAGCAGGACGATGGCACGACGGTCAAAGTCAGCATTGATCGTGTGCAGCGGGCGGGCGTACGAGCCGAGCCTGCCGAAATGAAACGCATCTCGCGGCCGGTGCGCGTCACAGGTGTCGCCCAGATCGATGAACGCCGCCAGCAGATTGTAACGCTCAGGGCCGATGGCTTTATCGAGAAACTATATGCGGCGGTCACCGGAGAGCACGTCAAAGCGGGTCAGCCGCTGTTCCGGGTTTACAGCCCCAAGATCGTGAGCGCCCAGGTTGACTACCGCACAGCGACCCGCTCGACTGCCTTGGGATCAAAAGACGATCAAAAGCTGGCCGCCGCTGGAGCAACGCAGCGGCTGCGCAATCTCGATGTTCCGTTGAGCCGTATCAAGGAACTGACGCAGCAGAGCGAGATCTCGATGGCAATCGATTGGCCATCGCCGATCGACGGCATCGTATTCGAAAAGAAGATCATTCAAGGCCAGATGGTGAAGGAAGGCGAGGTGCTATATCGTATCGCCGATCTATCGACGCTCTGGGTCATCGCCGATGTTGCCGAGCGCGATCTGGCTGTCTTGAAGGTCGGGCAGCCCGCGACTATCACCTTTCGTGCGTTTCCTGACGAACCTCGCCAAGGCAATATCGCCTTCATTCTGCATGAACTCGACATGAAAACACGCACCGCCAAGGTGCGCATCGAGGTTGCCAACACAGATCACCGCCTCCGCCATGAGATGTTCGCCGACGTGGTGATCGACACGGGTGCAGAGGATACCGAGCGGGTTTCAGTGCCGACGTCAGCTGTCATCGACAGCGGTACACGCCAGATCGTTCTGATCGAACGTGGCGAGGGCAAGTACGAGCCTCGACAGGTCAAGCTTGGCATGCGCGGTGACGGCTACGTCGAAATCAAGGAAGGCGTAAAGGTTGGCGAGAAGGTTGTGGTCACCGCAAACTTCCTGATCGACGCCGAAAGCAACCTCAAGGCGGCTCTGAAGGGCTTCATGCCCGACGCCAAGCCTGACTCCGCCGTAAAGCCGGAAACGGTGATAATTCCTGCACCGGGCGCAGGACCCGACCGGGAGGCAAAGCAATGATTGCCAAGATCATCCGCTGGTCGGCGAACAATCTGATGCTCGTCATGATTGGGGCGCTGTTCGTCGCCGGCGCGGGCATCTATGCGGTGAAGCACGTGCCGCTTGACGCGATTCCGGACCTCTCGGATACTCAGGTCATCGTCTACACCGATGCGCCGGGACAGGCACCGCAGGTGGTCGAGGATCAGATCACCTATCCGCTGACCACGGCCATGTTGTCGGTGCCGCGCTCGAAGGTGGTGCGCGGATTCTCGTTTTTCGGCGTGTCTTTCGTTTACATCATTTTTGAGGACGGTACCGACATCTACTGGGCGCGCTCGCGTGTGCTTGAGTATTTGAGTTTTGCCTCTAGAAACTTGCCGCGAGGCGTGACGCCCACGATCGGGCCGGACGCCACGGGCGTCGGCTGGGTCTATCAATACGCAGTGACGGCGGCCAAGCGCAATCTGGCCGAGCTGCGCACGACACAGGACTGGCAGGTGCGCTACGCGCTCGCCAAGGCAGAGGGCGTCGCCGAGGTCGCGAGTGTCGGCGGTTTTGTCAAGCAGTACAGCATCGTCGTCGATCCCGGCCGATTAAAGACGTTCGATATCCCGCTGTCAAAGCTTAGAGACGCCGTCCGCGCCTCCAACATGGACGTCGGCGGTAGGGTCGTGGAGTTAGCCGAGACCGAGTTCATGGTGCGCGGTCGCGGCTACATCCGCAACATCAAGGACATCGAACAGATCGTCCTGAAAAGCGAAGGCGGCCGGCCCGTCTATCTTCGCGATGTCGCCCGTGTCGAGTTGGCTCCCGATGAGCGGCGCGGCATCACCGAACTTAATGGCGAGGGCGAAGTCGTTTCCGGTATCGCTGTGCAGCGATACGGGCAAAATGCGCTCACGGTAATCGACAACGTCAAGGCCCGGCTGGCCGAGATCAAGTCGAGCCTGCCCGATGGCACCGAGATCATTCCCGTCTACGACCGCTCGGAGCTCATTCATCGCGCCATCGAGACGCTGAAGGCGACGTTGATTGAGGAGAGCATCATCGTCGCGATCGTGTGCATCGTGTTCCTGCTGCATGCGAGGAGTGCCCTCGTCGCGATCCTTACGCTGCCGCTGGGCATACTGATGGCCTACATCCTCATGCACGTGCTGGGACTTTCCTCCAACATTATGAGCCTCGGCGGCATCGCTATCGCTATCGGCGCGATGATCGATGCGGCCATCGTCATGATCGAAAATGCGCACAAACATCTGGAGCGCGCGCCGCCTGATAAGCCCCGGAAAGAAGTGCTGATCGAAGCCGCGACTGAAGTCGGTCCTGCCCTCTTCTTCTCGCTCCTTATCATCACGGTCTCCTTCCTACCGATTTTCACGCTCGAAGCGCAGGAGGGCCGGCTGTTTAAGCCGCTCGCTTTCACCAAAACCTTCGCCATGGGTGCGGCAGCGTTCCTGTCAGTCGCCGTGGTGCCGGCGTTGATGGTGATTTTCGTGCGCGGCACAATCATTCCCGTGCAGAAGAATCCAGTAAATCGGTTCCTGATTTGGCTCTACCGGCCGATCATCAATGCGGTCCTCAAAGCCAAGGCACTGACAATTGCCGTTGCGATTGCTGTTCTTGCGGTCAGCGTGTGGCCGGCAACCAAGCTCGGTTCGGAGTTCATGCCGAACCTGAACGAAGGTACACTGTTCTACATGCCCGTGACTCTGCCGGGTCTGTCGATCACCAAGGCGGCAGAGCTGTTACAAACTCAGAACAAGATCATCAAAGCGTTTCCCGAGGTGGAATCGGTGTTCGGTAAAGCCGGACGCGCCGGTACCGCGACCGATCCGGCGCCAACAGAAATGTTCGAGACCGTTATCAACCTTAAGCCAGAGAAACAGTGGCGACCGGGCATGACCGTCGACAAGCTCATCAGTGAGCTGGACAAGTCCCTGCAGTTCCCAGGCGTGTCCAACGCTTGGACCATGCCGATTAAGGCGCGCATCGATATGCTGGCGACCGGTATTCGGACGCCCGTCGGCGTCAAGGTCTTCGGCAAAGACTTGAAAGAGATGGAGCGCCTAGCGCGTGAAATCGAAGCCGCCATCAAGACAGTTCCTGGCACGTCTAGCGCATTTGCTGAGCGTATTATCGGCGGCAATTATCTCGAGATCGAACCGAACCGTGAGCAGCTCGGTCGCTACGGCTTGACGATTTCCGATGTGCAGGACGTTGTCGCGACCGCGCTTGGCGCCGAAACCGTGACGACAACGGTCGAAGGCCGCGAGCGCTACGCAGTGAGTATTCGCTATCCGCGTGAGCTTCGTTCCGACCCGCAGGCCATCGCCAGCGATGTGCTAGTCCCAACCCCAAGTGGCGGCACTGTGCCGCTGGGTGAGGTGGCATCGGTGAAGTTGACACAGGGTCCGGCCTCGATCCGCACTGAGAATGCGCAGCTTGCCGCCTACATCTTCGTCGACGTGCGCGACCGTGACCTCGGCTCCTACGTGGCGGACGCGAAAAAGGCGGTTGCGGCGAGTGTGAAGTTTCCGACCGGTTACTTCATCACCTGGAGCGGTCAGTTCGAGTATTACGAGCGCGCGCAAGAGCGTCTGAAGATCGTCGTTCCGGTCACACTGCTGATCATCCTGTTGCTGCTCTACCTTAATTTCCAGCGCGTGACCGAAACGCTGATCGTCATGCTGTCACTGCCCTTCGCGCTCGTTGGTGGTTTGTGGCTGATGTGGTGGCTCGGGTTTAACTTGTCGGTCGCCGTCGCGGTCGGGTTCATCGCTCTTGCCGGCGTCGCCGCCGAAACCGGTGTGATCATGCTGATTTACCTCGATCACGCGCTTGAAGCAGAAAAGGCAAAGGCTGCCGCAGAAGGTCGCGCTCTAAACCGGGACGATCTCTATCACGCGATCATCGAGGGTGCTGTCGAGCGCGTTCGCCCGAAGATGATGACGGTGATCGCGATCATGGCCGGGCTACTCCCTATTCTATGGAGCCACGGTACCGGCTCCGAAGTGATGCAGCGCATAGCCGTCCCGATGATCGGCGGTATGGTATCGTCTACAGTCCTGACACTGGTGGTCATTCCGGCGATTTATGCAATCGCAAAGGGCTTTAATCTGCCAGAGGCCAAACCCGTGCCAGTGACGGTCAACGTTACGTCGATGCAGACTGCGTGATCGAAGGAAGCAATGATGTGTACCTATGACGTCCGCCCCAGCCGCCGCGCAATGAGCGCCTTGATGATGCTGGATATGGGCGTGCACATCCTAGTTGAGTTACTGCTCGCAGAGGCGGCACTATCCGAACCAAAAAGGGGGGCCGTGAAATGACCCAATCTTCGCTACGCAATCGTGCTGAACCTGATGCACCAGGCGACGTTGCTCAGTTCGGATTGGGCGCGACGGTCGAATTGCTCCTGGTCTACTGCGTCCTCACGTTTTTCTTTCATTTCGCTTGGGAGGTTTTGCAGGCACCGTTCTACGCAAGGATGCCCACGATGAGCCACTGGGCAGCCACTCTTGTTTGCGTGAAGGCAACGATTGGAGACGTCGGAATCGCACTTGCCGCATTCGCTGCCGGTAGTTGGTGGAGCCACAAGTTCCATTGGACACGTACACCGTCTTGGCAAGCGATCTCTGTCTTTCTCGCGGTCGGTGTTGCGTCCACGATCGCATTTGAATGGTACGCGGTCTATTGGGCGAACCGATGGGCCTATTCAGAAGCGATGCCAATTGTGCCGGTGCTGCGCGTTGGAATTGCACCAATCCTGCAGTGGATCGTGTTGCCGCCACTCGTCATTTACTTCGTGCGGCGGCACCGACTGAGTTTCTCATAAGCGATCGGCGACCCGTGCAGATGAGCCTGCCCTCCGTCAGTTGAAAGCAAGGATCGAATCATGTTGATCAAGCCAAACCGTCCTTGGAACATCCCCGAAGCCTTCGCAACCGCCGAACATGTCGCGCTTGACCGGCGTACCCTGTTGACCGGAGCAGGTGTGCTCGGAGCCGCAGCGATCGGTTGGCCGCTGCTTGGCAAACGGAGCGGTGGCGAAGGTGGTGTTGACCCAACAGCGAGCCTCTATCCGGTTGCGCGGAATGAGAAGTGGAAGATCGACCGCCCGCTGACTGCTGAACAGCTCAACTTGACCTATAATAACTTCTACGAATTCGGGTCGCACAAGGAGATTTCGAGCGCGTCGCAGGCTCTGAACATCAGACCTTGGGTGATGCGGATCGAGGGCCTGGTCGAAAAGCCGTTGGAGATCGGCATCGACGACCTTATCCGCCGAATGCAGCTCGAAGAGCGCGTTTATCGCCATCGCTGCGTCGAGGCGTGGTCGATGACGGTGCCCTGGACTGGGTTTCCGATGGCCGAGCTGGTGAAGCTCGCCAAACCACTGTCGTCGGCCGCGTACCTGCGCATCGAAACATTCCACGATCCTAAGGTGGCGTCAGGTCAACAACAGAGTTGGTATCCCTGGCCCTATGTCGAGGGCATAACCTTGAACGAGGCCACGAACGATCTCGCGTTTCTGGCAACGGGCGCTTACGGCAAACCGCTTCCTAAACAAATGGGTGCGCCCATTCGACTGCACCTGCCGTGGAAGTACGGCTTCAAGTCGATCAAGTCGATCGTGCGTATCACGTTCACGGACAAGCGTCCGAAAGGTTTTTGGGAAACCGTCCAGTCCCAGGAATACGGCTTTTGGGCCAACGTCAATCCCGAGGTTCCGCACGCCCGCTGGAGCCAGGCGACCGAGCGTGTGCTCGGAACCAACAGCCGAGTTCCGACAGTCATCTACAATGGTTATGGCGAGTGGGTCGCGCATCTCTACAAGGACACGCAAGGCCAGAATGTCTTTTTTTGAGATGTCAGCGACCTACAGCCTGAATTCAACACATTGGCAACCACTAACATCCAATAGAACGGAGGAAGTAAGCGATGTTCACTAAGCGTCTCATCGGCGAAGGATTCCTGATCACCGCCGTCATCGCGCTCGTCTATGACATCGGCAAGGCGCTATTCGGCGCGGCCGGATTCACGCCAGCCGGTCTCGGCACGGTGTGGTACGGTTTGCACCCATCGAGCCTCAACGGCGCACAGGCGGGTATTCAGCGCTTCGTCAGTCCGTTCCTCTGGGACCCCGTCATTTCAACGCTGCTGCAAGTGCCGCTCTTCCTGGCCTGTGGTGCACTTGGCCTGCTATTTCTGGGTTTGAGCCAACCCAAAAATCAATTGATTTCCACACCTACTCCAACTTGAGTTGCAGCGTATTTTATTTGCCACGGTCGATGACTCCGAGTTGGCTGAGCGGATGGCCCGCATATCGAGGCCGGAGAGATTTTGCAGCATCTAGCCGGTGTAAAAGTGCAGCAGAGATGCGAGGCCCCTGATCTGGCACAGGCGCCAAAATACGCGCGACATTTTTGATAGTCGCGGCGTCGCGGCAAGCTGGCGGCGCGAATGCCGACGCCGGCACTAAGATACGGAATAGCCCAATGCGTTCGGCTTGTATAAAGGGCCGGTCCGTGATCGGAATTTCGCCTTTCAAAGCGCGATAGAGTCCGAGCTGGGTTGGTTGCAATCCTCTCGACTTCCTGGTCCATCCCGAAGGTGCGACACCGCTCGTCGATGCAGCGACCGGTTCGCGCGGCATGAACTCGGAGCAGATGTCGTGATGTTCGGCACCGGCAACATCGCGCACTTGCACGCCGACATCGCCTCGATTTATGAGCAGTACAAACATTTGCCGCCCGATGTGGCGCGGCGACAGGGACGCCAACGCCGTTGAACAACATGGCGAGGCCCACGTTCTGCACCATCTTGCGATAGCTCTAGCGGCTAATTTCGCGGACCTCTACCACCGCTCCCAGCTCATTGTTCAGGGTGATAATGTCAGCTGCTTCGATCGCAATGTCCGTAGAGAATCGTTCATGTGCGCCCCGCTCGCAGCCCCGACCACTCATGCAGTCATGCGGTGTGCCAGAAACTTACCTCTTTACCGCTGCAGGGAAACCAGCTTTGCCACTGGCCGCCGTCAGCTCACTCACGCTGACCTGCGTCTCATCATAGATCACGACCGCAGTCTTAGTCGCAAGGGAGACAGTCGCCTGTTTTACACCGGCGACGCTCTCAAGCGTTTTCTTGACCCGATAGGCACACACTGGGCAGACCATTTTTTCGACAGTGAGTGTAACACTTGGCTCGCCGGCGGAGCTTGCCTTCGGAGACATCAGCAGAGCAATCGCGATGCACGCAAATCTAAGGAACTTGCTCATGATGTCCTTCACGCCAAGGCCGGAACCAGAAACAGCGTCGCATTCAACATGTACAGACCCATAGCAATCAGGATTATCGCACCGGTGATTTCGACGATGCGCCGATAGCGTGAAAAGCCCTCCAAGTGCTCGAGCCAACTTACAGCAAACGCTCCGATGGCGATCGGCACCGCGCGCCCGAGTGCGAACGCAAGCAGCAACACCACTCCAAGCGCGACGGATCCGAGTCCTGCCGTCACGCCCAACAGCACTACAAGTGCCGGTGTGCAGACGGGACAGACGGCGACGGCGAAAGGTATGCCGAGCAAAAAAGCGCCCGAAGCGGCTGTGGGTCGCGCTGCGCGATAACCAAAGGACGGCAAAGGGATGCGAAGCCAACCCGCCCACATCAGACCCAGTACAATCAATAACGGCCCGAGCACCAGCCCCCATGATCGCCCAAGCAGTGACGCCGCCCAACTGCCGCCGAGGCCGGCGACGATCCCGAGGACAACATGGGTGACGACCATGCCAAAGATGAACATTGCGCCGTAACGCAGCGCCTGGTCACGATCGCGTGCGCGGGTGACGTAAGCAAGCGATACGGGAATGGCGGCCAGCGCCACGGGGTTGAAACTGAAAGCCAAGCCAGCGAGAAATGCGACGCCTGCAGCGGCATAGCCCGCGTTCTCGATGGCTAGGCGAAGGGCGTCCGTATCCATCAGGAACGACCTCCGCGACGCTCAAGCAGCGCAGCCCGCAACTGGTCCACGCTCGGCATCGAAGTGAACACGAGCTTCCCGTCGATCGCGACTGAAGGCAGCGTAAGAACGCCAAGTTCGACGGCGTAGTCGAGCTCGTCGGCGGCCCTCACGTCACGCCACTCGATACCCCGCACAGCCTCTTCCGCAGCAGCCCGAAGCCGTGCCTGTGATGCCGCGCACTCGGAGCATCCCGGCGAATAAAAGAGTTCAACTTTCATCGGCTCCTGGATCCTGCCGCCATGTTCACCCGCTCGAGCGCGGCGATGATGGTGCATTCTTTCACGGGTTGTTTTTCATTTGCGCACTCGTCAATCAACTGATCGAGCGCCTTCGACATCGCCTTCATCGCTTTGATCTTGACTTCGATTTGCAGTTTCTTCTCGGTTGCGCGCTTGCGCACATCACCACAGCAGGTGGCGTCGCGACTCTTCAAAACCAGCAGCTCACGTATCTGGACCAGCGTGAACCCGCATTGCTGCGCGTGCTTGATAAAGCGAATGCGCCGCGCGGAGGCATCATCATAGAGGCGGTACCCAGCTAGGCTTTTCCCGGCCGGTTCCAGCAGGCCTTCTTGTTCGTAATAGCGCAGCGTGTCGTTACTAACGTCCATGAGCGAAGCCAGTTTTCCGATCGTCAACACGTTGAACCTCCGAACGTTCTTTCTGCACCCTGGAGTATACTCTAGGGTCAAGGATTTTCGGCAGCCTGCGGCATCGTGCCCGCCGGTCGGTCGCTTGCGGGGATACCTAAACCCTTTTCGGCGTCCGAAGAGAACAGCTGATAATGCGCCATCCATCCGGTCTGTTTACGGACGCGGCTCCGGCGCGCTTCGTCCCACGCTCATGACTGCATCAAAGAAAAGCCCGGGTCGACCGCGCAGCGAATTATAAAAGATGGCCGTGACGCTGAACACCATCGCCGCCATGGCCCAGATTGGGTAGACAAGCCCCGTCGCTGCCACCGGAACGCCAATGCCATTGAATACCACAGCGAGGCCGACGTTCTGCACCATTTTGCGATAGCTCCAGCGGCTAATTTCGCGCGCCTCAACCACCCCTGCCAACTGATTGTTGAGGATGATGATGTCGGCAGCTTCGATAGCGATGTCCGTGCCGCCACCCATCGCGATACCGACGTTGGCCTGCATGAGCGACGGAGCGTCGTTGATGCCGTCGCCCACCATCGCGACGTTGTGGCCGGCGTGTTGCAGATCACGGATGAGGGCCGCCTTTTGCTGTGGTAGAAGTTCGGCATGCACCGTTTGGATCCCGACCTCGGCAGCGACATGGCGGGCCGCGCGCGTATTATCGCCACTGACAAGGAGCGTACGAACGCCGTCACGATGCAAGGCCTCAATGGCCTCCCGCGCGCCCGGCCGTAACGTGTCCCCGAAAGAAAGCAATCCCCGCAACTGCTGTTTGCGAGCAACGACAACTACCGTGCGTCCGGCAGCTTCGAGGGACGTAATTTTCTCACTGAGCATGTCAGGTGAGATACCGCTTTCGGCGAGGAAGCGCGCATTACCAACCACGATTGCGTCGCTCGCATGCGTCGCGCGAACGCCGCGCCCCGGCACGGCCTCAAAGCTTTCAAGATCCGGCGGAACGATGTCACGCTCCAAAGCCGCGCTCATTACAGCTTTGGCAAGCGGATGCTCCGACGCTGCCTCAGCCGCAGCGGCGGTACCGATTAGATCCGCTTCCGATCCATTGACAATATGAAATTCCCGCAGGATCGGTTTCCCTTCCGTCAAGGTCCCTGTCTTGTCGAATAGGATGTGGGTCGCCTGTCGGAACCCCTGGAACGCCTCGCCGGTACGCATGAGAATGCCTCGCTCCGCGGCTTCGCCAGCGCCTCGCACAATCGATAAAGGCGCAGCAATCCCAAGGGCACACGGATAGCCCATGACCAAGACGGTGAGGCCGGCAATCAAAGCCCGATCGGTGTCTACGGCGAGGCCAAGCAACGGCGGCACGAAGAGCCACGCGACCACCGAGAGCGCCGCAAGCGTCAATACAGCCGGCGCGTAGACCGACAGCACGCGATCGACAAGATGCAGCATGCCAGGCTTTTGCGCGCGCGCATCCTCGACCTCGCGTGCTACGCGCTGCAGGAAACTAGCCTCACCGACGGCAGTGACCTGGACCACAAGCGTTCCGAGGCCATTCAAAGCGCCCCCAATAACCGTGTCACCTCGCTTGCGCTCGACCGGCAACGGCTCACCGGTGACCAGCGACTGATCGACCGCCGAATGACCCTCGACAACTGAGCCATCGACGGGAATCCGTTCGCCAGGCCGCACGCGAACCCGATCGCCGACCGCAATCTGCTCGATGCGGACTTCTTTCTCAACGCCATCGAGAATGACCCGCGCTGTGTCGGGTTGCAGCGCCAGCAATCGGCGCACCGCCTGCGAACTGCGTGTCTTGACGATGAGCGAAAGCCATTCTGAGAAAATGTGATAGTTGGCAACCATGACCGCGACGCAGAAAAACGGCGCTGTTGGAAAATCTGCTCCTCCGTACGCAAGCCCATAGAAGCCCCCGATGAGCCCCGCGAAGGCGCCCGCCTCCAGCAACACATGCTGATTGATGATGCCGCGGCGCAGCGCCTGCCACGCCATGACCAAGATGTGCTGAGCGAGGGCGAACACGACGGCGAGGGCGAGACTGGCCGCAATCCACGCATCAAGATTGCCTGAGAGGCGTCCTGTCTGCTTGAACCAGAACAACACCGAGATCAGGATAAAACTTCCGGCCGTACCGGCAATGGCTCTCAGCAAACCGGACGGGCGTAACACAAGAAACACTAAGCCGAAGAAACCGAGCGCAACGATCGCTTCGAGCACTGCATAGGCCACGTCGCCCGGGCGGGCAATCAGCGTAAGTGAGATCAGGCTGAACACGCTTGAGATCAGGAACCGCCGACCCTCACGCACCAGCAATTGCTCTTGTTCCTCGAAGGGCTGCACCTTGCGCGGATCCGACAAGCTGTAGCCAATCTGCTGCAAGGTCTTGACCAATTCTTGCGGCTTCACTCGAGCCGGATCGTATTCCACCAACGCTTGCTCGTGGGTCAAACTCACCGAAACCTTTTCCACGCCCACATGCCGTCCGAGTGCTTTCTCGATAGTCCCCGTGCACAACGAACAGTGCATGCCGGCAATGCGCCCGCGAATGCGAGCGCGATCCGGTCGGGTAGCGCGCTCTTGCATCCACAGTTCTGGTTCGGCGACTGCAGCGTCGGTCATGTTGTCTCCGTTTCAAAAGTGCGGACTTTCCTTTATGAAGCGGACCCGCCTAACTGCATCACTGGAATATTCGCGGTATCCAGAACTGCGTGCCGCTGTGGTTACCAGTTCGGGACGCTCGTAGTAGCGAATTGTCAAAAGTGCGGCGTCGACGCCTTCGCTAGCTTGCCCGGTCAGGATACTCATGAGCCATTCTGCACCCTGCACCTGGGTGCGGGGTCAAGCACAAATTGCTACGCTTGTTTTGTTGGCGCCCCCACAAAAGTGCAAAGGCCGTTAGTCACTTCAATCATACCGAAAACGCGCCGCTTTCGTTATCGCCCGGCGGTATTTGCCGGAGCGGGAGCCTCGGAACGAAACAACCACAAGGACAGCAGCGCAAGAATCAATTCGACCCCGGCGAATAGGCCCAGGGCTATCCCAAAGTGGTGGCGAAGCAGCTCGCCGAAGAGGAGGCTGCCGAGGCCGAAGCCGATAAAGAGCGTGAATACGTTCAAACCCATCGCTTGTCCGGCACGTTTTCCGCCCAAGGAGGTCACGATGGCCGCAAAAAGGGGCTGGGTCATGTCGTAACCCAGCGATAGGAGCGTGACGAGGGCAACCGCCAGCAAGAGGGGCGCCTTAATGATCAAAGCCGCCGCAGCGAGCGCCCCGCACAGAAGACCTATCGGGAGCAAACGTGCGCGGCCGTAGCGGTCCGCTAAGCGGCCGATCGCAGGCCCGAACAAGAAGCCCGGCACACCGTATCCAAGGAGCGCCAATCCTATGCCTACGGGCCCGAGGCTGTAGCGTTGTTCAAAATAAACGCCGAGCCAGGTGAATACTCCAGAATGGAAGACGGAATTGATGAAGACAAAGCCGTAGGTCCGCGCGCCTCGCGGCGTCGCGAGAAGGCTTCTGTAGCTTTGGAACAGCTCGCTAAGCCCGCCCCCGATCGTTTGCCTGGCGCCGCCGATTACATGGCGGTGGGGGATCAGAAAAAAGAGGGCGCCGACGCCTGCTACGCCGACGGCAACGAATAAGCCACGCCATCCTATGAACGGCTCGAGGACCGCTCCAAAGGTCGAACCGAAGGCCATGCCGCCGGCCATGGCTCCGAACAGCCATCCAAGCGCCCTGCCGCGGCGTTCATATGGAAAAAGGCGGCCGACAAGGGTCAACGCTAGCGGCACGACGCCACCAGCGCCCAAGGCCGTCACGGCACGCCAAAGCGTAAGCTCCTCGACCGAGCGCGCAGTGGCCGTCATTGCAGTCAAGACCGAGAAGGCCGCTAATGACCCAACCATAATCCGCCATAGGGCGAACCGGTCCGCCAGCAGGCCGTAGACGAGCGTTGCGACTGCGTAGGGCAAAAGGTAGGCCGGTACGATCAGCCCGGCCTCTTGCAGCGAAACCGCGAAGGTCTCCGCAAGCTGCGGGATGAGCGGCGCGACCATGAACGCCTGGAAGAAAATCACAAAGGTGGATCCGGAGAGTGCCCATAGCAGGCGCTCGCGCTGAGTATCGCTGAGGTCTTGCGTCACTGTGTTCAGGCCTTTGTGTTCAAATTCGGCTTGTGTGGGTGTCGCAGCAATGGGCTGTCCCACGCTGCAAATCGCAACGAACAGTGCATGCCGGCAATGCGCCCGCGAATGCGAGCGATCGGGTCGGGAACTCCGTTTCAAGTTGCAGACTTCCCTCCTCGTACCCCCTGCACCTAGGTGACAGGTCAAGTGTTGTTAAAGCTGACCGTCCAGCCGAACCAGATCGTCCACGCACCGAGACGCCATCATTACAATGCCGATGAAGCGTGGGATGCGCTGCGTCAGGCCGGCAAGCCAATCGACCGCTCGTCGTGTCGCCGGAACAATTACCGAGATACATCGCACCTATCACCAGGTATAACGTCCCGAATACGAACCACCCTGCTTTCTGCAGGAGGACAAACGAGGACCGATCCATGCGGCACTCGCGCCCATCAGTCCGACGAACACCCCTCGCGCGAGGGCGAATGCGAGCGCTTCCTTCACCTTCGCTTGCGGTGGCTTGCGCTCCACAAGCTTGATGAAGATCAGCGTCGAACCGATGGCACACGGCTCAACGAAGGCAAAAGGCCGAGCCCTACGGGGAGGAGGTATGCGGCGGCTAATTCCACACCGCTCATCCGCGGATGTCGGGCTCAGTTTGGACGCGGAAGCCCGCATCCTTGACGGCCTTCGCGACTTGGGCCGCATCGGTAACAGTGGGGTCGTAAAGAACTTGGCCATGGCCAGCAGCGAAGGAAACGCGCGCCGATTTGACACCGGAGTGTTGCGTCAAGAGGGCCTCGATGGTGTTGGCGCAACCTTCGCAGTGCATGCCGTCGATCTTAAGCCGAACTGACTTCATCTTTTACTCCGTTTCTTGATTTTGCTTTTGGAGGTCGATGTGGGCGGTGCATCGATGGCTTCCAGAATGGGACATTCCGCCGATGGTCCTTCGCGGGAACAACTTTCGACCAGCTTTTCTAAGGCCCGACGCATGCCGTTTAATCCGGCAATTTTTTCCGCGATATCATCAAGCTTTCGCTTCGACCGTTGGCGCACGTCAGCGCAGGATCCCCTCGCCTCCATGCGCAGCTCGAGCAACTCTGCAACGTCGTCTAGCGAGAAGCCAAGTTCCTGCGCATGACGAATGAAGCGGACCCGCCTCACCGCATCATCGGAATATTCACGGTATCCAGAACTGCGGCGTGCCGCTGGCGTTACCAGTCCGCGACGCTCGTAATAGCGGATCGTTGAAAGTGCGACGTTCGCTGCCTTCGCTACCTTGCCGACTGTCAATGTACTCATAGGCCATTCTCAACCCTGCACCTGGGTGCAAGGTCAAGTGCAAATTGTGACGAAGTGTTTTTGTTAACGCTACACGAAGTGGAAAGGCCGCTGGGCACCAATGCCATACTATCCGAAGAAGGTGCATTTATGGACAGTGATGATACCAATGCGCATCGGACCAAGTAGGATCTGGCCTTGGCTTTGAGTGGTGCATGATGGGAGATTGCACGGTCACCATGGTCGAAGTTGGTCGGCGCTAAGGCGTTTAGCGTTTGCGCGATGCAAACCCAGCACGACTTGCCACGTGCGCTCGCCCTGCTCGATCATTGCATTTTCGTTACTAGACCGTCCCATGGCGCGGCCGAAGGATGGCGGTTCGCTCGGTCAGATGCTAGCCTCGCGTCAACAGAGTTCGCCATGATAGGCGACGGATGGTCGAGGAGTCGCCTTGAGCCGTGGCATGCTGGTGAGTCGCCGACTGTTCTTTGGTGGGTCGTGTGCTGTTTTAGCTGGCTCAGCTAGCAGAGCGTTGGCGCAGGTCTCCACTTCGCCAATCCGCTTCGGACTGACGCCTGTCTTCCTAACTTCCGATCTTGCGCTGCTGGACGATCTCAAGACCTATCTGGAGCGTGCCACAGGGCGGACCGTTCACCTCGTGAGCCGAAGAACCTACCAGGAGATCACTGCACTCCTCGTATCCCGTCAGCTCGATGCCGCTTGGATCTGCGGCTACCCCTTCGTCGCCTATCGGAATGAGCTTAGTCTTGTCGCCGTGCCTGTCTGGCATGGACGGACACTCTACCAATCCTATCTGATTTCCCATTCCGGCCTGAAGGCCGAGGGACTCGCCGATCTGCGCGGCAGCGTGCACGCATTTTCCGATCCGGATAGCAACTCCGGGTTTCTGGTCACACGCGCGGCACTTGTTAAACTTGGCTCATCGCCAACAGATTTCTTTCGCCAGAATTTCTTTACCTATGGCCATCGCAATGTGATCCGGGCGGTAGCGGCAGGGCTTGCTACGAGCGGTAGTGTCGACGGCTATGTCTACGAAGTGCTCCGGGAGACAGAGCCAGAACTCGTTCGATCGACACGCATCGTCGCAAAATCTGAATGGCTTGGCTTTCCACCAATTGCGTGTCCTGCCGCCGAGGCTGGATCTAAAACGACTGCTGTCATTCGAAGCGCCTTGGTTGACATGCCGAGTGATGACAAAGGCCGTAATATACTTTCACTGCTTCGTCTCGACGGTTTCAAAGTTGAACCCCCCTCACTGTTCGACGGTATCGCTGCAAAAATGCGGCTGGTTAGGCAGGTGCAAGAGTGATGCACTTCAAGCTACCCATTAGCGTGCGGGTGCCATTCGTCGTCGTGATCTTTATGATCGCCGTCTCGGGGTTTGCATCTGAGCGGGTTCTGACGCGGCTCGATCAGACACAGAGTAGGCACGTTCAATCGCTGTCGGACGTCTACCTCGAAGGCCTGTCGCTGGCACTGGTCGATGCCATGGTGCGAGAGGATGTTTGGCAGGTATTCGATGTGCTCGATCGCTCACAGAGGCAGCCGACCGGTATTAGGCCAACCGAGACCGTGGTGACGACGTCTGACGGCATCGTTATCGCATCATCGAACGCATTGCGCGCGCCGTCTCAATCGAAACTACCTGACGACTACGCCTTGGCGTTCGCAGACGACGCCAACGTCGCAGTACCTTCAGGTTCACAAGTAGCCTTTGCCAAGCGCCACGTTGTTTATGAGGGACGCCCTATCGGCAGCATCTACGCGAAAGTGGATGTCGGGCCGCAAATCGCCGAGCGAAACGAGGTATTACGCACGCTCATCGCAACCAACGCGCTGCTTACATTGGCCTTGGCGGCGCTTGCGTCGTTCATCGTGAGCCGCATGATGCGCCCGGTTCGTATTCTAACCGACCATCTGGAACGGAGCGGTGCCGACGATGTGCAGTCGATCCCACAATCGATCATTGGCGGTGTGCGTCCAGAGTATCAGCGCGCTTTTGGTGCTTACAACGCGCTGGCCAAAGCTATGGTGGAACGGCAGGCTGTCGCTGCTCAGCTCGCAGAGGAAGAGCGCCTCGCGAGCCTCGGACGCTTGGCGTCTGGCATGGCGCACGAGATAAACAATCCTCTCGGTGGCCTGTTCAATGCGATCGATACGCTGAAGCGCCACGGCGCAGAGCCTGCCGTACGGGCAAAAAGCCTTGATTTGATCGAGCGCGGTTTGAAGGGCATCCGCGATGTGGTGCGGTCTGCTCTGATGACCTATCGCGCCGATCGGGATGGCCGAATGCTTAAGCCCGAAGATATCGATGATCTTGAACTGCTGATCGCGCCCGAAGCGCGGCGGCGCGGCGTGCTGCTTGCGTGGAGCACCGATTTGAAAGAGGAAGTTCCGATTCCGGCGTCGGCCTTGCGACAGATCATTCTCAATCTCGCCCTGAATGCGTGCCAGGCGTCGCCACGCGACACGACTGTTTGCGTATCAGTGGTGACCGACGAGCAAACATTTGAGCTGATTGTCGAGGATGAAGGTGGTGGATTGCCATCGGCTGCAGTGGAAATTCTCTCCGGACGCGATGGACTTCCGGCGCCCATCGGTGGTGGCACTGGACTTGGCCTATGGATGACCAATCGGCTGGTGCGCGAGAACAACGGAACCGTAGTTGTAAGCAGTGGAACACGTGGCGGCACCAAGATAACCGTCAGGCTACCGCTGCAGAAGCAGGAGGCTTTGCGACATGTTGCTTGAGAACCGCAGGCTGGCTGTGATCGAGGACGATCCCATCATGGGAGAGTCGCTTGTCCAACGCCTCGAGCTCGAAGGCGCCTCCGTCACTTGGTGGCGCTCGGCCGTCGAAGCGAAGCATGGCTTCGACCAAACTGCAGCAGACGCCGTGATCTGCGACATCCGATTGCCAGACGGATCGGGCGAAGAGGTCTACCGAGAGTTTCGCAATTCTGGTCGGCAGCGACCGTTTCTTTTCGTCACGGGCTTTGGCGACATTGCGCAAGCCGTTCGCCTGATGCGTGAGGGCGCGCATGACTACGTGACGAAGCCGTTCGAGATGGATGATTTCCTCGATCGATTGCATCAGATCCTCGGGCCCGCCCAAGCTGGCGCGGAGCCGGTTCTTGGTGTGTCGAAAGCCATGCGCGACGCGGAAGTATTTCTGATGCGCGCAGCGAGGGTCGGAGCGCCATTGCTGATTACGGGAGAGACGGGGGTCGGCAAAGAGGTGATTGCGCGCTATCTGCATGCGCTTCGCGCCAAACCTGCCGGGCCGTTCATGGCCGTTAATTGTGCAGCACTTCCCGCCGAACTCATGGAGAGCGAACTCTTTGGTCATGAACGCGGTGCCTTCACAGGCGCGCAGGGACAGCACCTCGGTTATGCCGAGCGGGCAGGCAATGGCATCCTTTTTCTCGATGAGATCGGCGACTTGGCGCCCAAGCTTCAGGCCAAGTTGTTGCGCCTCATTGAGGACCGCGCGTTCCATCGTGTTGGCGGCGAACGGGCTATCCCCTTCAAAGCCCGGCTCGTCTGTGCAACCAACGCCGATCTTGCGCAAAAGGTGGCGAGCGGCGCTTTTCGCGAGGATCTGTTATACCGCATCAACGTCCTGAGCATTGCTGTACCGCCGCTTCGGGAACGAACGGCAGACATCGGCTGGCTGATGGATCGGTTCTACACCGATCTTGCAGGAAGCATGGAGACCTCGGTTCAAGGTTTCTCCGCCGTCGCATATTCCGCTGCTGCTGCACATCCGTGGCCCGGCAACGTGCGCGAGCTGCGCAACCGCATCGAGCGCGCGTTGGCCCTGACCTCATCGCGCTGGATCATGCCGTTCGATCTGTTTCCGGAGAATGACGAGCCAGCGTCGAAAGCGATGGCCGGGCGACTGGCGACCTTGAGCCAGGTGCGCGACGATGCGGAACGACGTCAGATCGAGCGCGCATTGATGACCCATGGCGGACATCTTGCAAGAACGGCTGAGGCACTCGGCGTGTCGCGGACGACACTGTGGGAAAAGATGAGACGGTTTAACTTCTCGGCAGTGGAGCCGCGAGACGCCTGAGCGTTCGGATTTCCGAACGTCATGTCGGGGCTTTGTTCAGCTATCCGAACACCACTCTGCTTCGGCACTGCGGTAGCGCGTTGCACGCGTTGATCAATATCTATCTCGCGCTGCACACTGTTTCTGGCACGCTGGATGCTTCTCCATTTGCATCGTTAACAAGACGAGTCCTGGGAGGAGCGCGCATGAACCGGTGTGATGCAAAGGTCGAGCTTGGTCGCCGCCAATTCCTGCGTGGAGCTGGGGTCGCCGCGGTTGCAGGTGCTGCCGCCACAACGGTCGGCCCACGAACAGCCGAGGCGCAGCCGACACCGGCGCGGGTCAACTATCCGTCGTCAAAGCTCGGCAATGTGAAGGACCTCAAAGTCAACGCCGCACGAGACGTAGCCTATCCCGACAAGGATGCGCCCGGCGTGCTGATCAAGCTCGGGACCAAGGTTCCAGGAGGTGCCGGGCCCGAAGGCGACATCGTCGGCTATTCGACGGTCTGCCCGCACAAGGGATTCCCACTAAACTACAGCGCGACCGACAAGACGCTCAACTGCCCCGGTCACTACGGTCGCTTCGACTGCGAAAATGGCGGGCAGCAGATCTTTGGCCACGCCACACAAAATCTGCCCCAGTACACGCTGCGTATCGATACCAACGGCGACATCTTCGCCGAAGGCATCGACGAGCTGTTGTACGGCCGCCTGTCGAACGTGCTTTGAGGGAGATCAGCCATGACATTCAAGCGTGAAATCGACCGCCTCCCGATCGTCCCTGCGGACGCTAAAGAGCACAACGTCACCTGCCACTTCTGCATCGTCGGCTGCGGCTACAAAGCCTACACGTGGCCGATCAACAAGCAGGGCGGATACGCCGCTGCCGAGAACAAGTTTAAGACGGATCTCGGTAAGCAGCAGCCCGCCGAGACTGACGCCTGGTATTCGCCGTCGATGTACAACGTCGTGCGGCAGAACGGCGAGGACGTGCACATCGTCATTAAGCCGGACAAGACCTGCGTCGTGAACTCCGGCCTCGGTTCGATCCGTGGCAGCCGCATGGCCGAGACCAGCTTCAGCGAAGCGCGCAGTACGCAACTTCAGCGGCTTACCGACCCGATGGTCTGGCGCTATGGCCAGATGCAACCGACGAGCTGGGCCGACGCCCTGGATCTCGTTGCGCGCGTGACGTGCGCGGTGATCGCTGATCAAGGGGAGGACGGACTGTTCGTCTCCGCGTTCGATCACGGCGGTGCCGGCGGGGGGTACGAGAACACCTGGGGCACCGGCAAACTCTATTTCGGTGCGATGAAGGTCAAGAACATCCGCATCCATAATCGCCCGGCCTATAATTCGGAGGTGCACGCCACTCGTGACATGGGCGTCGGCGAACTAAACAACTGCTATGAGGATGCGCAGCTTGCCGACACCATCTTTGTCGTCGGGGCCAATCCGCTCGAGACGCAGACGAACTATTTCCTCAATCACTGGGTGCCGAACTTGCGGGGCACATCGGTCGCTCTGAAGCAGAAAGAGATACCGGGCGAGACCCACGCGCCTGGTCGGATTGTGATCGTTGATCCGCGCCGCACGACCACGGTCAATGCCTGCGAAGTCGAAGCCGGCAAAGACCGTATGCTGCACTTGTCCATAAATTCCGGCACGGATCTCGTGTTGTTCAACGCGCTGTTCAGCTACGTCGCCGAAAAGGGTTGGATCGACAAGGATCTGATCGCCAAGTCGACCAACGACTTCGACAAGGTCGTTGCCGCCAATAAGACCTCGCTGGCGGAAGCCGCCCAAATCACCGGGCTGTCAGTCGCCGACATTGAGAAGGCCGCGAAGTGGATCGCCGAGCCCAAGGACGGCAAGCGCCGGCGCACCATGTTCGCATACGAAAAGGGGCTGATCTGGGGCAACGACAACTACCGCACCAACGGAGCGCTGGTGAACCTCGCGCTTGCGACCGGCAATGTCGGTCGCCCGGGTGGCGGTTGCGTGCGGCTCGGAGGGCATCAGGAGGGCTACTCGCGCCCCGCCGATGGCCACGTTGGGCGCCCCGCCGCCTACGTCGACAAGCTGCTGATCGAGGGCAAGGGCGGCGTTCATCACATCTGGGCCTGCGACCACTACAAGACCACGCTCAACGCCTCGAACTTCAAGCAGTCCTACAAGAAGCGGACCGATATGGTGAAAGACGCCATGTCGGCCGTGCCCTATGGCGATCGTCCGGCGCTGGTCGCGGCCATCGTGACGGCAATCAAGGCGGGCGGGTTGTTCTCGGTCGATGTCGATATCGTGCCGACGCAAATCGGTCAGGCGTCGCACGTGTGGCTGCCGGCCGCGACCTCAGGCGAAATGAACCTCACTTCCATGAACGGCGAACGAAGGATGCGTCTTGTCGAACGCTACATGGACCCGCCGGGTCAGTCGATGCCGGACTGCATCATTGCCGCCCGGATCGCCAACAACATGGAGCGCGTCTGGCGTGAGATGGGCAAGGCTGACATTGCCGACAAGTTCAAGGGTTTCGACTGGAAGACGGAAGAAGATGCCTTTATGGATGGCTACGTCAAGAACGAGAAGGGCGGCGAGCACGTTACCTACGCTCGTCTTAAGGCGATGGGCACCAATGGTTTTCAGGAGCCGGCGACGGCCTTTACAGATGGCAAGATCGTCGGCACCAAGCGCCTGTTTGCCGATGGCAAGTTTGGTGGCAAGGATGGCAAAGCGACCTTCGCGGAAACTAAATGGCGTGGATTGCAGGCGGCCGGCAAGGAAGCCGAATCAAAGAAGTGGCCGTTCCTGATCAACAACGGCCGCGCCAACCACATATGGCAGAACGCCTACCTCGACCAGCACAACAAGTTCGTAATGGACCGCTTCCCGTTCCCCTATATCGAGATGAACCCGGCCGACATGGCCGAGTTGAAGCTCAATGCGGGTGACCTCGTGGAGGTTTACAACGACAATGGCGCGACTCAGGCGATGGCCTATCCAACACCAACGGCCAGGCCGAAACAGACCTTCATGCTGTTTGCCTATCCGACCGGTGTGCAGGGCAACGTGGTATCGGCAGGCGTCAACGAGTTCATCATCCCGAACTATAAACAGACGTGGGCCGGCCTGCGCAAGATCGCCGACCGTCCAGAAGGCGTGAGGCACCTGACGTTCAAGTCACAGGAGTACAAGACGGGCTGATCTTCTCACTTAAGTCCGCACTCGGGCGGCTCGGCGTCGAGATCCGTGCTGCCTCTTTTCTGTTCCATGAAGGGGCATCCAATGACCCAACAATTGGCTTCACGCCTCGCTGCGATCCACTATGAGCGCGGCTTCGACATCGATCGCGTGTTCATCGATGTCTGCGCGAGTGCGGCGGCTACCGGATTGCGGCTCGGCGGACTTGTGCAGATGACGACCGGCGAGCGTGGCGGCAATTGCGCTGCCACAGTCCACGTCGTCGATCTCAGAACCCAAAAGGCCTTCGATATCTGGGAAAATCGCGGCGCCTGCGCCAGGGGCTGCCGCCTTGATGAGCGTAGCCTTGCTGACGCTGAGCCGGCCATCATGCGGGCGATTGTCGATCGCGTTCATTTGCTGATCATCAACCGCTTCGGTCGCGCCGAGAGCTTAGGACGCGGTTTACGCGCTTGTTTCGAGGCGGCGATCGCCGCCGATGTGCCGGTCTTAACAGCTGTTCGCGCGCCATACGATCAGGCGTGGCAAAATTTTCATGGTGGTTTTGGACTCAGCTTGCCGTGTGATGAGGATCAGGTAGCAGGGTGGGTGACGGACGTCGCCGCTTCGAAACCTACATCCGATTGCCCGCATAATGCTTCAGCGTAAAGCTGTCGTTCACTTCCGATTGGGCCACCAAGCGTTCCCGGCAACCGACTGCTCAATCAAACCCGAAACCACTCTTGTCTTGCAGCTGTCATACATTTCGACTATTCGATTTTTATGGAAACAAACGATGCGGCCGAGGGGTTCGGTGCCCTCGCTCAGGCTAAACGCCTCGATCTGATGCGCTTGCTCGCCTCCGCTGGTGCGACGGGGATGGCGGCCGGCGAGCTGGCCCTGCGACTCGGCTCGCCAGCGTCGAGTTTGTCATTTCACTTGGCAGCGCTGGAGCGCGCGGGGCTCATTCAATCGACGCGGCAAGGCCGGCAAGTCATCTACGCCGTGCGCTTTGTCGGACTGCGAAACCTCTTTGCTTTCCTAACTGATACCTGCTGTGGCGGCCGGCCGGATCTTTGCGGTGACCTCGCCCGGTTGTTGCCTGATGAAACTCAACAGGAGGATGTGATGACGCCGACCTTTAATGTCCTGTTTCTTTGCACCCATAATTCGGCACGATCGATCATCGCCGAGGCCATTCTTGAACGGATCGGCAAGGGTAAATTCAAGCCGTACTCGGCGGGGAACGACCCAGCTGCAGCACCGATGCCGGAGGTTCTTGACCGCCTCAAAGTCCTTGGCCACGACGTCACGAGTCTGCGCACTAAATCGTGGAACGAATTCATGGATCCCGCAGCCCTTCGCATGGATTTCGTCATCACACTTTGCGACACGGTGGATGGCCAGGTTTGTCCCGAGTTCGGTGACCGGCCGGTAACGGCCGCTTGGCCGTTTCCCGATCCAGCCAAGTTTCACGGGTCGCAGATCGAGAAGACGACGCTGCTGAACGAGCTCTACGGCATGATCCGGCGGCGGCTGGAAGCGTTCAGTAGTCTGCCTTTCGCTTCGCTCGACCGCATGGCGCTGAAAGCGCGGTTGGACGTACTGGGTGACAGCAGCAAAGTTGCACGATGATGAGGGATCGAATGCGCGTTGGTATCAACGGAATGGGTCGCATCGGGCGGCTTGCGCTGCGTGCGGCGATGGGAGGCTTCCGCCGCGCCGACGGCGATCCGCGCGAGCACAATCGCCTCGACATCGTTCATGTCAACGAGTTGAAGGGCGGCATTGCCGCGACCGCGCATCTGCTCGAATTCGACAGCATCCATGGCCGTTGGCATGCTGGCCTTGCCGTCGAAGACGATTCGACAATCGCGGTCGGCAACCACTACATCGGATTTACGTCGGCTGGGGTGCCTGGCGAGGTGCCGTGGGGCGATCTCGGTTGTGACATCATGCTTGAATGTACAGGCAAGTTCCTCACCCCAGAGCAACTACAGGCCTATTTCGATCGCGGTGTAAAGCGGGTTATCGTGGCCGCGCCGGTGAAACACGCGGACGCTTTGAACATCGTCGTTGGCGTCAATGATCATCTCTACGATCCGAAGCGCCATCGTCTGCTAACCGCAGCTTCTTGCACGACCAACTGCCTCGCGCCTGTGGTGAAGGTGGTCCAGGATGCGATTGGCATCCGGCACGGTCAGATCACGACGATCCACGATCCGACCAACACCAATGTGGTCGTCGATGCGCCGCACAAGGACCTGCGCCGTGCGCGCTCGGCGATACTCTCGATGCAACCAACCACGACCGGGAGCGCCACGGCGATCGCGCTGATCTACCCCGAACTCAAGGGCAAGCTGAACGGCCATGCGGTGCGCGTACCGGTGCTCAACGCCAGCCTGACCGACTGCGTATTCGAATTGAAGCGCGAGACGACAGAGGCCGAGATCAACGAGTTGTTCGCATCTGCCGCCAAAGGACCGCTGGCGGGAATTTTGGGCTACGAAACCCGGCCGCTCGTGTCCGCCGACTATTGCAACGATACGCGAAGTTCAATCGTGGATGCTCTCAGCACCATGGTCACGGACGGCACGTTGCTGAAGGTCTATGCCTGGTACGACAATGAAGTCGGCTATGCGTGCCGGATGGTCGATCTCGCCAACATCGTGATCGAGCGGGGGCTGTGATGGCAGCGTCGGTTCGCAACTATCTTATCGTCACGGCATCCTATTGGGGTTTCACGCTGGTCGACGGCGCGCTCCGTATGCTGGTGCTGTTTCACTTCTCCAAGCTCGGCTACTCGCCGTTCACCCTGGCGTTTCTGTTTCTGCTGTATGAGTTTGCCGGCATCATCGCCAACCTGGGCGGCGGCTG
This sequence comes from Hyphomicrobiaceae bacterium, assembly GCA_031367505.1. GTDB lineage: Bacteria > Pseudomonadota > Alphaproteobacteria > Rhizobiales > Hyphomicrobiaceae > JAKFWF01. Next base: position 4,003 of record JANLPY010000719.1, on the reverse strand, counting down.
GCTCGCCTCGCGCTTCGGCATCCCGCGGATGCTGGCTATTGGCCAGAGTTTGCAGATTGCCGGCCTGCTGATGTTGTCGATGCTCGATCCTGCGTGGACCGCAGCCGCGACCGTTGCGTGGGTTGTCGGCGCGCAGGGGATCGCTGGCGTCGCCAAGGATCTGACTAAGACCGCTTCCAAGTCGGCGATTAAAGCAACCTCGGTTGAAGGTTCGGGCCAGCTGTTCAAGTGGGTTGCGTGGTTCACGGGCTCGAAGAACGCCATGAAGGGCGTTGGATTCTTCGCCGGTGCGTTGCTGTTGGACACGGTAGGATTTCGACACGCACTCTGGATGATGGCTACATTGCTGGCGGTGATTTTTGTCGCCGGTCTTGTATCGCTTCCGCGCGAACTCGGAAAAGCCAAATCATCCAAAACGGTGCGTGAGCTGTTCGGGAAATCGCGCGCGGTAAACTTGCTGGCGTTTGCTCGCATCTTTTTGTTCGGCGCGCGGGATGCCTGGTTTGTGGTCGGCCTGCCGGTGTTTCTCTATGCGAACGGTTGGACGTTTCTGCAAGTCGGCACGTTCCTCGCAGCATGGACCATCGGGTACGGCGGAGTGCAGGCGATCGCGCCCATGTTCGTCAAACGCAGTCCGGACGGTTTAAGCAGCGAAGTGCCAGCGGCACGGCAGTGGTCACTCATTTTAGTAGCGCTGCCGCTCGCTCTCGCCATATTTCTGATGCTGCCGAATGTACCCCGCCCCGATCTCATCATCGCAGTTGGCTTAGCCTTGTTCGCATTGCCCTTCGCGGTCAACTCCTCACTGCATTCCTACTTGATCTTGGCCTATGCCGGTTCCGAAAAGGCGGCCGAGGATGTAGGCTTCTACTATGCAGCGAATGCCACCGGCCGTCTGGTCGGCATCATGCTGTCGGGGGTCCTCTATCAGGCGGGCGGCATGCCAGCGTGCCTGCTGGGCTCCGCCGCCATGTTGGCAGCCTGCTGGTTGATCACCCTGTTGCTGCCAAACTCGGTCACTGCGGCTGCGACCCGTGATGTGTCCCCAACCAAGTTGTCGTCCTTTCGTTGAACAGCCTGTGCCCGCGAGCCGTCGCCTGACATCAGAACTTCGAATATTCTAGAATTACCATTGACGCGTGGATGAATGCACTTATATAGGGCTAATGAAACTCGATGATGCCGCCGCTCGCCTCGAAGCCCTGGGCAATCCGACCCGGCTCAAAATCTTCCGCGCGCTGGTGCGAGCGGGTGACAACGGGCTCAGCGTCGGCAAACTCCAAATGAAACTCGACATCGCCCCATCGACGTTGTCGCATCATCTGAAGTCGATGTTGATCGTCGGCCTAATTGCGCAGGAACGCCAGTCAACGACGCTGATCTGCCGTGCCAACTACGATTTGATGCGCGGTTTGCTTGATTTTCTGGTTGCCGAATGCTGCGTCGAGACGATCTGCGAAGGCAAGTCCACGAAGTCCAACGCCGCGTGAGCATTTAGCTTGATATTCGAACCTACTGGAAGGACCGCATAAATGAGTGTTCATCCCAAGTCGATCGCCATCATCGGGGCAGGCCCAGTCGGCCTCGCCGCTGCGGCGCACGCGCTAGAGCGTGGCCTTGTCCCAACTGTGCTTGAGGCGGGGCCGGAGATTGGCCATGCCGTGCGGCAGTGGGGCCATGTGCGGATGTTCTCGTCGTGGGAGTACAATATCGACAAGGCGGCCGAGCGGCTCTTGAGTGCGTCAGGGTGGAACTCGCCGGAGCCGACGGCCTATCCTGACGGGGCCGAACTGGTCGATGGTTATCTGGCTCCGCTTGCAACGCGCACTGCGCTCAAGGAACACATTTACACTTCGGCGCGCGTGACGGCGATCAGCCGCGTCGGCTTCAACAAGGTCAAGACCAGGGGCCGGGAGATCGCCCCCTTCGAGATTCGATATCAGAACGGTGCGGGGCTGAAGACGCTGCACGCTGGTGCTGTTATCGATGCGTCTGGTACATGGAACGCGCCGACCGCAGCTGGTGCCAACGGTCTAGAAGCAATCGGTGAAGATGGTCTTGCGTCTCACATTGCCTATGCGATGCCTGACGTATTCGGAACGGCACGCGCTCGGTATGCTGGAAAGACCGTCGCCGTCCTCGGCGCGGGCCACTCGGCGATCGGCACGTTGATCGACTTAACGCGGCTGAAAGCACAGGCACCGGAAACCAGGGTCATTTGGCTGATGCGCGGCGACAAGCCGGAGAAGGCTTTCGGCGGCGGTGCGAACGACAAGCTATCGGCACGCGGAGAATTGGGATCGGCGTTCGCCCGTCTCGTTCGTGACAGCCAGTTCGAAGTTGAGACAGGCTTCAGCGTATCGCATCTGAGCGAAAAAGGCGGCAAGCTCAGAATTGGCGCAGGGTCATCGTGTTGCGGCCGTCACGTCGTGGTCGATGAACTGGTCGTCGCAACGGGCTTTCGTCCCGAACTCTCTTTTTTGCGCGAGCTGCGCATTTTGCTGGACCCCGCGCTGGAGTGTCCGCCGCTGCTGGCGCCGCTGATCGACCCTAACGAACATAGCTGCGGCACGGTGCGGCCGCACGGCGCGCGTGAGTTGGCGCAGCCCGAGCCCGGCTTTTATTTCGCGGGTATGAAATCTTATGGCCGCGCGCCGACCTTCCTTTTGATTACCGGTTACGAACAGGTACGTTCCATCGTGGCCGAGATTACCGGCGACCACGAGGCCGCAGCCCGCGTCGAGCTCGTGTTGCCTGAGACGGGCGTATGCAATGGCCCTGGCCCCGTCTCGAATGCTGCTTTTGGTGAGACGGGCTGTTGCGGCGGACCGGCGGCGAAGGGCACCGATGCCTGTTGCGTCGATGATGCAATCGCCAAGGCGGCGGGGGCACCTGGATGCGGCTGTGGACCGAACAAGTCGCCAGCCGTTGCGAAGGCCGAAAAGGCTACAAAGTTTGCCTGCTGCAGTTGAGATGATTTATCGGCACCGTCTCGGACTTGTTTCTGCCCTCGGCCTCACCCAAACACTTGGCTTGGGCGTCGAGCTACTACCTGCCGGCGATCCTTGCCAACAGGATAGCGCGCGACACAGGGGTTTCGACGACCTGGATCTTCGCGGCGTTCTCGATCTCGCTGGCGATATCTAAGTCGCTCGGCCTCCGGATCGGCCTCACCATCGACCTTATGGGCGGACGCGGCGTGCTCGCCGTCTGCTGCAATCTCATTCTTGCGAGCGGGCTAGGCTTTTTAGCTATGCTCCGTTACTTTTGGTATAAACAACAGATTGAGCGGCATAGCTTGCGAGCTCATCAAGCGATGAACTTGGGGACCTGCGCGATGATCACCGAATCAGCTTCGGCTTAGTTGAGTACCAGCATTTTGTTCAACGGCGGCAGCGCGCCAGCGGTCGGAGTTATTCGCGGGCTTGTGCGCCTGCTCGTCAAGTTTTCACAATTTTTAGCTGCGCCGCGGAACGGGGTATCCGATAGACAACTATGCGACGAGAATTGCGTGAGGCATAGTGGTGGCGAGAGTCATTGATCAGTGTACGGAAGGCTTTGGCTACAGGGATCCAAGGCGTGTGCTGCCAAAACAGTTCGGCGCACATCTCGATATGCAGGCTCATAAGTTCGCGCGCGGGCACCTCACCGACGCGACCCCCTGGTCCTTGTACCCAGTCAAGCAAAGCGGCAGCCTGCTCCTCAGGCGAGTGCCACGACGGAGTGGCCACTGGGACAAGAGTTGAACCGGTTCGCACCGGTTGCACATCGGTTCGCCGCTGGCCATGTTGCCGCGCGACAATCAGGGTGAGACTCAGCGTCAATCAGGATGAGACTGCGCCGTGTGTGGGCTGACGGAGGGAGGGCGGAGCCCGACTGACGGCAGGCCACAATATGCCGCCGACCAGCACCGGTTCGGGGCGGCGGTTCAGTCCAACAAGGTTCATCCGCCGCGTTTGAGATCGCTGCCCACCACTGGCATCGCGGCGCGTGGGATAAACCC
>JANLPY010000577.1:0-1890 GCA_031367505.1 Hyphomicrobiaceae bacterium | reverse complement strand
GGTTACCAGCACTTTGGCACCGGCCTTGGCAAGCACCAGGCAGGTTGCACGGCCGATGCCGGAACCGGCCCCGGTAACGACGATGACCTTGTTGTTCAGCATGTCGACTCCTCTTGATGACGAAGCGGCATGCTACTTGGTGAAGTCGAAAATAACATGCTCAACGGTCAGAAAGCGCTCACCCGCTCCGTATGACAGGCGAGTTACCTCAGCGGGCCGTATAACCACCGTCGACGCAGATCGCGGCCCCGTTGATGAACGTGGCTTCGTCCGACAGCAGCCACTTGACCGCGTAGCCGACATCTTCCGGCTTGCCCATCCGGCCCACGGTGACGCGCGCCATGATGGTGTCGTAAAAGGCTTTCAACTCCGGATCGGTCGTCAGGCCAGCCAGCATCGGCGTATCAATCATGGCCGGCATTACTGCATTGACCCGAACCTTGGTGGTTATGGCGTCGCAAGCCGCGCCCCGGGTCAAGCCAAGGATGCCGTGCTTCGAGGCGATGTATTCGACAGAGTTCGGATTGCCGACGAGACCGTTGGCCGACGAACAATTGACAATCGCGCCGCCACCGGTTTTTCTCATTGCCAGCACTTCGTGCTTCATGCAGAAATAGGTGCCCTTGAGATTCACATCGAGGACGGCGTCCCATTCGTTTTCTGCCAGGTCTTCCACCCGCTTGCCGTGCATGGCGACCCCGGCATTGTTGAAGGCGCCGTCGAGGCGACCGAAACTGGCAACGGCGAAATCGACCATCGCGATGACTTCCTTCTCGCTGGCAATATTCGTCCTGAGCGATTTTGCAATCCCGCCGGACTTGACGATCATGTCGCGGGTTTCGGCCACAGCGGCCTCGTTGTAATCGGTTACCAGAACCTTGGCGCCGGCCTTGGCGAGGATCAGCGCGGTTGCACGGCCAATGCCGGAAGCTGCTCCGGTCACGATGATGACCTTGTTGTCAAGCATCTCAACTCCTTTGTTTGTTATTGGGTGGTACGGGCAAGGCGAGGGGTATTGCCTTGTTGCGTTGCTTGGCGCTTCAGCCTTCGGCAGCAGCGACGGTGAGCGCCAAACCCTCCATCGCGTCGCTCAAGCGAATCTGGCAGCTCAGGCGCGAGTTCGGCTGCTTTTCCATGCTGAACCCGAGCAGGTCCGCTTCCTCTTCTCCGGGCTCGCCGACGATTTCCATCCATGAATCCTCGATGTGGACGTGGCAAGTCGCGCATGCGCGCTGCCCGCCGCACAAGGCTTCCACGTCGCCCCGATTACGCAGGACTTCCATCAGCGTTTGGTCCGCTGCGGCTTCGACTGAAACCAGGTCGCCGCTTCGGGTCGTGATATTGAGTTTGGGCATGGCTGAAACGCGTGTCCTTAAACTGCGGTGTATCCGCCATCCACCGGCATGATGATTCCCGTCACGAACGAGGCTGCATCCGACAGCAGCCACGCAACGGCTTCGGCCTGCTCTGTCGGAGCGCTGGCTCGGCCGATGGGATGGAGGGCAGCGCACTGCTCCTCGAACTGGGGGTTTGTGGCGGCAAATTTTGCATACATTGCGGTGCGGACTGCCGCAGGCGCAATGGCGTTGACCCGGATATTGTCGTGTCCATAGTCCGAAGCCGCCGCCTTGGTGAGGCCGGAAACTCCATGTTTCGATGCGCTGTATTCGGCGGTGAGCGGCACGTACACCAGGCCGGCAGTGGACGATGTGTTCACGATTGCACCGCCGCCGCTTTTGAGCATTTGCTCGATCTCGTATTTGAGGCAGAGAAATGTTCCGCTCAGGTTGATCGAATGGCAGCGTTGCCATTCAGCAAAGCTGACCTCATGAAGTCGCTTCCCGGTGTTCGGTATCGCCGCGTTGTTGAAAGCACCGTCAAGGCGACCAT
>JANLPY010000656.1:0-11553 GCA_031367505.1 Hyphomicrobiaceae bacterium | reverse complement strand
CCCATCCGAAGCGGAACAGAGCCAGCGTACGTGATCGCCAACCCGCAGGGTGCACTCAGGGAGCTTAGGCCCTGGCACATCATCGCTCATCCCAGACGAGTTGGCCCGCCTGGGCACGGCTAGCGTTTCCTCACGGATGGCCGGCCGCGTTCGACACCACATAACCGCCAGCACACGTCTATGCTCCCGGGCTCTGATGTCCGACGAATGGAGTATCGCATGGGGGAGCGGACCGTGGATAAGTGTGCCATCTCAACCGCGTTCCCGGAAGCCGGGCATTGGCCCGGTTATCCGGGATCGTTACGTGCCGATGTTGCGTTGCGTGTGCCTCACCCGATGAGGTAAAGATCCCGGACAAGCCCGCCAACGCGGTCTTTCCGGGAACGCGCGGGGGAAGGGGTGGCGGGTACGACACGTGGCGGGGGAGGTTTGCGGCGGTTGGGTTAGGCCGCCTTTTCGGCGACCGTAACCCAACATCTTCGACCACCCGAGGAATGTTGGGTTACGCCGTCCAAGTGGACCGCTAACCCAACCTACGGCTGCGGCGCGCTATCCCCGGAGCTCAACTCCCACATCCGCGTTCCCGGAAGCCGGTCCGTGGCCGGCTATCCGGGATCGTTACGTGCCGATGTTGCGTTGCGTGTGCCTAACCCAATGAGGCAAAGATGCTGAACGGAGGCGGGGACAGTTGCCGGTCCGAAGAATCTTTAATAATTATAAGATGTTAGCGCAAATCGGTAACTGTCCCCGAAGCCTGCCGAAGCCATGCACTGCGGCGCAAGGCCCGCGGGAAGAAAGCCCCAACAGCTTTCAGTTTTTTGAGAAATGGGTCCGCAAATGAATGAAATATTCCGGGCGGCGGTCGAAGGTCTCGAGCCAAAATACCGAGCGCTGATGCAGATGGCTCCTATCAATGCATTACAACAAATACCGTCGCGTGAACCTGTGAGCGGCGTTTACCTGTTTAGCGAAGGAAAAAATCATCTGTACGTCGGCAGGTCGAAGCGCATTCGCGCACGCTACAGCGATCATACGAGGGACGCATCAGACATGAACTCAGCACCGTTCGCAATGCTACTTGCCCGAGAGGTAACCGATATCTCGCGCGCTTATAGCGGTGAGTTCACACGAAAAAATCTCAGTAGCCATCCCGAATTTGCTGCCGCATTTTTAGCTGCAAAACTTCGAATTCGCGACATGTCGTTTAGATACGTTGAAGAGGCCGATCCGCTAACGCAGACACTTCTTGAGTGCTACGTTGCCATTGCCGTAGGCGCTTGCCACAATAGTTTTGAGACGCATTAATAAGAGCCACCCCTCAAAACCCGCTCATCCCCCTTGCTCGCGCCAATGCGTCGCGCAAGGCGCTGGCGAAGTCGCGGCGTTCGTCGTCGTTCATGAAGCGGCCGAAGGTCAGGCGTTGATCGTGGTGGGCGAGTTCCAATGCCGTTCGGCCGTCATGATGCTCATGTAGGACCACCCGTGTCCAATAGGGATTGAACTCGAACGCGCGTGATTGCCCCGACGGCTCGACTTGCGTGACGATCAAGCGCTCCGGCGTCAGATCAACGGTTTCATAACGCCGGCCCGACCGGTAGTTCAACTTGAACGCCACGTAGATAATCGCAACGTCGAGGCCGCAGAACGCGAACACGGGCCACGCACCGAGCAGCCAAAACCCGACACCGACCACAAGATTGATCGCACACAGAATGCTCGTCAATACGACGAAGCCGCGCGGCGTGAGCGAGCGGTGCGCGGTCAGCACGGCGCGGAAAGGCTCGTTGGGCGGGACAGACGTTCGTTTCGGGTTGTGTGGATCGCTCATGTAAGCGAGCTTAGCCGGACATCCCAACAGAATGAAGTGACCATGCCGCCAACGTTGAAAAGCAAAAAGCCGCAGACAAAAAAGCCGGCACGCGTCGTAAAATCGAAGCCGGCAACCAAGGCACGGATCGTGAAGGTTGCGTCGCCGGCCCGGTTGCCGCCGGAAGCGATCCAGGAAATCTTCCGGCGTTTCCATGCCCGCGTGCCCGAGCCCAAGGGCGAGCTGGAGCATATCAACCCCTTCACCTTGCTAGTCGCGGTCGTGCTGTCGGCACAGGCGACCGATGCCGGTGTCAACAAGGCCACGCGGGCGCTGTTCAAGGCCGCCGATACGCCGGAGAAAATGGTCGCACTCGGTGAGGATACGGTGCGCGATTACGTCAAGACGATCGGGCTTTATCGCAACAAGGCGAAGAACGTGATCGCGCTATCGCAGGCGCTGATTGCGGAGCATGGCTCGATTGTTCCGGCTGATCGCGACGCGCTGGTCAAGCTGCCGGGGGTGGGCCGGAAAACCGCGAATGTCGTTCTCAACATGGCGTTCGGCCAACACACGATGGCGGTCGATACGCACGTGTTCCGCGTCGCCAATCGCACCGGTATGGCGCCCGGCAAGGACGTCGAAGCGGTCGAGTTCGCGTTGATGGACGTGGTGCCGCCGCAATACGGCTTGCACGCGCACCACTGGCTGATCCTGCACGGGCGGTACACCTGCCTCGCTCGCAAGCCAATGTGCAACAACTGTGTGATCGCCGATCTGTGTCTGTTCGAGCCCAAGACGGTGGTGTGAATGGGCGGCCAGCGCTTGCGTGATGGGCAGTGTTCGCCCAATACACAACTCTCGCTCACGCGTTCCCGGAAAGCTCGGCGTAGCCGGCTTATCCGGGATCGTTACCCGTCGAGGCGAGGCACGATCTGGGTCAACACGCATAGGTAAGGATCCCGGATGCCCGTCCGGGGGACGGGCTCCGGGAAGGCGGGTGAGGGAGTTGAGGCCTCGAAGCAGCGGCCAATCGAATGGTTTTTCCGCACCCTCAACTGCTTCCCCGGGCGAGCGCGATTGCGCGAGACCCGGGGTCACGTCGGTCGAGATGGAGTTCGCTGACAAGACGAGCAGAGACCGCGTTTCAATCGTTAGTACGCGATCCCGGATGCCCGTCCGGGGGGCCGGCTCCGGGAAAGCGGATAGATGGATGTACTCGGGCGCGGTCGAATGAAAGGCCGCTGGAACGTGTTGAGTGTGGTCACCCGATCAACGCAACCAAGACTCACTGCACCCTCAACTGCCTCCCCGGGCGAGCGCGATTGCGCGAGACCCGGGGTCACGTCGGTCGAGATGGAGTTCGCTGACAAGACGAGCAGAGACCGCGTTTCAATCGTTAGTACGCGATCCCGGATGCCCGTCCGGGGGACGGCCTCCGGGAAGGCGTGTGCGGGAGTTGAGGCCTCAACGCAGAGACCAACCGAATAGTTTTTTCGCGTGACCCGGCGCGCTTGGGCGGTCATGCTCGCGGCGAACATCACAGGCCGGAACGAATACAATGACCCTCGAGTTTATTCCCGAAGCCGAAGCACGCCGCCTGGAAGAGGAACTCGATCCTGAGATCAGCTTTCGCAAATTGGCTCCTGGCCCCGGTATGCTGGTGTCAGCGCTGCTGCTGATCCTGTCCGGTTTCCACTACTACACCGCCGGCTTCGGGCTGTTGGAAGAAACGACCCATCGCGGCGTGCATTTGGCGTTCGTGATCGGACTGATCTTCCTCGTATTCTCGTTTGTGCCCGGCCACGGCCGGACAATCCAACCGTCAACTCAGTTATCGCCCGGCGGCATTCCGTTGATCGACTGGGGATTGGCGATCGCCGCCGCCGTCGCCAGCTTGTATGTGCCCTACATATTCCACGACCTCGCCGATCGCGTCGGCAATCCGAACACACTCGACGTCGTGATGGGCACGATCATCATCGTGGTGCTGCTGGAGGCGACCCGGCGATCGATCGGCTGGGGTCTGCCGATCATCGCGATCTGTTCGATCGTGTACGCTCTGTTCGGCACCAGGTTTCCCGGCATATTCCTGCACCCCGGATCGAGTTGGGAAAATCTCGTCAATCACCTGTACCTGACCAGCCAAGGCATCTACGGCGTCGCCCTCGGCGTGGTCGCGACTTATGTGTTTCACTTCGTGTTGTTTGGCGTATTGGCAACCAAGATCGGCCTCGGGCGATTATTCATCGGTGTCGCGGCGTCGGTCGCTGGGCGGTACGCTGGCGGGCCTGCCAAGATCTCGATTTTCGGCTCGGCGCTGTTCGGCATGATCTCCGGATCATCGGTTGCGAATACCGTGACTGTCGGTTCGCTGACGATCCCGATGATGATCCGGCTCGGCTACCAGCGGCACTTCGCGGCAGCGGTCGAATCGACAGCGGCGACCGGCGGCCAGATCACACCGCCGATCATGGGGGCTGCGGCATTCCTGATGGTCGAGTATCTCAATCAGCCCTATGGCACCATCGTCATTGCGGCGATCGTGCCCGCGTTCATGCACTTTTTCGGCGTGCTGATGCAGGTTCACTTCGAAGCCAAGAAAACCGGAATGCGCGGGTTGACCGACGCCGAAATCCCGAAGCTGGGCGACGTGTTCGCGCGCGACTGGCCGACGCTTGCTCCGTTAATCGCGCTGATCACGATCCTGTTTACAGGGTACACACCTTATCTCGCGGCATTCTGGGGCATCACCGGGTGCATCCTGCTCGGCATGGCCGCCAACCGCCGCATGGCAAGTTTGATTTTCACGATTGCGATCTGCGTGCTGGCGCCGACCGGTTTGCTGCGCGAACAAATTCCACTCGGCGCGATGAGCATCAGCGTCAACTTCGTATTCTTCGCTCTGACGATGGCAACGATCATACACGGATTTTTTTCGCGCGCAGACGGCAGAGGCGCCGCCGCCGAAATGAGCGACGCCTTCGTGATGGGTGCGAAATATGCGATCGGCGTGGGTGCGGCGGCGGCAACCGTTGGCATTATCGTCGGCGTGGTGACGTTGACCGGCGTTGGCTTCAAAATCTCGTTCATCGTCACGTCGCTTGCCGCCACCATGGCCGATATCACGCTCGGCATTTTACCGTTCCTGCCCTACGACATGAAAACCACGACGCTGTTCTACACGCTGCTGCTGACCGCAATCGTTTGCATTTTGCTCGGCTGCGGCGTGCCGACCACGGCGACCTACATCATCATGGTGACGGTGGCCGCGCCGACGCTTGGAATGCTGGGGGTAGCGCCCATCGTCGCGCACTTCTTCGTATTCTATTATGGCGTGCTGGCAGACGTGACGCCGCCGGTCGCGATCGCGGCTTATGCCGGTGCCAGCATGGCCGGTGCCGACCCGTTCAAGACCGGCAACACCGCATTCCGCTTGGCGCTCGGCAAGGTGATGGTGCCATTCGTATTCGTGTTCTCACCGTCAATGCTGATCATGGTGCCAGGCTTCACGCTCAGCGGCTTCTTCTCGGCGACGATCGGCTGTCTGTTGTCGATCACGGCGCTGTCGGCAGTATTCACGCGCTATGCGTTGGCCCCCCTTGCGTGGTGGGAGTGCCTCGTTCTGTTCGCATCAGCCATGCCGATGATTTCGGCAAGTTGGAATGGCATTCTTCTCGGCCTCGTCATAGCCTCCCCCGTCATCATGCGGCAGGTGCGTGCCAACCTCGTTATGTCATCGTTAAGCTTGAAGGATTAACGTGGCGCAGCCAATTGCTGGGTGGGAGACTTGCGTGAATCAGAGATGGCCAATGCTGTGCCTGACCTTCGTCGCTCTGCTGTTGTTCGGCGACGCGCTCCTTTCTTCGGTTGAAGCGAAAGGGGGCGGCAGGGGTGGCGGGGGCGGAAGGTCCAGTGGCAGCAGGCTGAAAAGCAGCGGCTTTAATTACGGTTCAAGCTATTCGGTCGGTGGTGGGGGTTCCTCATTAGCGGTGCCAGAGACCTCAGAGCAAATTCGTGAAAAAGAAGGTCGATTTGCAGCTACGGTCGCGCGAGCTGAACGCAAATTGGCGGCTGAGCGTGAAAGCCAGTCGGTAGCTGCGCCGCCCGGCACTGGTGGCGCTGTGACGTGCATTGCTGGATGTTACGGCAAGAGATAGCATCACCGCAACTTCGCTTGAGGTGAGCCCAATGTCCTTCGTCAATCCCAATCCGTTTACGACGCGCCCCGTGATCGACGGAACGTTCGGCGTGGCAGCGACCACGCACTGGATCGCGACTGCGGTTGCAATGGGCATCCTCGAACGCGGCGGCAACGCGTTCGACGCCGGGATCGCGGCGGCCTTCACGTTGCAGGTGGTCGAGCCGCATCTGAACGGTCCCGGTGGCGACGTGCCGGTGATCCTCTACGACCAGAGCCGGCACAAGGGAACCGGCGCACCGGTCATCGTCTGCGGCCAGGGACCGGCACCGGCAGGCGCCACCATCGCGCATTATCGCGGACATCTTGGGCTCGACATCATTCCGGGAACGGGCCTGCTCGCGGCATGTATTCCCGGCACGTTCGATACCTACATGATGATCCTCGAACAGCATGGCACGATGAGCGTGCGCCAAGTGCTGGAAGCGGCGATCGGCTACGCGCGCAACGGCCATCCGCTGGTCGAACGCGCGGTCGCGACGATCGATACCGTGCAGGATTTGTTCAGCCAACATTGGCCGACATCGGCCGCCGTTTATCTGCCGGGCGGCAAGGTACCGGCGCAAGGCGCGCTGTTCCGCAATCTCAAGCACGCCGAAACCTACGAGCGGATTCTCGCCGAGGCAGAGGCTGGCGGTGGCACCCGGGAAGCTGTCATCAACCGCGCGCGCAAGGTTTGGAGCCAAGGCTTCGTCGCCGAGGAGATCGACACGTTCTGCCGCACGCAGGAAATCATGGACGTCAGTGGCCGTCGCCACAAAGGCGTGCTCAGCGGCCAGGACATGGCGAACTGGAAGCCGACGATCGAGGCGCCGGTGCATTTGGACTATCGCGGACTGCGCGTGTTCAAGCCGGGTCCGTGGACGCAAGGGCCGGTACTGCTTCAGCAGTTGGCATTGCTCAAGGGCTACGATCTCGACAAGCTGTCACCGACCGGGCCCGATTTCATCCACCTCGTGATCGAGTGCGCGAAACTCGCCTACGCTGATCGCGAGAAATTCTATGGCGACCCGCTGTTTGCCGAAGTGCCGATGGATGTGTTGCTGTCGGATGCCTACAACGCCAATCGCCGGGCGCTGATCGACGCGAACGCAGCATCGATGGAGCAACGCCCCGGCACGGTTGGCGGCTTCGGCGGCGACGTCATCATGAAGGGCATCTCGGATGGACGCTCGGCCGTCAGCGCATCGGGCGCCGGCGAGCCGACGGTCGGGCGCATGGGTGAATCACGAGGCGACACCGTCCACATCGACATCATCGACAAAGCCGGCAATATGTTTTCGGCGACGCCGTCCGGCGGCTGGCTGCAATCGTCGCCAGTGATCCCAAATCTCGGCTTCCCGCTCGGCTCACGGGCGCAAATGTTCTGGCTCGAGGAAGGCCAGCCCGGCACGCTGATGCCGGGCAAGCGACCGCGCTCGACGCTGTCGGTCGGCATGGCCTTCCGCGATGGCCAACCATACATGAGTTGGGGCACGCCTGGCGGCGATCAACAGGACCAGTGGTCGACGCAATTCCTACTCCGGCACATCCATTGGGGCATGAACCTGCAAGAAGCGATCGACTCGCAGGCGTGGCACATCGAGCATTTCCCGGCATCGTTCTGGCCGCGCGCGGCACGCCCAGGCGTTGTTGCAGTAGAGGATCGACTGCCGAAAGCGACCATCGACGAGCTGAAACGCCGTGGCCACAAGGTCGAGATCAGTGGCACCTGGAGCGAGGGACGGCTGACCGCTGCGAGCCAAGAAGGTCCGCGCCGCAAGGCCGCCGCCAACCCGCGCGGCATGCAAGGGTATGCGGCGGGAAGGTGAGTGGGCTCAGTCGCCTGTGCCGTAGGCCGCTTGGCTATCGGCGGGCGCTTGATCACGTCGCTCGGTCATGCCGTAGTCGCGGATGACCGCTGCGACGCGCAATCGGTAGTCACGGAAGATTCCGTTGCGACCGGCCGACTGCGTCGCGCGATGTTTCGACTGATTGCGCCATCCGGCGACCGCCTTTTCGTCACGCCAGAACGAGAGCGACAAGAGCTTGTCAGGATCGGTCAAGCTTTGGAAGCGCTCGACCGAGATGAAGCCGTCCATTTTTTCGAGCTCACCGCGAAGGCGCGCGGCATGGTCCAGGTAGTTGGTTTTCTGACCATCAGCCGGCCAGACCTCGAAGATCACAGCAATCATGGCGGCAGCTTTCGTTGTTGGGCCCATTAGCGGCTGGCTGAATTGCTTTCGGTTATTCGACCTGACGAAGAAACGTGCGTTCCTCGGCGAGGATAAACTTTTCATTGCGAGCGAATTGGAAGTTTGCCTTGCCGTCCTTATCGGCTCGCAAGCGCTCCCGGTAAGCTTCGTATGCCGACAAGCTCTCGAATGAGATCAGCCCGAAAGCGATATTATTGGTACCCTCGTGCGGCAGCCAATATCCAATTAGGTTGCCGCCGCACTTGGGGATGAGTTCCATCCATTTCTTGGCGTAAGCCTCGAAGGCGGGAACTTTGAAGGGGTCGAGTTGGTAGCGGATGAACACGGTAATGGTCATTGATGCCTCCTTGGTTACGAGGCAACAGTATTCCGTCGTAGCACCCGAACGCTTCGGTGATCGCCGAAGTATGAAAATGGGACCGGACATCGAGGGCCGGCCGTGATGGCGGGCCGCCGCCCCTCGTGGCATCCAACCGCGCACGCAACCCAAGTTGTAAGCGCGCCTTCACTTCACCGCGCCACGCTCATCGAACACAAAGCATTGGCCTTCCCACAGGCTGTCCTCGGCCGGCACCTGCGCGAGGTAGCTTAAGATCCCGCCATCGAGTTGATAGACCTCATCGAACCCCTGGGCGAGGAGGAGGGCCGACGCCTTCTCGCAGCGGATGCCGCCGGTGCAGAACATCGCGATTTTGCGATGCTTGGCCGGTTCCAGGTGGGCGGCTACATAGGCGGGCCAATGGGTGAAATGGGCGATTTTCGGATCGACCGCACCGTTGAACGTGCCAACCTCGACCTCGTAGGCATTGCGGGTATCGACGACGAGTACGTCCGGGCCGGAGATGAGCGCATTCCAATCGGCAGGTTTGACGCGGATGCCGGTCCGTCTCGACGGATCAGCCTCGGGGCGGCCGAGCGTAATGATTTCTTTTTTTAGCTTCACCTTGGTCCGCGCAAAGGGATGTATTGCCGCTGGCGCATCCTTGGTGACGAGATCGGCAAAGCGGGGATCGGCGCGCAGGATCTTCAGGAACGAAGCCATCGCGTCTGGTGTGCCGGAGATGGTGCCGTTGATGCCTTCGGGCGCGACCAGGATCGTGCCTTTCATGTCGCGTGCGGCTAGCTCCATGCGTAGCTCGTCACGCAACTGGTGCGGACAATCGATGGGTACGAACTTGTAGAATGCGGAGACGGTGAAAGTCATTGTATCAACGCTTACCTGGACGAGGTTTCGGCGGACAATCGCACCGGTTGTTGTCGTGGTTGGCGCGATCCGCCCCGTGCGGCTTAGCTCGACCGGCGTTGCAGTTCAATGTGATATGAGTGTCTTGGGTGGAACAACGCCCGCGAACTTTGGCTGCTTCCCATCCCTTTGGTCTCGAACGCAATTTGGTGCATACTACCGCCAGCGCTTGATCGATTTGAAACCTGAAGGACCGATGCACCTCGACGTTACTGAACTCCGCGACTTCTACACCCGTCCGATCGGGCAAATTACGCGGCGCGTGCTGACGCGGCGCATCCGGGAACGCTGGCCCACCATCAAAGGCCAGACCTTGATTGGACTGGGCTTTGCGTCACCCTATCTGGGTGCTTTCCGTAGCGAAGCACGCAGGATCGGCGCCTTGATGCCGGCGTCACAAGGCGTGCTGGTGTGGCCGCAAGCCGGACCGGCGATGACCGTTCTCGTCGATGAAGAGCGCCTGCCGTTACCTGACAACGCCGTTGATCGGATGATCGCCGTCCATTGCCTGGAGGGCGCGGAACGCGTTCGCCCATTGCTGCGCGAAATCTGGCGCGTTCTCGCCCCCGACGGCCGCCTGATGTTGATCGTGCCGAACCGGCGCAGCATGTGGGCCCGCCTCGACAGCACACCGTTCGGCAGCGGGCGGCCATACAGCCGGGGCCAGCTCGAGCGCCTGCTGGCCGATGCCATGTTCACACCGATCGACTGGACCCATGCGCTACACATGCCGCCTTTTGAGCGCCGGTTCATCTTGCGGTCGGCTGCAAACTTCGAGCGGCTTGGCGCGCGGGTCACGCCAACGTTCGGCGGCGTTATTATCGTCGAGGCAAAGAAAGAAGTGATGGCCCCCGCCGGCACAGGGCTGAAAGTTGGCCGCAGCGTGGAGTTGCGTGGCGGACTGGTCACCTCCGAGGGCCAGCGGTTGGAAATAAAAACTTAGGTTTCTATTGCTGCCTTGAGCTGATCCAAAGCGTCTTGCTCGCTGGTCTCGCTCGTATCGACGCTGGCGTTGGCCTTGCCGTACAGCTGGGCGCGCGCCTGCAGGATCGCCTGCAGATCCTCCATCGCTTGCCGGCTCGACGCCATCGGCCGCAGATCGCCTTGCGCCGCCACGCGGGCCATGTGCTGCTCGGGCGTCGCACGCAGCCAGATCACGAAACATTCCGACAGTAGAAGATCGAATGTGCGCGGCTCCGTGACGATGCTACCGCCGGTCGCGATCACGCACCGATCGTGCTGCCCCAACGTTTCTTCGAGCGCCTGATACTCGAGACGGCGAAACCCGCTTTGTCCGTGGGCCGCGAAAATTTCGCTCATTTCCATGCCGCTCGCGCGCTCGATCTCACGATCGAGCTCTGTGAACGGCACACCAAGTGACGTCGCCAAACCTTGCCCTAGCGTGGTCTTACCCGCGCCTCGCAAGCCGATGAGCGCAATCCGCCGGCGATCCGCGGCGCTCTGCTTGCCAAAGCGGGTGGCCATCCATTGGCGCGCCTCGGTAATTTGGGAGGCCGACAGACGCTCGAGCTGGTGGACGGCATGATTGAGATCAATCGAGCGATCGGCTTCTTCGGCCACCAATTCAGAAACGCGGATGCCCATTGCCGCTGACAGTTTGCGGACCACCAGCAAAGATGCGTTGCCTGATCCGCGCTCCATTTCAGCGAGGTATCGCTCGGAAACGCCAGATGCGAGCGACAGAACCTTACGGGACATGCCGCGACGAGCCCGGGTCACTCGCAGGCGTTCGCCAACTAATGTAAGGTAATCTTCTTCAGCCGGCTCGGAGCCCCGGCGTTGTTCGGCTAGCTTTTCGGTCGCTTGAACCATGATCAACCCGCAAATGATCCACCGCAGTGCACCATATTATGCTGCATCGCACAAGTGAGCCAGCGCCAGAATACTAATTCCGAAACATATTGCGTGCGGCGACTTGTCCAACGCATTATAGTGCATCTCAGTTGCGATTGAAAGACGGCGGATCCTCGAGATGCCCTACCCACGCACCTACAATGCCGCGTTCGACATGGTGGATGCTCATTTGGAGGCGGGGCGGGCGGGCAAATTGGCATTTGTCGATGCCACATCCAAGATCACGTATGGC
>JANLPY010000590.1:0-4613 GCA_031367505.1 Hyphomicrobiaceae bacterium | reverse complement strand
TGCGCCCCATGCCAACCGCCATTCATCGATGTCACGACTCCTGTGCAAGGCAACATAGGAATCCGTATGGTTCTTAAGACAGTTGCGACAGGCCGCCATGTCAGGAATATTGCAAAAGTTTCCGGAGGCATCAAGCAAATTGTGCGACGGGCAGATCGGGAAAAAATCGTGCACCACGGCGCTCAGCCTGACACCGCCTATCGCACGCATCAGCGTGAGCAAGACCGGAACATGCACCGGGTTCGGAAACGATACCGCCGTGTTGTAACGCAATTCGAGCACCAGCCCACGGTTCGACAAGTGTGCGATCGAATCAAGGTCTTCGAGTGTCCAGCGCTCGCGGAATCCCGGGGTTGCCAATTCGATTGACCACTGCACGGAAAACAGATGGTAGGTCACGAACGCAACAGCATTGCCCTTTGCGAGCTGCTGATGGATAACTCGCTCACGATAGGCGTTGGCGCCGCCGCCGAGATCATGGTCGACAATGATCACGCAGCCATGCATGCCGGCACGGGACAGAACCTGCGCCACCTTGCCGATGGCGTTGGCCTCGTGCTTGGGCAAATGACGCAATTTCGACGCGACCGCAGTCGCGATTGCCCGGAACTTGCGTTCCTTGAGCATTCGCCATGCGCTCCCGCTCACATGAGTGAACAACCATCGCCGCGATCCAGACGCGGCACCGCCCGCAGGTTGACGGAACATATGCGACGCCTCCAGCGGTACCTGGCACACCGCTCCGGACGCGAAGCGGAATGCAAGCGCCAGCGGATGGTCGGCATTGACAACCGCTTGATCCGAAAACACGCAGAAGCCGCTCTCCGCCGCGCGTGCGGACCCGCCATGCAGCGCGCCGGCATCGTCGCGACGCATGCGCAACTTGCCCGGGGTTTCCGCATGCAGCGGCGCGCCCGATCGCCCGCAAAGTTCAATGCGCTCTATCGTGTCGGTCGGGGAAAACGCCCATCCATGGACAAAGACACCGGCTGCCGTGACCGACTGCCCGTCGATGTGGTACACCAGTTCCGGCATGGATACCGACGGCGCGCCGTCGCTGGCTGCGATGAGCGGGACCGACCGCGGAGCCTGTCGTGGCACGCCCCGACCTGGCTTGGGCAGGTGTCGCAGCAGCAGCTGCTCATACTGGCCGGCGACGTGTTCCCAGGTGAACTCTTCGGCGAAGCGGCGCAGGCTATTTATCCGCATGGTCGCCAACTGCGCCGGTGAGGTCAACAGGCTTTCGACACATTCCGCAACGGACGCCGCATCGCGGAAGTAGATGGCCGCATCCTGTACCACCCAGCGGTTATAGGGATTGTCATGCGCGACCACCGCGTTGCCGGCCGCCATCGCCTCAACCAGGGATGGATTGGTGCCGCCGACAGTATGGCCATGGACATAGGCCAGGCTGTGGAAGCGCAAGGCCTGCACAACCGCCTTGTCGTAGATAGCACCGAGAAACACCACTTCGCCGCTTGCGGCATCGACAACCTGCCGATGGTAGTGATCGACATCCGGCTCAAACTTGCCGAGGATTGCCAGCTTGATCCCGCGTGGCCTGGCAGAGAACCCCTGCACCAGTTCCAATATCGAATTCTCCGGAATCGGCCGCGCGATAAGCGACATGTAGCCTCCCGGAACGAGCCCCAGGCTGATGACCGGCGCGGTAGGTGCATCCGGCACCGGGTCCGCGCCATAGGTCAGGGTCGTGATCTTTCGTTGCGGTGCGCGTGTCAGCAGGTACTTCTCGATTTCTGGATGATCCGCGATCAGGTGGTTGCCGACATGGCATGCGATGCGCTCATTCACATAAAGAATCGCCTGCTTGACCGGGCCCCAGCGCGCGCGCGACCACTCGATGCCATCCATGTTGATGACGTTCGGTATTCCCTTGAGGCGCTGGATGACGTTGAAGACCGCGGTGTTGTAGCCGAACGTGAGGCACAGATCAGGAAACGCGGACGCGTGGCGAATCGATATCCAGTCGAACTTGGAGCTTCCTTTCCAGCCGGGCAAGTCAACCGGAATTCGCACGCGTTCGATACCGTTCCAGCGGTCTTCGACAACCGCACCGCTGCCGCTGATCTGGCAATACACGATCACGCGCCAGCCTTGCTTTACCAGAAACAAGGCGATGTTCTCGACTGCTGTTTCAAATCCTCCATAGGCCGCTGGGACGCCGTGGGTGCCGAGGATCCGCACGGTCTTGCCAGCGCCTGGAGGCGTTTGCCGGGTGCCTGCGACCGAGATGAGGCCGCCTGCATCACGCGAAATGCTTGCGTCGATTGCAGCGTGCCCGACGTTGCCGCGCTTGGCGAGGCCGCGCAGCAGTTTGATCAATCGACGATCATGCTGATGCTGGCTGAAATGCGATTTCTGCCTGAGTCGCCCTGCTTCGCCGTAGGTCTTTCTTAGTTCCGGCGCTAGCACCAGCGTCGCAATTGCATCGGCCAGCGCTGCGGCATTGCCTGGCTCGACCAATAGGCCTGTCTTGCCTGCCTCGACAATCTCTACCAGGCCGCCATGCGCGCTTGCCACTACGGGCAACGCATGCGCCATGGCCTCGATCGCCACTCGGCCGAACGGTTCCGGTTCAACCGAGGGGACAACCGCGATATCGGAGGCCGCCCAGACCACGTCGACATCCTCTGTAAATGGTTGCCACTTAACCACATCGTCAAGACCAGCCTCGCGAATAGCCTCAAGCATGCTCAGGCGGAAATGGTCCTGTGCATCGGCAACGTCCCCGACGATCAGGTATCGCACACCCGTGATGCCGCGCTTGCCGAGGATCGCAGCCGCGTCGATCAGTACGCGCTGCCCTTTCCAGCGATTGATGCGGCCGACGAGAGAAACGACTACTTCGTCGCAGCCGACGCCAAGGCTGGTACGCAGATGGCGCGCTTCGTCCGCCTGCACAGGCGCCAGTTCGTCCAGCCCATTCCAGATCACCGAACTGCGAAGCTCAAGCGCAGCGCACTTGTCCGTGAGCCAGCGACGCGTCGCATGGGAGTTGCAGACACACCAGCCCCCGAGCAGCCTGACCATCCAGGGCAAACCACGGATGGCGAACTTTGGCGTTACCACGATCTCCCGAACGTGCCACAAGACCGGAATGCCGCGCAGCCTGGCCCACACTGCGCCACCCACGGTCGCCACGGTATTGATATAGACCATGCCAAGCTTGCGATTGGCGACGATGCTGTCGAAGAAACGAAGTGAATCGCGTACTTCCCGTACCACTTTCGGCAGGCTGCCAATGCCGAGTTGCGCGCGCTTGAGGCGCCCGACAGCTCCGATGTGCACTTCAATATTCTCACCACGAAGCAAGTCAACTAGCGGTCCCATTCTTGGCAGCGCTACGATAGGAGAGATATCATCATCCTTCATGGCCCGCAACGCACCAATCAAGGATTTGTCGGCGCCGTACAAGTTCGCATCGTGACTAACTACAAGAACAAAGATCATTCATTTTTGCCGAAGGCTTGACGAACTTGAAGAGCGCATCTTCTCGGACACGGCCAATGTCGAATGCGTGATCACTACCAGCGCAGCCGCTACGAATCTCAACGCCTGAATTCTCGAAAACCGATAGCTAGTTGTCACGCTTGTCACCCAATCTGTCGTATGAAACCATTGCTCGCCCCACTACTTCATAACATCAATTGCTTTGGGACTTGCATTGATAATTGCCGCAACAACGCGTTCAGCAATCTGCTCCATCGAGCGATCACCTGGATGGCTAGCTACGCCAACATTCGATATCGGGCGTTCCGAGCGGGCCTGCGCACCTGGTTGATGGGCGATTTTTGTCAATTCAACGAAACTTCCCCCAACCCGCTGACATTCCGATTTGATCACTCGATCCATTTCTGGATCGGACCACCATCGACCAATGCACACCAACACGCCATCCTTTTTGAGTCGAGCTACCAATGTGCCAATCAAGCTGGCATACCCACTTGAAAACCGCGTGCGTTTTTCGGCATCGACCTGAATGTTGTCACCGACTTGCACGACAATCACATCTTGATCTCGCTGGACGTTCTGCACCAATGCGAGAAAGTCAACTCCGGGCTCCAGCAAAGTCCTTTCAATTTGATTGGCAGAAGTCACATTTGAAGCGTACGAACGGGCCTTGAGCCTGGTGAGTCTTTCAACAACCTGATACTTGTAGTCCAATTCTTTGGCACTTGCCGCCATACCCCAGTTGCCGACCCACCCAATGGATGGACTCGGCCCATGATTCGTCAGACTGTTGCCAAGGAACGTAATTTCCTCGGAGTGCGCGGAAGGAATTCCGCCAAGTACGGTCAGCAGCGCAACAAAAAAGGTAGTAGTCATTAATTGGTGCATTTGGGAACAAAAGCGGACTCGCGACTAGGGGACTCGCATTGGGGCGAAACAGCAAAGCAGCATCGGCGCCGCTACTACAGCCTGAATGAAGCCTGAATCAATTCCATCATCGGCGATTTCTGTGAACGTAACGTGACGTCTCGATCCTCTGAATCAACCTCCGGGTCCCAGCCTGGCCAACCCCGAAAGTCGTGATAGCACCAGGACCAATCGTATTGCTTGAAGATCGATAAACAATCGGCAACGTAACGCCG
>JANLPY010000544.1:0-14027 GCA_031367505.1 Hyphomicrobiaceae bacterium | reverse complement strand
CTGCGCCTCAGCGCCAACCGAACCCAGTCCCGCCACCGCCGCCAGCACCACCCAGGCACCACGGATCAGCCAAGCCGCACCAAACCCCCGCATTGCCCCCAACGCACGCCTCCTCATGGACACACCGTCAAACCCGCCTTCGGCTCGGTCCTGCTGATCAGATTACCGCCCGGATCAAACGCAAAGCAGGACCGAAGCGAGAGGCCGCCGCTGTCTGTCACGACCGACTTCACAGTCCAGTGATTGGTGGGATTATATTCGTAAGTCGTCGTGGTCGAACTGCTCGCGTCGATCTTCTCGGTCTTCGACGTCAGCAGCGATAAGCTCGATCCGTCGCTCCCGGTAAACGCAGTGTAGACATAGGTCGTAACCGGGCACACCCCGCCCGTCAGCGTGCACGCCCCCGCCGCATTCAGTCCCTTGGTTTCGGAGAGTAAATTTCCGGTCGCTGTATCCCACGTAAAATTGGCACGGACCTGATTGGCGTCGATCGTATAGGCGGGGCGATTGCAGGTCACCTGATTGACGCATGCCGAAACCGCTGGGCCCTCGAGATAGCTGGCCGTCGTGATCAGGTCGGCAAGACCCGACCCCGGTTTGGACTTCGCATTCTGCTGGGTCGGATTGCTGCGAACGTCATAGACCGTAACCGTTGCGTCCCCCTCAGGTTTCGTAACAATCGATGGTCGTGACGCCTGGTCATAGCCAGTTGCCGTGATGCGGCCGATGGGATCGATCGATCTGAAGGGCCGCGTCAGGCGATCGAAATAAGTCACGGAGCCGCTGGAAGTGGAAACCGCTTGCACCGGGCTGACAATCTCCGAACGCCACGGCGACGAATAATAGTTCCACATGTTGCCTTTGAGATCAGTGACCGTGCGGGCCTTGCCATCCGGGCCAAACGCTATCTGGACCGACGTCGCGGCATCGCCGGGCGCCTGAATTCCGGCGAGCGCCGGAAGAGACACAGTATAGTAACCGCCACCGGGAGCGCCCATAAGGAAAGGAGTTGAGGTCTGGCCAGTCGCGTAAGTCCACGTCGCGCCATCTGGCGCGATGCTGCTCTTCATCGGAGCAAACGCAACAGACACCGTGCTGATTGGCGGCGTCTGACTGTTCTGCGGGCACGTCATGGCTGCGCCGGTGTTGGCATTCTCCACGACGCCATCGATCCTATTGTAGAAATATCCTGGCGGAATGATCCGAAACGATTGCGCCGGAGTAATGAATGACGCCTGTTGTCCAGCGGAAGTCGTGAAAGTGATCCTGGCATCGCTTCCAGCGCTGCGTTGCACGACTCCTCCTGGAGTGCTGCAATAGTAAGTGAAGTTAGATCCGTAATTCAAATAGGACATTGAGATCGAACGCCCGAGGCTGTTCGTCGCGGAGTTCAAACTGACCGTTTGCGGAGTAGCCACGGGATTATTGTAAGTCGTAGTGATCTTGACGCCGCTTGGGAATGTCCAGTTTGCAAGATAGGCCGTCTTGCGCGTGTACATGCTGGCAATATACGGAGAAGATAGATCGAAACTCGGATCGGGCGGAGTCATGCTGTAACCGCGGACCGATTTGCGTCCGTCGGTATAGGTCGCCGCGGTATTGGTGTAGAGCCAGCGATCGAGAATTCCGACGCGGGGAACGCCCTGTAATGTCAGGGATTCTCCGTCGGCCTTGGCGCTTTTGAAGGAACCGTCACCCTGCAGATAAAACGATTTATCGCCGTCGAGCCCGAGCGTGACACTGACGGCATTGTTCTGCGCCTGGTCTGAAATCCAGGCCAGGGTCTGCAGGGCCGCATATAGGCCCCTGGCGTCCTGGCTCTGGACGAGATCATGGATGGCCGTTATCCCGACGAGGCTGGCTCCGACAGCACCTGCACCCTCACTGCCGAGAATGGCCTGGCCGTTGTTTGAAAGAGTCACAAACTGGACCCAGTTATTCTTCCAGCCAGTTCCTAACCCGTAGTTTGCAATATCGCTTTGATCGTAGCGCCGCTGGAATGACAGGACAGCCGGGAATTCGCCGGTGCCATCGACTAAATCGGGAGTAGGCGAGACAGCAACGGTTCCCTGGCGCGGATCGATCCCGAGCTCAGAACGGACAATATCCCGGCTCTCGACTTTGGGCTGATTTGGCGCCTGGATCATTTTAGAAACGCCGTCGTCCACCGGCACGCCAATCCCGGCCTTGAGAATACCTCCCCGACGAGGATCGTAAATCGCGATTGC
The DNA here is from genome assembly GCA_031367505.1 of Hyphomicrobiaceae bacterium. Classification (GTDB taxonomy): domain Bacteria; phylum Pseudomonadota; class Alphaproteobacteria; order Rhizobiales; family Hyphomicrobiaceae; genus JAKFWF01. The sequence continues at coordinate 11,799 of JANLPY010000544.1, read as the reverse complement.
TAACCGGTCCGGCGGTGTCCCCGCTCCCGCCGAATTGTGCCACGCAAGGAACGACGTCCGCTTGATTTCACCGCCGTCGTGAGACCCGGAAGCGTCGACCGTAATGCCTTCCCACAGGGCCGTCGTACGATTGGTCTGTCCTCCCGCAATTGGGATGGAAATGATCGGTTGCCGCAGTCCGCCTTTTTGGGGAACGAGAACAGAATATCCCTCGCCAATGTATCCCTGAACGCTGGACAGATCACCGGAGCCGTAGCCTGACAGGCTCGGGCTGACCGAAGACCAACTGGTGGGCGTCGCCAGATAGGTCGAGTAAGTTCCGACTGGCGTCGAGCGCGAATCCTGCTGCGTAAGGAGCGACAGGCCTGACATGTCGTAAACCGCGTCGGCTTCCTGGCGTGGCACCGAACTCTCGGCATAGGAAAGACCAAGTCCAGCCAGATAGGCTGCGGCCGTGTCATCTGCCTGCAGACCTGATTTCGAAAAAGTGCTGACTGCGGCTTCGAAGTCCATCGATACAAAATTATTCGGCTGGTATCCGGTTGGAGTTAACTGCGTCAGCGCGTTCTCGATCGTGTGGATGCCGATAATATCGTGAATCTGATAAATGTTGTTCAGCGACCTAGACGAAAAGTCAAGAAATTCCGAATATTGGTTCGCCACGGAGGTGAAGGTCGTGCCGAGCGGAAAGGAACTATACGTCGCTGACTGGTTGGCGTTTACGGGCGTCAGACGCCGTCGTATTTCGCCGCTGGTGTAACCCCAGTCATTGGTCACATAAAATGTTCCGGCGGTGCAGGGCTTTACGGTCAGTGTCCGGGCTATTGTTCGATCAGCGTAAGCACCGCTGTTCGCGGCATAGGGATGATTGACCGCAACCGACGCAACCGCTGAAGCCGAGCCGGTCTTGTATGAAATATAGTTTTCGCATTCGTTGAACGGAAATCCCGCAATGATCGGGCCCACATAGGGAACTCCGCTGCCACCACCCGAAGGTGTTATACTGAAAGTATTTCCAGTACTCGAATAATTATAGAAAAATGGATAGGTATTGTCGCCAGTCTGATCGGCGTAATATGTTCCAGCCGCTTGGCCATTGAGTGAGACGGTCATCGCAGTACGAAATGCGTTCGGCACCTGCCCGGTCCAGGTCGCGTCAGTGCTGATGACGTAGGGAAGGCTGGTGCGGGTCAAGTCCGTCGCCGGAAACGGCGTGATGTCGTAATATCCAACGAGATCGTCTGCCCGCATTCCGGCGGCGTTGGCCGCGATGTAATTCTCAACCTGCGATCGATAGGTGGTCAGCCGCTGGCGGAAGGTCGAAGTGCCAAACCCGTTGACGCTTGTGGCATTTCCCGTGGCGCCGTTCGCGAGAAGATCGCTCAGCGAATATGATGAGGCGGATTTCCACGGCATGCCAGCGTGCCAGACCTTCGGCTTGAAACTCGGATCGAACACTCGGGGCGTACCGTTTACGGTGGCTTTGACCCAGGCATGCAGCATGGTGACGGTAAAATTCGAGCCGGTCCCCGTTACCGTTGCCGGAATTCCCCCGTTCGCAAGCAGCCTTGTCGCTGTCGCGGCGTCGGAGACGCCCGTCCAGTTCGAAAAGTCCGTCGAATTAAGTGTTATCTGTCCCATAACATAGCTGGGCGCGTATCCCTTGCCTGCGACGGCGTCAGCCTCGCGAAGCAAATCGACCATATACTGCGCCTGATCAAAGTCGGTCCCCGCGCCATCGAGAATGACACCTCGCGCGCCCTTCTGCAGTCCGAACATCGGCAGGTAGGTTACATTGTCGCGCGCCTGTTCGTAGATCAAATTGATGTCATATTTCAGAGCTCGAGCGGCCTCCTTGACGACAGCGTCCCTAGTACTCGGTGGCGCCGGACTCGCCGGCGAACCGAAATAAGCCTCAGCGCTCGCCGGACTGATCAGAAAGGTGGAGGGAATGACCACCGCCGGATTTGCCGCATCCGCGGGATTTGCTCCCGCCATCGCGATGAACAGCGCGAAGCAGGCCGCCGACCCGTTCAGTTGACTGCGGAAATTTGTACGGCGCACGCTGTAGATTGACTGCATGGACATATGTTCCTGAAGGATCATTGAGCGTATTGGACTTTAGATTTTCAGACTTTACGCCGGAATTCATCCGCCTCCGCCTGGGCCTGTAGCCGTCGGGGTTGGTGTCGGGCCGTTCGTTCCGCAGCAGATGTAGATCGGATCGTTCATCGTTCCGGTGCCCATGGCTGTGCCGAGCGTTGCACCGCTCGGCGAACTTAGATTGACGTAGAACTTGATCCCGCTGTCATCGGCGCCACTGTCGAGGGTCTGGATCGATATCGTCTGAGTGACCGTTCCCGGGGCGAATGATAGTGTGCCGCTCTTGGCGGTATAATCAGGACCGGCAATCGCCGTACCGTTGGCGGTGATGTACGCCACAGTCACCGTTGATGAAGAAGCAGCGCTCAGGGTCACTGTGAAGGCAAACAGGGTCCCATCTTTTCCCGTCTTATTACCAATCGAGACCGTTGGCCCGGTCGGCGCGGGATCAGTGATCGTTGCCGTGCCGGCCGAGGTCCCCAGCGTCGCGCCCGATGGCGATGCCAGGATCATCGTGAACTGGAGGCTTCCGTCACTTGTTCCGCGGTCCAGAGTCTGAACCGCGATTGTCTGGGTCGTCGTTCCTGCCGCGAAAAGGAGTGTGCCGGTTGTGGTGTTGAAGTCGGTGCCGGCCAGAGCGGTCGAGTTCGCCGTCGCGTAATCGACGCTGATCGGGGAACTTGAAGCGGCACTCAAAGTGACCGGAAAGGACACGACACTCCCGTCGATTCCGGAGGCGTTACCGATCGAGAGCGATGGAGCAATTGGCGGAGGATCGCTGATCGTTGCTGTGCCGATAGCAGTGCCGAGGGTCGCTCCAACCGGCGATACCAAGGTCACCGTGAACTGCAGATCGCCGTCACTGGTTCCGCGATCCATCGTCTGAACCGCGATCAACTGACTTGTGACGCCAGGTGAAAAGGAGAGCGTCGAGCTCTTCGCAACGTAATCAGTTCCCGAGATCGCCGTGCCATTCGCGGTGGCGTAATTGACGGTGATTGTGGACCCTGAAGCCGAACTCAATGTTACGGGAAAACTCACGACACTGCCGTCGGTGCCGGAGATGTTGCCGACAGACACAGTGGGCAATGTCGCGGCAGTTGACGCGCATGGCGATGAAACGTTGCCGGTGTTGGTAGTTGTTAGAGTGGTTCTGTTGCCCGCGGGGTCATAGCAATAGGCACTTTGGACGTTGTTATTGACGGTGCCGGCCTGGGAGACTTGGTTTAACCGTCCCAAAGAATCATATGCATAGTTAATTGTCTCTCCAGCTTGCCCAGCCACAGCAAAAAAGACACTCACACAAAAAACACAAAGCAGTATCGCAGGGCGACAAAGTCCCGTCATAACCACTCCCTGTTGCCGAGCAAATTACCCCCAAGAAGGTAAGACGCTCGCAGGAAGAACGCTCGCCGTCAACCGGCAATATTTTCTGCGCATTCGCCTATTCATTCGAAAATTTGTTTGACTTCCGATTCGGGTGGTATGATGCTGGGCTTTCGTCTGATTTTGGGCTGCAGCTGGTTGTGTCGGGCGGATTCGTTGTCGATCCAGACGCCTTACAGTGCGGCCGCTCACGGTACCCGTAACCCGACGGCGCGATTTGGCCGATAGCGGACAGACGGGTTTATGGCGTTCGAGGCTTGGTTCCGGACGTTACGCGATCACCGCAACAGGCGGCTTAAGACGATCTGCGACTCAATGAGTCTAGGTTCAATCGTCAGTCGCTTAGTAGTTTGCGTTTTCGCTTGGTCCCGTAGATTTGGGCGTAGGTTTCGCTCGCAAAATCAAGCACAACCACATTGTTTTCCGCCACTTGTTTTTGGATATCCTTCGGCTCAACGGTGAGGATGCCATGCAGGGAACGCTGCACGTCCGGATTCTGCCAATTTAAAGTCGGCGAGCCGATGATCGTGCGACCGCTTCAACTCGGCCAAACTGCCACACGAGCATCTCAATGGCTTTGTGGCACTTCGAATAACCGCTGAAGCTAAAGACCTGCCCCTTTGTGCTGAGCGAGCGGAGTTTGATCGATGCGGGACGCACCTCATTCAGCGCCTCAAAGAGCCGCTTGGCATCTCGCGCGCCCTCCTTCTTGATATAAGGAACCGCACCCTTCGCTACTGCGTCTGATTCGTCGTCGTCCCACGACGATATTTGGCTTCTCATGCCAATGCGGACTGTCTCGACGAGCGCTATAGGTCTGCCCATTTCAACGATATAGGCGTGGACAGCGTCGATCAGCGCATCAAGGAACTCCGCTTCTCTCTTAGCCTTGTCCTGTCGTTGCCAGGTTCTCAGCGCTAAGAAGGCGACTACTGCCGTGGTGAGAGCTCCGACCGTCTTGAGCAGGTCGAGCCAGGGAATGCGGGTCAGCGCGTCAAATGACGACACAAAAGCGTTGCACATCATTCGCCGGTTCGTAATCAAGCGGAGCTGCGATTGAAACCGCGCGCTGCGGACGACGCAGTTTTTCTGTTCCCCCAAACATGGAATTAGACCGTCCTCTACCTTAAGCGCTTGAATCACTTCCAACAAATCGCTCGCGACCGTGCGCACAAGCCCTTCGTAAGATGGATGACGATTCCGGGTCGCCTGTGTCATAGATTGCCGATGACTACGAAGCTTCCACTTGTGAACGAACTGCTCACAGCCCGCGTCGGCCACCTCAACATGATCCAAGGTATCGTGACTCGGCTGGCAACCTTCAGCGCCAACGCCAAGAACTTCTGCATAACGGTCGTCGCCGCGCTGCTCGGCATAGCCTTTCAGCAGCATCTGCCGTTGCTTCTCCTCACGGCTGCGATTGTAGTTGTCTCGTTCGCCGCGCTCGACGTCTACTACCTCGCGCAGGAGCGGCGCTTCCGTGATTTTTACCGTGACGTTGCGGATCGGCCGCTCGCCGACGCGGTCAAGTTAGACCTCTCGCCCTCCAAACTCACTCTGTCGGACTACTTCGCTGGAATCCGCAGTTTTTCCACCGGAGGATTCTATCTGCTGCTATTGATCGTTGGGGCGGCGTTACTACCTATCGTCAATGAGCGGGCCGAAGAAACCGGAGTGGGGAATTCTAGCCGAGTTGCTTGCCCAGCACCGGCGCAACTCCCTGATGAATCCGCCATTGCCGCCCCTCGCGCAGGCACTGAGGGACGCAGCTCAGCAGCGCCAGGGGACCAGTCCATTCGCGACACCCAACGCCCTGAGCCAGCCATTGGCATCGGCGCTAAGCGACCTATTCAAAACACCACCCAGCCAGCCGCGGATCGGCGGGCTGTTCGGCAACCAGTTATCACCTCCGACAAATAGGCCTTTCGGGACGCCAACGATCGCGGCGCCGAAGCCTAAGCAACGGTCGACCTTCTACTCGTTCCACTACGACGATGTGTTCCGGGTGAATCACGTTCGCCAAGCGGGCGTCTTTCTTCCAAACGACCGTGAACGGTTCCGGACGCCGCAGGATAAGAGCCTCTGGGAGAAGGCCAAGAACACGAACCCGAACGCCCTCAAGTTAATGATCATACGGGCGCTGACTGGCACCACGGTGACCATAGTTCTCGCGGGCGAAAACACTTGGGAGCGTCCCTGGGTGCGGTTCGAGATCGCCCGTAGCCTGCTGAAAGGTAATGGGCTGCTCACCGTCTACATCGACGGCTGCGAATGCCCCAGAAATGGATTCGGGCGCCGAGGCCCGAATCCGCTGAGCTACCTTGCTCTCGGGTTGAACCGGCGAATCTATGAGTTGGATGTCAGAGGCGATTGGGTGCCGTACGACAAGATCAGCCAGCGGTTGGAGACTTGGCCCAAGTGGCTGGCTCCCCCAAAGCCGGGGTACGTGACGCCTCTCGACACTGGCACGATGGCATATGACTGGATTAACGACAACGGCCGGGAGAATCTTCTGCGCTGGACCCATGCCGCTGCCGTATCGGCAGGTCGGTAAGCGTTCGTCGGCGCGAGCGGATGTCCGGGCGGAAGCAGCACTTCATTCCTCAGAGCTTGCTGCGAGGGTTCGGTGTCCAGAAGGGCAAGAAGACCTACGTGGTCGCTTACACCTATGATCGAGGAATCTTCGCCCCGCCGACAGAAGGCATTGGGGCGGAACGGAGCTTCTATTCCGAACTCGATGTAGAGGGGACAAACGAAACTCTCGACGACAAAATCACGAACTACGAACAGCAGATCCCCATCGTACTTGAACAGCTTCGCGAGCCGTTTAGCGATGCCGACCCCGCTGTCGCAGCAGAGCTTGTCACCCACCTCACCGTTCGGAATGACCATTTCCGCAAAGCAACCTCTACAGGAGGAGCAGACCTCATCGAGGGCATGACTGAGGTTCTGGGCAATGAGGATAGCGCACGAGTCCTCATGGGCATCGCCGGAGACAAGCCGTCGGAGATGTTCGCTGCCGAGCTTCCGAAGCTGTGGGAGCAGTTTGGCCCGATGTTCAGCCTGATGGGAATGACCCAAGCGCAGTTCAACGAGTTCGCTTTCCAATCGATTAAATCTAATTTCTCGACCTTTCACGCTGAGATGTTGGGGCCGCTACGCGAGACATTTGGTGGAATGATTGCGAAGATTCCAGACGTGGCTGCTGACGCCCAGCGGCGTGCTCTGACCGAGAATCTGACCCCTCCAAAGCGGGTAGATCGGCTTGTCCAGTTTCAATGGCGGACCGTCGAAACGGGGGAGCCTGTGGTTCTCCCCGATTGTGTAGCGGTAGGCATCGACGCGGAGAACGGCGTCCTTCCTCTGATGCTCGCCGATCTCGATAAGACCGACACTATCTTTATGCCACTGGCGTCCAATCGTATGTTGGTCGGCTCGCTTGGTGAGTGTCCCGAGTTGCCCCAGAACATCAACGAGGTGTTTGCTAGCTGCGCTTGGGACTTCTTCGTCGCCCGCGACCGCAAGCCGGAGTTGGAGGCGCTCCGCAACCGACTCCGCACCACATCGGACAGCTTCATGTGCGGCACGGTCAACGAGGTCATCGAGGAATCGCTTGCAAAGGGCGGCGCCTAACAAGTCAGCGCCTGCAGCTTACGACAGGGTTATGGTCGCTGGGTCCGTATCTGAATCGGCCTCTTCGACCTACCTACAAGGTTATGTTTCTGCTTGAGAAAATAGTGGACGCACTAGGGCTCGAGCCTAGGACCCGCTGATTAAGAGTTATCGGTGGCAACAGCGGATGTCGAGCGACACAAATGGCCTACTGCAATCGCTCTACGCAATCCTGAACCATCGACTGATTCAGAGTTAGGTGATTGCGGATCGAACCGACCTGTATGGGCGCATTCCGGACAAAACCATCTTTACTCGATCCGCCGGGCCTCGTTCATGTTCCGGATGCTGCTCCATTCTCCTTCGGTGACGCGGTAATATCGGTCCGCGTCTCGGCGAACGGTACGTCCGCTCGACACCATAAATTCAAGATTGTCATGATCGGCTTCAAAGCACACGGTGAGATCGTCGGGCCGGATGCCGTGCGCTTCGAGCGCACGACTTCGATAGTATTCGATCCAGGCCTCAGCGCCCGTTGGTGTTCGCATATGGCCAAGTGCTTGCGAGGTAGAGTCGACTTGGTCGTCGTATTTTCCCGCCGGAAACATCATCAGCTCGTGGAGATACTCATCGAGCCACGGGGCGCTCGTCGGCAGAAACACCGCGCCACTCTCGATCACCGCGGTCTGCCCCGCCATCCGCATGACCTTGTCGCCCTTGGGCTTGACGGCCTGAAGTCCGGGGACGTTTTCGGCGCGAAGTTCCTGGATGAGCTGAATGCCCGAAGCACAGTCTTCAACCAGGATAGTGCTGGCCCCGTGGATGCGCGCATGCTCGCGAACCGTTCGCTTGAGCTCGGGATAGTCGAGGCGCTTCCGCAGCACGTGAAGGAGGAAGAAGTGGCGACCCTTCCGGCCCCAGGTCGTGCACACGCTGAAATCCGACAGCTGGCTCGCCTTGCTTGCGGTGTCCCAGCTTTGAATAATGCTCTCGAACGGCGGCAGGTCGATCGGGTTATATCTGGGGAACCATTCCTCCTTGACGATGCTGCCGCCGGGCGGCGCCGGCATCTGCAGATATTGCGCGGAGAAGAAGCGCGTGCCGATCGCCTTCCGGATTTCTTCAAGGACCTCGAGTGGCTCGCGCTCCGGATGGAGTGCCTCACCTTCACCACGTTGATGACGCCGCACGCCGAACGGGGTTTTGAATGCATAGTCCTCGCTGTGCTGGGCAATCGCGGCGAAGGCGATGTGCTTTATCTCCGCAAATTCGGACACATGGCCGATGAGGTCGTTTTCGTGAAGCCGCTGCATAACCAGAATGATCGAACCCTTGGCCTTGTCATTCAGGCGCGTGAACAAGGTATGCCGGGCCCAAGCGTTAGCTCGCGCGCGCTCGACGTCGGATAAGACCTCTTCGGGTTTGGTCGGGTCGTCGACAATGATAATGTCGGCCCCAAGGCCCGTCAGCGCGCCGCCAACGGATGTTGCGTGGCGAAGGCCGCCGGCACTGGTCTCGAAGTTGGCGATGCCTTGGCGGTCGCTGGCAAGGCGAGTCGCCGGAAACAGGCGTCGATACCAGTCCGAGCGCAAGACCTGACGGCAATCTCGGGCGAGGTCGTCGGCCAGTTGTTGGCCATAGCTGGCGCAAATGATCTTGGCTTCTGGGTTATGTCCGAGGAGCCACGCCGGAAAGGCGACGGAGACGACCAGGGATTTCAGGCTTCGCGGCGGCAAAGCGATTGCCAGTCGTCGCTGCTCGCCGGCCCGGACGGCCTCGAGTTCGGCGCAGATCAAGCCGATGTGGAAATTGTCGAGGTATGGCGTTGAGCCATTCAGTTCGACGAAGACCCGCTCGACGAAGACGTTGAAGTCGAGCCGGGTCAACGCGTCATATTCTTGAGCGTTAGGCATCAGCATCATTCTGCTCCTTGGTGGCGCGGAGGCGCGCGATGAACCGCGCGACGATCTCCTTGTCGTTGATGGTAAGGGGTGCGGCCTGCGGCGCTCCGGCTTGGCTGCTTTCGGCCTTTAGAGCGTAGTCCATCGCGAGCTTGGCCGACCGGATGTCGCCGGACGCGCCGCTGTTGGCGATCTGCTTCGCGCTCGCCGCAATCTTGGATACGCGCTTGCGCTTGTGGTTCTCGGTAATCGTCAGCGGGGCGTTGAGCTCCTTGAGGATCGTACTGGTGATCGATCGATCCTTGCGCGGCCGGCCGCGGGGGTTGGCGCAATTGCCCAGCCCGAAGCGACCGTTGCGTTCGCGGCCCGGGTTCACTGCACGACTCCAATAGTCCGCTGCTCGCTGATCTCGGCGAACGTCATTCCGTCCTGGTGGACAGCGATCTGGCCTGTGAGTTGCTCAAACCGGCGGATTGCCGCGTCGATATAGAGCGGATCCAGTTCAATACCGTAGGCGATCCGTCCGACGCGTTCGGCAGCAATAATGGTGGTCCCGCCGCCGATAAACGGATCTATGACGAGATCACCGCGCTTGCTGACGTCGAGAATGGCGTCGGCAACCAGGGCAACCGGCTTGGACGTGGGATGAGTCTCAAGCAGGTCGCCGCCTTCCGAATGTCGGAAAGCCGCGATGCCGGGATAGGACCAGACATTGGTCCGGTTCCTGCCGTTGCGGCCGAGCTCCACGTTGTTCTGGTGGCGGCCCCGACCGCTCTTCCAAACGAAGAACAGCTCATGCTGGCTTCGATAAAGTGCTCCCATTCCGCCCGCTGGCTTTGACCAAACGCAAATGTTTTTGAGTTCGGTGAAGGCGCGCTCTCCTGCCGTGATCATCTCCGGCGCGTGCGCCCAGTCGATCGCCGCAAAGTGGATCGAGGCAGCCCGCGAGTGCCTGACCATCTGGTGGAAGCTGGATTCTAGGAAGTCGGTGAAGTCATCGCGGCTCATTTCGCCCGAAGCCATCGCAAACTCACGATGGTGAACTCGGCCCAAGCCGGAAACATGCCCATGAATTTTGACATTGAACGGCGGATCCGTGAAACCAACGTCTCCTTTCGCACCCTGCATCAACTGATCCCACGCCGCTTGGTCGAGCGCGCTTCCGCACAGGAGCCGATGGCGACCAAGGTGCCAGATGTCGCCGAGAACGCTGACCGCGGTCTCGTCGATCGTCACTGGGTTATCGGCAGGGTCGAGCGGGGTCTGCTCGTCCAGCCCTTCAATCCTGAAATCGATCTCGCCGACACTGAATCCGGTCGCGTCGAGTTCGAAATCGAGTTCAGCAACGCTAAGGTCGCGCAGGACTTCGCCCAATAGCTGGTCATCCCACCGACTAAGATCCGTCAGTCGATTGTCGGCGATCATGTAGGCCCGGCGCTGCGGCTCAGACAAATGACCGAGTTCGATGGTTGGGACTTCCCTCAATCCCAGGTTCGTCGCCGCAGCGAGCCGGCCGTGGCCGGCGATAAGCTGTCCAGCCTCGTCAACCAGCAGGGGGACATTGAACCCAAAAGTTTTGATGGATCGCGCAATCGCCGCAACCTGCGGCGGCTTGTGGCTTCGCGGGTTGCCCGCGTCGGGCTGAATGGACTCGATCGGACGATACAAAATCGCCAGCGCTCGAGCTGGTGTAATGGTGGAAGGTCTGGGCATCGCTCACTCCTCGTTCGGTGAGCGAGCTAATATTCACATTTCTTGTCGGCTGGCTGGGGTCAAAAACTTTGAGGTCGAAGATTTCACCTTATCTGAGACGAATCCTCAAGAGGTCTTCCGGCTTGACCTGGAACCGCGGGTCACCGTCTACAACGCGTTCCGACGCCTCAGCTAGGCCGATGATCTCTCTGTGCAAGGCGCCGTCATTCAAGTCATAGCCATTATCGTTGTCGCCCGCCCGAAATCGGCTCACGAAGTCCAGCGCTGAAGCCAAGTGGAAAACGGGCCTAGATGGTCGCCACACCCGCTTTTCAGTGTTCTCCGGATCGTTTTCTCCGCTCTCGCGATGCACGAGCTTGGCAAGCTCGTTTATCGAGAGCCGCGCCATTGAAGCAGGAAGTACAGCTGGGCGTTGATCGATCCATTCCTGAAAGTACCCCCGGGTCATCCGGCCAACGACTTGCCGATTGCGAAGGCGAGATTTCGTCCGGCGCAGGGCTTTATTGATGCTGCGCTGATCCAGCTTGGCGTAGCGTGGATATTTGATATCCAGGTCGGCGGCACACGAGGGATCGGCAGTTTTCGTGCAATTGATGATGCCAGCGCACCACGCGTCCGCCGCTCGCCGACGATCGACCGCCTCCGTTGCACCCGGGAACGCGAGTGCGGCAAGAAAGCGGGCCCCAATCTCGAAATCGTCGCGGCGGGAACTGATCATTAATTTGGGCACAGAGACACCTCATCAATTGACCGATAAACGACCGTATACTGACCGGTTTGGCACCGATTTTCGTAACGGTGACTCATAAGGCAAAATTCGTCAAGAATGGCCGTTTCGTAGGTTTGCTGGGTCGCGCTGGCCTCACTCCCCGTTCGATCGCCGGAATTATTCGCAAATAATCGGTGTAAACGGCGGGAGCACGGTTAGCTACGCACTGCTTGCGTCACCAGCCGCAACGCCGCGACGGCATTTGCATCAGAACAGATATTTCATCGTCAGCGACTGGCGGCTCTCGCCGACCGGGATTTCGAAGCGGACCTGGTCGAGCCGCGGCGGGCCCAGCCGCATCGCCGGATTGCGCGA
>JANLPY010000519.1:0-9778 GCA_031367505.1 Hyphomicrobiaceae bacterium | reverse complement strand
GCGGCGCGACCGAACAAATCAGCCGCTTCTGTGAGGGATTATTGCTCCGGCTTTTACAGTCCCCGCTTTTCCACGAGTGTCACGAATGACGCGCCGCTGGCACTACCTCGAAACGAAGTCAACTTGGCCTCACCGCCGGCGGAAACCGCAACCAAACGTGCACCGGTTAATAGATCGTTCAACAAATGACGCACGGCGTCGATCGAAGGTCGCGATTGGGCGCGCTCAGTTGACTCAAGAATTTTTCTGCCTGACCATAGTGCCGAACTTAAGAGGGCCGCAATCATCGAAAGCAGCGCCAAGGAGACCAACAGCTCGACCAACGTGAAGCCGTCGTCTTGGGTATCCCGTTGACGCCGCAGGCGCCTTTTTCTCATGGTGGTCTCGCAATGACTTTGCCAGTTTGCAGACGGGCTACAACATCACCACGGCTGTCCCGGACAGCAAGCGCGATCCAGACTTGAGCAATAGTGCCTACGGCACCTTCGCGCTCAGCAAGGGGCGTTACCTCAAGTTGCCAAGTCATGCCATTGTCGAACGCCCCGCTACTTGTGACAACGGGAAGATCTACACCGAAACGCTGCAACGCCGCCTCGGCACGGGCCAGCGCCTCCTCCCGCACTCTCACAGTGCTGCCCGCCTGAGTGCCATCTCCGAGTAGGCGATAGAAAGCGGTCAGCGACAAGGTCAGGATTGTCAGCGCCACTAGAACTTCAACAAGAGTAAACCCGTTCTCAAGCCTGCGCATCATGGCCGGTCCTCAACAACAGCAACTGTTCCGTCGAGCCAAGACACCGCGATCGTCAGAGCACGCTGGCTAGTCGCCACTGTTAACCGGCCACCGGTCGCGCTGCCATCGGAAAAAAACACCAAGCGCACATCCTTCTGCTTATTGGAAACGACGCGCGCTGCCTCGAGCTTGAGAACGAGCTCTTTCGGGAGGGGCGATGGTTCGGCACCTTCGATACTCCAAGCATTCGCTTGTCCATCGAAGGCGAATGCAACATCGAAGCCTTTTGCCAGTGCTTGGGCGCGTGCCGTTTTAAGGGCCGCCACAATACGAACCGTATGCAATCTCAGATTCGTTTCCGCGGATGGACCCCGAATTGCTGGAACAGCGGCGAGCAAGGCGAGCCCAACAATTGCCAAAACAATCAGCGTCTCCAACAACGTAAAGCCCCGCTCGGACCGCTTAGCACCTTCCTTTTCGCTGTTGCGCATTATCGCACCGCGAGTGAGTTGACAGCAAGGATCGCCTGCATGACCGACAAGATAATGCTGCCAACGATCAATCCCACGCCAATTGTGATGATCGGCGCGAGCAGTGTCATGGCGCGCTCGACACCGCGCGTGGCGTCACGTTCGCTCATGTCCGCCAGATGAAGCAACATCGTATCAAGCCGACCTGACGCTTCGCCGATTGCCACAAGACGTACCGCCATCTCGGGCAATTGCCCATGCTTGGCCAGCGCGTCGGCAAGACGTGACCCCTCCTTCAAAGCCTCGGCGCTTGCGATCAGGCCGCTCGCCATGGTTCGGCTCGAAACAACACCTCCGGTGATCTGCAGGGCTTGTACCAGCGGCACGCCGTTCCGCACGAGTATGCCAAGTGTTCGCGCAAATGCAGCGATCGCCGATTGACGCCGCAATTCGCCTATGAGCGGCAATCGGAGTAGAATTCGATCGAACAGGTCTGCTCCTGATTTTCGTCTGAAGGCAGTAATGATGGCGACGACGCTGGCTATTCCAAGCACCAGAAATACCGGCCAATAGTCGCGCAGAAGTGCGGCCACGTCGCGCGCAATGGCCAAAACCGTAGGTGGCTCAATACCGCTGCTATCGAAAAGCTGCAGCAGGGCTGGAAACAGATAGATCACCACGACGGCCATGGTGCCGGATGCGATTGCGAACAGCACAAGCGGATAGGTGAGGGCGGCCTGAACGCGGGCCTCAATTTCGGCGCGCGCTTCGAGAAGCCGGGCAATCTCAGCCAGCGTCGGCGCCAGGGTGCCCCGCGCTTCTCCCGCGCGGACAAGGCTCGCGACATATCGGGGTGCGCCAACAGCGCGCAGTTCGAGCGCGGCCGATAGCGCCATGCCGTTCTTCACATCAGCAAGCAGGCTTTCCGAGAGCTTCGCATTGCGTGGGCTGTTCTTGCGGCCAGCCAAGATGCGAAGGGTGTCGTCGAGAGGCAACTCCGCGGCCAAAAGGGTGGCCAGCTCGCGCGCGAAGGGAGCAAATTCTTTGAGCCGCCATTTTGACGATGCCGGCCGCCGCCAGGGTGGCGAGCGGCTCTTTACCGCCTTAGTCTCGAAGGGTGTGAGGCCCCTGGATGCAAGCCGGCCTGCAATTTCGTCAGTGGTTTGCGCTTCGAGCTCTCCACTCTCGATTTTGCCGTCTGGTGTAAAAGCAGAGTACCGGAACAGGGTCATGCTCAGAATCGTGCCACTCGCAGCACATCCTCGATCGTGGTTATTCCTGAGAACGATTTTCTCAAACCCGCTTGCAATAAAGTTTCCATGCCAGCGTCTCGCGCCGCCCGTTCGATCTCGCGGTCGCCGCTGCGGCGGACGATATGGCCGCGAACAGCCTCGTCGATGGTCAGAGCTTCCGTTATGCACGTGCGACCGCGAAACCCGGTGCCGCGGCAGTTCGGACATCCTACGGGCTCCCTACATCTCGACAGGTCTACATTCGCGCCATGTTCTGGCATCTCATCCAGCAGGCGCCGAGCGAGGTTCGGCTCGACCATATGCGGTCGCGCGCAGTCCACACAAAGCTTGCGGACCAGCCGCTGCGCGATGACGCCCGTCAGGCTCGAGGCCAGCAGGTAGTCTTCGACACCCATATCGATCAAACGCGTTATCGACGCTGCCGCACTGTTGGTGTGCAAGGTCGAAATCACCAAGTGGCCCGTAAGTGATGCCTGAATTGCCGTGCGCGCCGTCTCGACGTCGCGAATTTCGCCGACCATCACAACGTCTGGATCCTGGCGCAAGATGGCCCGCAGCGCATGCACGAAATCCAAGCCGATCTCCGGCTTCACCTGCATCTGATTGATGCCCGCGAGCTGATACTCGATGGGGTCTTCAATGGAAAACACCTTGCGTTCGCGCGAGTTCAAGAGCTTCAGCGCCGCATAGAGGGTTGTGGTTTTGCCACTTCCCGTCGGCCCGGTAACAAGAATGATGCCGTTCGGTTCGGCGATCATGCGTTCCAGTGACGGGCGGGCCGGCCCATCGAGCCCGAGCGTGTCGAAGGAGAGTTCAACTCTTTCTTTGTCCAGTAGGCGCATGACAATGCTTTCGCCGTGCTGTGTTGGCACAAACGAGATACGTACATCGACTTGCCGCCCGACCACCATCACCTTAGTTCGTCCGTCCTGCGGCATGCGCCGCTCGGCGATGTTGAGTTTTGCTAGAATTTTGATGCGTGTTGCGACCCCGGCCTGAACATCGGGCGCGAGCGTCTCCACATCGCTCAGTACACCATCGATGCGGTAGCGAACAACTACATGTGCTGGCAGCGGCTCAATGTGAATGTCGGAGGCTCCTTCCAACACTGCAGCACTCAACAACCTGTTCACCAAACGTACGATGGGGGCTTCGCTCGCCGCCTCCTTCAAACGCTCGATGTCATCGTCGGCGACGTGAACACCGCCATCGGAAGCCTCTGTACCGGGGTCGGGGTCGGCAAGAAGCCGGTTCAGCGCCGCTTCAAGATCCCGCGCCCGCATCAGCCGGGCCTCCACCGGTCGATCGAGAAAATAGCCAATCGAGGAGAGAAGGTCCCGGTCGAAAGGATCGGCGACAATTGCCACTACTAACTGTTCGGAAAGAGCAATCGGGAGCACACGATTGCGCTTCAGAAAGGCCGGATCGAGACCTGTCGAAACAGGTTCCTCCGGTAGGTCGGCCGGATTGACCAGCGCAATCCGAAAGAACACTGAGAGTTCGACAAGCACTTTATCCTCCGAGAGCAGCCCAAGCTCAGTGAGGACAACGTCGATGCGCTGGTTAGACCGCCGCTGTGCCTCGGTGGCACGATCCGCATCGGTCGGGACGATACAATTGGTATCGACCAGATGCCGCAAAAAATCCTTCCACAAGCTCCCGGCTTCGGCCCCAAGCTTGGTTCCGGCGGGGGTAGCTCGGCTTTGCTCAATGTACTTCTGCATTCCGAGAGGCTGCACCAATGCAAGCGATAAATGTATCGAGTTTAGGTTACTCGACCAGGGCCGCACTGTCAGTGGAAAAAGATGAGCATGTGTTCGTCGGCGAAGCGCGGGCCGGCGAAGCCGTCGGCATCGCCGAACTGGAAAACGGCGACCGCATTGTGCGCTTCTTGGCGCATGACCTCGGCGTCAGCGATCGCGACCGCCGGTTTCACCGCTTCGTTCCGCCGCGTGCGCGGCTGCGCTGCGCGGTGAAACCGGCGGAAACAAACAGAGAATGGTGTCAGGAATGTTGCCGGTCTAAAGTGTCAGGGATCTGCCCGGTCGTTCAATGGTGGCACCCCTCGTTTCGTAGAACGACCAACGCGTATCTGCATTTTGAACTCACTTTCTAATCATTCGTCCGAGCTCCTTAAACGTTTTGCGCAATCTCTCGGAAGGTTTTCGAATCTCCAGGTTTTCCATTAAGAATTTGGCCCGCAAGTCAATCCAACCTGAGACTGCTCCGGAAGCGGAATCGCAAGATACCAACATTTCTAAGTACGGTCCTCCGGTATGGGATCTTAAGGCGAACGCGGTGTCTAATTGTGGATTTTCCTCAAAATATACTGCACCATCTCTTCGATGCATCTCCAGAATCGTAA
Source organism: Hyphomicrobiaceae bacterium (assembly GCA_031367505.1). GTDB lineage: Bacteria > Pseudomonadota > Alphaproteobacteria > Rhizobiales > Hyphomicrobiaceae > JAKFWF01. The sequence goes on along the minus strand of JANLPY010000519.1, from coordinate 4,960 downwards.
ATTTTTCATGTTTCTCAAACAACGGGAAGGCAAATAGGTGCGTAAGTCCCTTATTGTTCATTTTCAAGTCGCGGGCATGGTCGACAAAAATATCTCGTGTCGACGGAAATCGGCCGCCCACAGCGAAACTGAATCCAATAGATTCAAGGTACGCCAGAAAATCTTTGCAGCCCTTCACAGTCGTGTTGATCTTATGTTTCACATCAGGCCCTGCCCCGATCATTTACTAGACGAGCGTCTATTCTTCAGGCGAAGGATCATTGTTCCCTTGCTTCGATGAACTATCTGATTTTCCCTTTCCTGCTCCTTCGCCCACGCCATGGGTTTCATTCTCAATACCTAGCTTTTCATATTCTTTTTCCCGTTCCTTATTTCGTTTGCTGTTTGGCTGTCTCTCGGCCTCGAACACCTTAGACGATTTCATTTTTCCATTTTCAAGTATATCAACAATCTGAACGTCAGGTTTGCGCGTAGAGTTGACCCCTTGTATTTGTTGGCCCGTCAACACCTGCTGTCCCTCCTTAGCTTCTTTTTGAGCCTTATCAACCAGTTCTCCCACTTTGTCCTTATGATCCTGCTTCCCATGCTGGCCGTGCGGGTTCGGAGCTGATTTCCCATTGCCTCCAGTCAGATCTTTGTTGCCAGCCTTATCATTTTCCTTATTTGCGTCTTCGGCAGCTTTGGCCTGTCCTTTCTGAGCTTTTCCTTTCCCATCGTCGGACTTCGCAGTCATCGCATTCGCAATGGCCTTGGCAGAGTCTTGCAAGGCCTTGCCAGCATAGGAGCCCACGATGCCTATAGTAGCAATGGCCAAGCCCAATTCAACCATTGGTGAAGTTATGATATCGTGCCCGTTCGGGTCGCTTTTATTGACCGGGTCGTTGCTCGCGTAGCAATACCTGCAGGTTCCCACTCCTTCCTTGTTTGGATCCCACCAGTCGGGTGAGACGAAGCGGCCGATGGCGGGATCATAGAACCGTGCGTTGAGGAACAGAAGCCCGCTTTCCTCATCGCGGCGCTCGCCGATGAAGCTTTTGCTTTCGACGTGGGTGCCGGTCTGGGCGGCGCGGTCGCCGTAAGCGGCGTAGGTGGTGCGCTGCACCTCGGTGCCGGTGGCGTTGGTGATCACCTTGATCGACTTCAGATGATCGCGATGATGAAAGAACGCTGCCGCCGTCGCGCCGGTGCCGACCCGCTTGACGTCGTCGTGGACGTACTTGGTCCACTTGCCGGTATCATCGATTTCGGCGTCGGGGCCGAGGTAGCGCGTGATCAGCGTGGTACTGCCGGTACCGGGCACGGTCTTCATGACGCGGGCATGGTCGGCGCTGTAGGCGTATTTGTAGGCTAGCGCCCCGACCGTCATCTGAGCGAGCTTGTTTTCCGCCGACCAGCCGACGCTGTAGGTCCGCCCGGTGGCGCCACCGTTGCGGGTGATCAGGTTGCCGTTGGCGTCGTAGCCGAGTGTGATCACGCCGGCTTGCGTCGCCGCGTGCGGCCGCACGACATTCAAGCCTTGCGCCGGGTAGACGTAGGCGCCAACGAGGCTGTTCGACAGCATGTTGTGGGCACTGTCGTAGGTGTAGGTCGACGACAGCGCGGCGTTGCCGGCGTTGGTCGCCGACAGCAGCCGGTCGAGGGTGTCGTAGGTGTAGGTCCAGCTGTCGGCCGCCTGGCCCGCTCGTGTGATGCCGGTGATGCGGCCAAAGGCGTCACGGGCGAGCGTCACGTCCTGCAAGTTGGTCGCACCTTTGACTGTCACCACCCGCGTCAGCCAGCCGCGCTGGTCGTTGTAGGTGTTGGTGGTGGTGACGCCGTTGGCATAGACCGCCACCGTCACCTGGCCGCGCGCATTGTAGGTCAGGCTGGTGATGTGACCGGGGATCGACTTCAACCGGCCGGCGTCGTCATAGAGCCATTGCGTGGTGGTTGATCCCACCGCATCGCCGTCCGACCAGCTCTTCATGGTGACAAACCCGCCGGCGCTGTGCGGCTGGTTTTGCGTATAAGTCTGACCGCCCAGGGTCCAATTATCGGCGGCCTTGTTGCCGTTGGCGTCAAAGTTGTGCGCCGTCGAGGTGGTGGCGGCAGCCGAGGCAGTGGTAGTGGCGCACAGCTTGCCGCCGTTCCAGAAGCCAGTGCCGAGCGGGCATTTGTTAGCATCGGCGAAGTCGTATTTGTAGGTATAGGTCTCGGTCGGCGTGGTGGCGCCAGAGGGGAAGTGCTGGCGCTGCGTCATGCGGGCGAGGCCGTCGTAGCTGAACCGGCTCTCGGCATTTCTGGCGTCGCGCTGCGTGACCAGACGACCGGCCGCATCATAAGTAAACAACCAGGCCCCATGATCGGGATCCGAGACCGCGGTTCGCCGGGACAGACTGTCATAAGTGGCCGACCAGCGGTTGCCGGGTTCGTCGGTGACCTCGATCAGCCGGTCGAGGGCGTCGTACTTCATGCGGGTTCGATTGGAGGTGCCGCCCACCTGGCCGCTGCCGCCGAGGTAGCGCTCGGTCATCACCACACGGCCATGACCGTCCTTGTGCGTGACGGTGTCGCGGCCAAGTTCGTCACGCGTAGTAGCCTTGTTGAAGGCGGCACCGCCGGTCGCGTAGCTGGTCGAGGTCGAGGTGCCATCGGGGTGGCTGGTCGTTGTCGGCCGGTCGAGCGCGTCGTAGGTGTGATAACTCCATTGCGGGACACCGCCGGCGGCGAATACCGGCAGCGTATCTCCATAGAGCCGCCCGCGCTGGTTGTACGACGTGTAAGCATAAGAATAGCTGTTAATGGCGGGGGTCGAAGCAGTCTTGAGCCAGGGCCGGGCAAAGCCGTCGAGGTAGCTTGCCGACCACATGGCGCCGACACCGTTCGGCGGCGTCACGTACGTGGTCTCATAATGGGCGGTTGGGTTGCCCTCGTTGACGTAATACGTCTGGGTCGTATGACCGCCCTGCTTTACCGTCATTAACGGCCGGCAGTGGACGTCGTAGGTCATGGTGGTGACGGCGCCGCCAACGTCGGTCATCGCGATCGGCTTCTGGCACACCGGATCGTAGACGGCAGTGGTCTTCTGCCGCGTGTCAGCCGGGGTAAAATACAGTGGATTGCGGGTCTCGATCGGGAACAGGTGATAGGTCGCGTAGTACAGCCACTCGGTGCGATTGCCGACCTCGTCGGTCTCCGAGGTTTTGTTGCCGAAGCTGTCGTAAGTGGACTGGCGCGTGACCCAGGTCTGGGCGCTGGCCGGACTTACCGCCAGCAGTATGACCGCGATCAGCCCCAGGAGCGTCACGCCGAACCTAGCGCCCGTATCGCCCCACCTGTCCATCACCCCCCAAGTCATCGAACTCTCCCTCACAAGTCGCTCAGGATACCGAAAGTAAAATTGCACAACCTCGTGGGTCGTCATCAACCGCGCTAAGGAACCAGTGACCGTGCCGTCTGGGTGACGTCGCCGCGCAATGGCGGCGTGGTGTAGCTCGCGGCACCGTCGTAGCTGAACCGCGTCTCCGACATAACCGTGCCATCGACGCGATAATGCGCCTCCGACCCGGGCCGGTCGACGATATAGGCGGTGGTGTTCGGGAAGTGCTGCCGCACCAACCGCTTGTCGTCGGTGGCGTCGGCAACGTCGCCTTTCTCGGTCAACACCAGGACATTGTTGTAGGCGTCAAACGTGCGCTCAGTGCGTGAAGTCTTGGTCGCCCCGCCGTCATATTCGTTACGATCGCTGGCGATGTTGCGCGCCCAGTACGGCAACGCTGCCACGTTGGTGTTGACGTCCCAGGTGTTGACGTCCTTGCGCAGCATCACGCCGGTCGGCACACCGGCCGCCACCACGCCCGGCTTCGGCCCGGTCCAGAACTCGAGTTCCTTCACCGCGCCGGCCGAGGCCACATCCTGCTGGAACGCGAAGTAACGTTCCGGGCAGAGCGTCTCACCGGGATTGCACGGCAGCACCGCGCGCGCATTCCGGAAGCCGAGGAAGCGACGCTCGACGCTGTCGTAGAAACCGCCCGAATAGCTGAAATCGGTGCGGCCGATCACGTTCTGGCCGTTGTCCAATTCGACCGACGCCACCGTATGCAGCAGCGTCGGCAGGCGGTCGTTGACCCATGCACTCGATGGCTTGTACGTGATCCGCGTCTTGCCGCCATGGTCGTTGGTGACGGTAGTCAGCAGGTCGGGGGCCTGACCTTGCGATACGCGGATCCGAACGGCGAGATTGCCATTATGATGGATGATTTCGCTACGGCCATCGCCGTTGACATCTACGGCTGCGACCGCGATTTCGCCATTCGGCAATTGATATTGCGCAGGCGCTGGAATAAACCCGTTTTCTCGCGCCAGGAATATTCTGGTCGCGTTGCCGTAGGTAGGGCCGTACACACCACCTGCAATTATAAGATCAGAGCGGCCATCACCATCGAGATCGGCGACGAATACATTCTGCATGACGAACGATTCGGAAGTCCCCCAATTTTGTCGTTGGAGGCCCGTGCCCGTTCCGTAATACACGTCGAAGTTAATGGCATAAACGCCTGTGCCTTGCGGCTTTGGGATGACGATATCGGCCATTCCGTCTCCGTTAAAATCGCCAACGACTGGCAACTCTGCAGGATATCCAAGTGGAAATGCGACTGCTGTCGACGCGGCGCCCGAGTAAGTCGCAGCCAGCTGCAGACCAGTCCCGGTTGATAACCAAAGTCGTATCGTTCCATCATACTGAACGATATCCGCTTTCCCATCTCCGTTGAAATCAGCAACATAATATTGCTTGCGAGCCGTTCCAACCTGCCCAACCTGAACGCCTGCCAACTGCAGATCTAGCCCGGCCTTCTCAAGCTGGGTAGTCGCATCGGGGCTCCGACTCAGCGAAAGTTGTTGTGCAGCAACGACTTCACGTTTGAGCGAGGACTTCCCCGATGCCGACAGAGTGTAGCCAGGATTCGTTCGATTTCGGAAC
>JANLPY010000517.1:0-3230 GCA_031367505.1 Hyphomicrobiaceae bacterium | reverse complement strand
GTTCCGAAATCGAACGAATCCTGGCTACACTCTGTCGGCATCGGGGAAGTCCTCGCTCAAACGTGAAGTCGTTGCTGCACAACAACTTTCGCTGAGTCGGAGCCCCGATGCGACTACCCAGCTTGAGAAGGCCGGGCTAGTGGCGAACAAATACGTGAGCGAAAAATACGCGGATGTTGATGAGGTTTCCGCGGCCGGCAGCGGCGCCGGGATCGGTGCGGCCGTCGGCGGCGGCGCCGGGTTATTGGCGGGGTTGGGCTTGCTTGCTATTCCCGGCATCGGCCCCGTCGTTGCTGCGGGCTGGCTCGCAAGCACCGCACTAGGTGCCGCAGCTGGCGCGGCCACCGGTGGACTGATCGGCGCTTTGGTCGGCGAGGGTGTGCCGGAGCGCCATGCTCATGTGTACGCAGAGAGCGTTCGTCGCGGCGGCACGATGGTTACTACTCGCGTCAGTGACCCCAAGTTGGCGGCTGCCGAGGCCATTATGGACCGGCACTCACCGATTGATGCGCAGTCTCGCGAGACCGAATACAAAGAAGCTGGATGGAATGAATTTGATCCGCATGCCAAGCCATATCGGCCGGATGATGCCGAACTAGAGCGTATGCGTCGCGACTACCGCTAACATTACAACGAGGCGGTCATTTGCGAGGCCGCCTCGTCCGACCGCTGTCAAGTTTAGAACGTAATGTTCAGTGACTCCGTGCACGGCTGGAGGCGGCTCACGACATCTGTAGCATGAAGGCGTCGAAGAAGGCTGCGAGATCATCATGCGCGTCCAGGGGGAGTACGTTCGACACGTATTGGTCGGGACGGACGATGACAATCGCACCTTTTTCGCGGTCGATGCCGCGCATTTCGAAGATGTCCGATCCGGCTTTGCGGTCGGCAGAGAAGGCCTTCTCGTAGTCGATAAGTCCGAACGGCCCCTTGCACGGAAGCAGGATCGACGGCAGCGCTTCGACTTTGAGGTCGCGGTGCCCGTCCTGGAATACCGCACGAACATCGATCACGCTGTCGATGTCCGCACCCGTTGGAGTAAAGCGGCGGACCGGCGAATTTGGCGCGTCCGCCAGGAAGCCGGCTAGCTCCCGCAATCGTTGTCCGCTAGCGTCGGCAAATGCATAAATGCGCCAAGCGGCGTCGGCACGAGCGACGTGGCCGAGGTGCATAGGCTTGGCGTCCGCGAGGCGCACAACCGGTGCCGAGTGAAAACGCATGCCGACCGTGAAGCCTTTGGCAAGAGCCTGGTGCGTTGCTCGAGCGGTGAGTATCGTTGCCGGCGGGTAGTGGGTGGCAACGCCGGCCGTATATCGCCCCGACTTGACGAAGTACGCCTGAAGCTCTTTGGGATCGACCCCGCCAAGCTCGGGGTGTTTCGGATCCTTCGGCGGTGACGCCATGATCTTCGACCACTCCTTATCGAAGTCGATGAGACCCTGTGCAATCGCATGTCGCTCAACGGAGTAGGTGCGCAGCAGATCCGGTTTGGCTCGGCCCTCAAGAACCGCGACTAGCTTCCAACCGAGGTTGAATGCGTCTTGCATCGAGACGTTCATGCCCTGGCCAGCCTTGGCGCTGTGCGTATGGCAGGCGTCGCCTGCGATGAAAACGCGAGGCAGCTGAGACCCGGCATGTTCCACGGGAACATCGTCGAACCGATCCGTGACGCGCTGGCCGACCTGATACACCGCGAACCACGCGACGTCTTTCACGTCCAGCGTATACGGATGCAGCACGCGTTGTGCGGTTGCGATGACCTGTTGCTGGGTAATCCGGCGGAAGGCTTCGCGGTTGTTCGGATCGGTCTCTCCGAGGTCCACGTACAGCCGCACCAGGTAGCCGCCTTCGCGCGGGATAATGAGGATGTTGCCCTCGTCCTTGGACTGTATCGCGGCCTTGAGCCGGATATCCGGGAAGTCGGTGACAGCTAGCATGTCCACAACGCCCCAGGCGTGGTTGGTAAAGTCGCCACGCGGCTCGGCGCCAATCGCATCACGCACTAAGCTACGGGCTCCATCGCAGCCGGCAACGTACTTGGCTCGAACAGTAACTTCCGAGCCGTCGCTCACTTTGCGGAGCGTGGCCACGACCGGGTGCTCGCCCTCGGGTTCGACCTTCAAGGTTACGAATTCAAGGCCGTAGTTTGGCTCCAATCGCGTCGTCGACCTGAGCATGTAGTCGAGCAGGTATTTCTGCAACCGGGCTTGGTTCACGATGACGTGCGGGAACTCGGACAATCCCTCCTCGGTGTCCTGAACGCGACCGGTGCGCACGATCCGCGACGTGTCGTCCTGCGACGGCCGCCAGAAGACCGTCTCGTTCACCCAATAGGCCTCGCGGAGGAGAGTGCCGCTCAAGCCAAACGCATCGAACATTTCAACAGTGCGGCAGGCAACACCGTCCGCCTGTCCAAGTTTGAGCGGACCGTCCCGACGCTCGACGAGCCGGGTACTGATGCCGGGGAAACTCGAGAGCTGTGCGGCCAGCAGCGTTCCGGCCGGGCCGCTGCCGACGATGAGGACGTCAACCACGTCGGGAAGTTTCGCCGATCGGTTCTCGGCGCCGGGCGCTGCCGTGAGGATGTCGGGGTCGCCGGGCTTGTAGCCGTCGAGATAAAACTGCATCTTGCCTCCACTTTTTTGGTGTCAACGGCGGTACGTTGGCTTTCCTTGGTCTTGCTCGCCGCACTGAAACTGGTCGCATTCGCTATCGTCACGTCGAGATATTGCCAGCATGGGCCAGGATGGCGATAACCAATCGATTGATGGCCGGTTTGGGACCGTGACCGTCCATGACGTGGTAGCAGTTGTCGAGTCTGACCATGAGCGGTAGCGTCGTGCTTCCTAGTCGCGGCACACCGATCTTGTCGTCAATTGTTTTGACAAGACTTGCAAATTATTCACCGATTATTTGGACGTGGCGCGAATTCGTCTCGTGTCGATTTGTAAAAGTTACACAATATTGCCAATAGTTCTCGGCATTTTTGGACCAATACGCAGTTTGTGCTTCTGCAAAATCTAAACCGCAACTCCCCGCATTTGGTCTCGGATCTTTCATGTTTTTATCTGCAAGGCCGAGACAGAGGTGAGTGGCTCTGTTCCGCCATTAAGTTGAGGCATTCTGAGTGTGTGATTCGACACTCAGGAGGATGGCATGAACAGCCGGGGATTTCAGGCACTTGTATCGCAATTGGGTGATTTATCGGTCGTGCAGTGCGAGGCGTTGAT
>JANLPY010000505.1:0-1754 GCA_031367505.1 Hyphomicrobiaceae bacterium | reverse complement strand
CCATTGCTTCGCGGTCAGGCGTTCTGTGCCTCGCCAGTCGAACAGCGCCCGAAACTCAGCGAGAAGTTCGGCTTCGTCCATCGCTCAATCTCCCTTTGCAAGCGTAAGGCCGCACAGTGTGCAGACCGGGCCGGTGGGTTTCTCACTGGCAAGTGCTGCGCGGGCGAACATCGGCTCAATTTCGACTGTGGCATCTTCCACAAATTCGGGCAGCGTCTCGGCCAGCACCCAAGTCGTAAAGCCCCCGCCGTTATAGGCCACCCTCCAACGGAAACCGCATTGCAGCAGCGCATCATCGGCGCGTGGCGCTGGTTGGCGGAGGGCTTCGGACATTCGCGAATATATAGCAGCAATCACATCGCGATCGGCGCGGTCCAGATCGGCGTGGTCTGCATAAATGGCGAGTTTGGACAGGTCGTCCATCAACGCGCTATCCGGGGGTGGCGATGGTTGGCGGAGGGAGATTGCGCGCTTTGCCACGTCGAACAATATGTCATTGATGCTTTGGGCCTGTGCCGCCGCCTTGTCGGTCGCGGCGTCATAGATCGGGCTACCGTTGTGATACTTGATTTCGCGGTCGAATTGCTGAAACTCGATGCGAGCGTCAGCGAAGGTCACATAGCTGTAAGGGCGCGAGCCGTTGACCGGATTGACGACTTCGGTTCGCGCCAGTTCGATGCCGAACAAGGCTTCACGCGCCAACTCATCCCCCAGCGCGCTATCGGCTGGGCGGGTGGATGCGATGCGAGTGTCTCTGCAATTCCATGCGGCGCTGGCTTCGGCTTCGGTATCAAACATCGGTGAAAGCAGATGACAATCCTCACAAGTCACCCTCGCAAGCGTCGAGATCGGTGACTTCTTGACGCGGGCGTGACCGCCGCACCACGGCAGCGGGCAAGCCATCAGTTCATCGGCCAAGGCGTTCCTCCTCTTCCTCGAACAGCTCAGCAATCGGCCGTGGCTGAAGTTGCTCATAGTTGAGCAGATAGGCCTCGGAGAATGAGACTGCGCCGCCTCCCTTGACCGTGTGATTGAACTGGAAGTACTTGCCCGCGTGGGTGATGATTGAAGTCGCGGCCTGTGCCGTGTGCATCTTTGCATCATCGAACTCGTGGAGGGTGTGGCCTCGCTTGTCAGTAAGGAATATCTTCACGGCATTTCCTTTGTGGTTAACGCTCCATTATACAATGACTGGGACCCGAACGCAATGCCCGGGATCCCAGTGATGTCTTATGCGGGCCAGTCTTCCTCGGCCGGCTCCGCGGTCTCGGGCTCCCGTGGAGGGAACACGCTGTCGAGCCGCGCGGTCTTGTCGATCTCCTGCCACTCGCCGGCGTCGTGAGCCTTGACTACGCACTGAACAAGAGCAACCTCCTCGTTCATGTGCTTGCTGCACATAAGCTGGTAGTCGACCTGGTAGTCGACCTTGAGGTTGCAGTTCGGGCTGGAGCAAGCGTGGGGCTTGACAAAGCCGACCTTGGTCAACTCGATGTCCGACTCGTTCGAGTTGTGGAACTCGTTGCTGATAAGCCCGTTCTTCAGCCATGCCTCGACGGTGCCTATCGCAATGCCGTCCTCGAGCTCATCGCGAGCCGAGTCCATGTCATACTGACTGATCGTCGCCGTGCCCTTGGCCGCGATGGTTGCCTCGTAGGACAGCTCGACTTGCCGCTTGGGCTTCGATCCCTTTGACCTCTTCGGCATACTTGGTTTACGCATCGTATACACTCCTGTTGTTGAGACGTCATTGATAC
>JANLPY010000481.1:0-3272 GCA_031367505.1 Hyphomicrobiaceae bacterium | reverse complement strand
AATCGTGGTGCCAGCGCCGGGCGACGTGCCGCTCGGCACCACGACCTCGTTGCCCATCGCGATGGCGGTGTCGCCATGGACTTGAATCGATTCGATGTTTCGCACGAACGATGCGTACGTCACGGCGCCCGTTCGCACCCGGCCACGGCTCGACCTAACGACCTGATTGAGGGGATTGTTGACGATCATGTCCGGTGCCCAGAGTTTGTCGATGGCGGCAAAGTCGCCCCGGAGCACCGCGTCGGCTTCCGCCAGGTCGAGCCGCCTGATCGTTGCTTCAAGCTCATCGCCGGTGCCGATGTCGGCCCCGAAGGCGAAGCTTGGTACGAGCAAGGCCATCGTCAGCAGGAGTGGGATGACGCGCATGAGAGTTCTCCTTCAGAAGCGCCGGCCATCGTGCCAGCAAAGCACCTTGAGCGGCTCGCGCTCGACGGCAACGAGCTGCGCTTACCGCAATGAACCCTCGGACTGGCTGCCGCTACCCTCAGTGTGGCGGCTTCACGGCAGCGATTCGCCGACATCAGTTCCTCGGCGGGAACGACTTCCTGGTGGCTGTGGAAGCTGGCCTTTGCCGGCAGCTTGCTCGCGTGATTGTGAAATCACGCTCGCGGCCACAAACCGCCGCTCACTCTGTTCCTTGAAACCGGTCAGCCAGGGTCGCCGCCGCGCGCGGCGTGCGTCGTGCATCATTCGCGCTTGATTCCTCCACCCACGGGCCACCGCGATGCGATCAACGAATCTTGCGTTCCTTCGAATTGCTAAGCGAGCTGAGCGCCAGGACGACGAAGTTCTTCAGAAGACTTTTGTCGATTTTGGCTCGGTCTTCACGGCGCTTTCGTCGATCGATCACCAGATCGTGTTTGGTCGTCGAGGGACTGGAAAGACCCATTTGTTGAGCGTGTTGAGGCAAGCAAAGCAGGCGGGTGGCGAACTGGCAATCCAGCTTGACATGCGAAATCTTGGCTCCGCCGGCGGCGTGTACGCCGATCCGTCATTTCCTATCGCTCAACGCGCGACGCGACTTCTTGTTGATGTGCTTGCAGCTATCCACGGGAGGTTGTTTGAGCAGGCTGTGGAGCACGACGGCCCAGTGAACTTGGGTGTTGCTGGCAATGCATTGGACGAGTTATTTGAGGCGCACAGTGCCGTGCGAGTGGTTGGTACGACGATTGTTGAGACCGGCGCGTCGGCGGAAAGTGCAGGTACTGCTGAGTCAATGCTCGGCTTTGCTGCGTCAACCTCGTCAGCGTCGCTTTCGGGGGCGGCGAAGCTAAGCGACTCCGACCGCGAGGCCGTGTCGGCCAAGAAAACGGTAACTGGCCAGGAGGTCCACCGAGTCAACTTCGGCAGTGTTGGAAGCGCTCTACGCAAGGTTGTTCAAACCTTGCCAAAGCAGCGCCTCTGGATACTGATAGACGAGTGGAGCGAGGTTCCGCTGGACCTTCAACCTTTGCTCGCTGACCTTCTACGGCGCGCCGTTTTTCCGATCAACGGCGTGACCGTCAAGATTGCAGCCATTGAACAGCGTAGTCGTCTCCTCGTCCCCGACGCCACGGTAGGCAACATTGGACTTGAACTTGGTGCCGATATTTCAGCCGCGCTGAATCTCGATGACTTCATGGTTTTTGACAATGACGAAGAAAAGGCGGTCGCCTTTTTCAAGGCACTGGTCTTGAAGCATGTCCAAGCTTCGCTTGAGACGGAGGGTCTACCCGTTCCCAGAACTGAAGCCGCTCTGCTGTCCCAAGGCTTCACGCAGTCGAACGCATTCGATGAAGCCGTGCGGGCTTGTGAGGGCGTGCCGAGAGATGTGATCCACATACTGAGCCATGCAGCTCAACGAGCGGGCGACGCGACGATATCCGTAGGAGATGTGCGTACGGCTGCCCAGCAGTGGTACCAGGCATCCAAGGATGCGGCTGTCAGTTCGCACGAGCGGGCGAAGGCTTTGCTCATGTGGATTGTTGACAAGGTCATCAGGGAACGGCAAACCAAGGCCTTCCTGCTTGAAGCAGGCACACGCGACCCACTCGTGGATTTTCTGTATGACGAGCGCGTCCTTCACGTGCTCCGAAAGGGCATGTCCGCTCAAGACGAGCCGGGCAAGCGATTTCATGTTTACGGTATTGACTATGGCTGCTACGTCGATCTAATCAATACCGCTCGCGGCCCCCGTGGCGTGTTGGACCTGGGCGTTGCGACACCTGACATTTCGATAGTTGTCCCTAGAACCGACTTCAGGTCAATTCGACGTTGCATCCTTGAACTTCAAGACTTCTACGCAAAGAGAACCGCAGGATGACCTCGTCTCCTGTGACGAGCTGACAGTCCATCAGGCCTTCACTTCCGCTGCGAGACCGCTCTCTGACCGACTGCTTCATTCGTCTCCGATTGGCCGCTCAGGGTCGGCAGCGCCAGTTCGTGACTTTCGAATGCAGCCCGTTCGGCCGCGGAATTGTCGCAGCCGTTGGTCTGCAGGCGCGCACGACCGCTGTGGCCAGCTCATGCGAGTCGATGGCGTCGGTGCGGGTCAAGTTCCGAGTTTGACCGGTCATTCGCTCTGAAAACTGCCGCTGGCTCCTATGGGTCGACTCCGAGCGGTCGCGAATCAGATCTCGAAGGTGACAAGCTAACGTTCAAGATGAGCGGCTCGAAGCGGCGATTACAGAAATGCAAAGCAGCATCACGCATGCCTACGCAGGTACCGAGACACATGGTTCACGGACTCGGTCAGCCCCATAACCAATGGCCGCCGGCATGTGCTCCGCCTTCAAGATCGGACACGCGTCCAGGATCGTGGCCGTGCTCTCGCCTGCCGCCAGGTTGTTCAGCACGATAGACACTGGTATCCGCGTGCCCCGCGGGCACACGGCGCCGTGCATGATTTGCGGGTCTGCCGAGATGCAGTGCTTCCCGTCCACGGCAACCTTGATGGTGGGTGACTGCGCCGATCTTGCGAGCGAGGCCGCAGGGTTCGCACCGTACGGATCGCGCGGCTGGCTCAACGCCACTTCGCCAGCAACCAGATCCCTGCCAGCACCAGCACCGTGCCCGCCGCCATCCAGACCGTGAACGGCTCGCCGAGGATCACCACGCCCATCAGAATCGTGGACAGCGGGCCGACCATGCCGGTCTGCGCGGCCAGGGCGGCGCCGATGCGTTCGATGGCCATCATCACCATCAGCACCGGCGCGAAGGTGCAGACGGTGGCGTTCAGGATCGACAGCCAGACAACCGGTGGCGCGACCAGCGCCGCGCTCATCGGCCGCAGC
>JANLPY010000318.1:0-1978 GCA_031367505.1 Hyphomicrobiaceae bacterium | reverse complement strand
GGACTGTATGAACGACCGGCGACGCGGCTGCGATGATCGCTATAGTACAACTTAAGCGTGCAAAGAAAGCGGATAATTGATGCGACTTGGCAGCACGGAGGCCCACATGGCGGCTAACGAGTTGGCAGGCGACACGATAATAGCTTGTACGAATAATCGTTGCTGTCGCCGATCGGTGCTGAAAGTGACGCTGAGAGCGTAGCGACCTGCCTTGAGGTCGCTAAAGACACTCCACGCTTATATGAAGTGATGTCTGGTATGGCTTGATCGCTCAGACGGTCAGAATTAAATATTATAAAGATAATCAGTTTAAAGACATATGGATTTTCATGATCTCGGATACGAAGTCGTCCGTGAAGAAGTATTGGTGGGCGCGACCTTTGCCATGGCTAGCGTTCACGAGGATCTGGCGAACGACCCCGAGGTCGACTAGCTCTCTAAATCCACTGTTTATTGTGCGGCGGTCTAGACCGGTGAGGTCGGCCATGGCGTGCGTCGTGACGTCGCGAGATTGGACGTGCAGCCAGAACATCGTGGTGAGGTGAACTTGAAACCGGTAGCGCCTCTCGGCAACCACCCGTGTCTCTAACTGTTTGGTCTGCATCTGGATCAGATATTCGAGGAAGGCGTCGGTATGGCGGCGCGAGAGGGGGAGCTTGCTCATCTGGCGCCGCGAGAGGGGGGGCTTGCTCATTTCTATTGTCTCCACCATAGGTCATTAAGATAGCCAAGTGATTCGGACTGTTTCGGCATATCTCGTGGGTATGGCGCTCGGAGAGGATGGTCGGCCTCAACATATGGCCGCTCGTTTTAAGCGGTTCGGCGCGACTGAAGCAAGAGCATTGAGGACTTCAATGGGCGCAGCACTTGCGGACATAGCGGCTCTGTGCGCGCCCACCATGGCGCTGGAGCAGGTGGCGGCGATCGCCAGTGTCCAGAGCGCAGTATCGCGACTGGCCATCCGGTTCAATTCCGGGGGTGTTCCGACTCTGCCGGTGGACACGGAAGAGCAGGCTGTGCGGATCGCCACGGTGCGTATCGCGGCGGGCGAAGATCTGGACCTCGGGCTGATGGGTGTGAACGGGGTGTTTCTGAAAGAGGTCGGGCTGACGATCAGGGGCGCTTTTGATCCGTGTCTGAACATGAAGGCGGCCGCGGCCCTGATTGAGGCCTATCGGCTTGCTGCAGCCAAGGGCGGGGTTCGCGATGCGGAGCGCGCGGCGCTCGAGTGGTTCGTCGGCAAGGGCGATGCGGGTTTGGCGCCGCCTGGTGTGGCCGATCGCGTGGCGGCCGAGGTCAAGCGGCTGCGGGGCAAGGCGGCCACGTTGGAAATCAAGGATTGGGTGCCGGCGCTTGGAACGCGGGAGAGCCCGGTGGAGCGCGGCGAGCCGGCAACGGCGGCCGTGGGTGAGCGTGGCGCGGTTCGGCGCATGGAGGTGGCGCCGGCCGGCCCGCCGCCGACGTGGGACGTGTTCGGGCGTGCTCGGGCCACTCCGGGCGGGATGTTCAAGACAGGAGAAGCGAAATGAACAATGCGACGAAAACTGCGCTTGTGCGGTTTGGCGTATTCGCGGCGACGGCGGTGTTGATGGTGGAGCCGAGTTTGGCGCAAGGCTCAGGCAGCGCGGAGACGATGTTGAATACGATCGTCAGCTACCTGACCGGCGCGGTCGGCAAGTCCTTGGCGGTGCTCGCGCTGATCATGACGGCGATTACGTGGATGTTCGGGGCGATCGACATGCGCCAGGCCGGGTCGGTGTTCGTCGGGATCGTCGTTTTGGCGAGCGCGACGCTTTGCGATCATCGGCAAAGGCGCGGGCCGTGAATTGTTGCAGCGCCGACAGAACCAGATGGTGTCGGGTCAGGACGCGGCGGTGTCGCAGATCGCGGGATTGCGGCAGGCGGCCGACGAGCTCGAGAGCAACGTGTTCGTGATGGGCGAGCATCATCTGTCGGTGGCGGTGTTCGGGGCGTCGCC
>JANLPY010000313.1:0-3506 GCA_031367505.1 Hyphomicrobiaceae bacterium | reverse complement strand
GGCGACATCGTGCTGCTCTACGGCGATGAGAGCGAGGCGTTGACCCATCCCTATCTGGCGCGTGCGTGGGCGAAATGCGGTGCCGACCTGCGCGTGCCAGCGCCGGGACAGGCCAAGAAGGTGGCGATGATGGGCTCGCTCGATCACGTCACGCGTCGCCTCATCGTGCACACGAGCAGGACCAAGCGTAGCAGCGACTTCATTGCGCATCTGGAGCAACTCGACCGCCACTACGGCCCCCGGCCCGGGCGCGCGATGAAACCCGTCGTGCTGGTCGAGGATAACGGCCCGATCCATGTCAGCAAGATCACGCTGGCGGCGCTCGATGTGCGCAAACACTGGCTCACCGTCGAGTGGCTGCCCCAATACGCGCCCGAACTCAATGATATCGAGGTTGTCTGGCACGATCTCAAGGCGCATCATCTGGCCCACCAGACGTTCACCAATGTCGAAGCCCTCGACCGCGAAATACACACGGCCGTGGAAGCCTTGAACCAAGAGCGAAATGTCGATTCGTTGGTCAACTGGCGAATCTCTGCTTAGGCCGTCTATGATTGTTCACAGGCCCCCCAACCTACGCCTCTTGTTTGGCACCAACCTACCCCCGCAAGCCCTCGGAGGCCGTTCCCCCGGCCCGCGCCACCGGATCGGGAATGTGCAGGAAGAACGCGCATACAATCGCTGCGATCAAGCTGAGTAACGCCAGTCCGTAGAGGCCGCCCGAGAATTCGCCCGTCAGATCCTTCATGTAGCCGACATAGTAGGGGCCCACCGTGCCGCCGAGATTACCGATCGAGTTGATCCAGGCGAAGCCGCCGGCAAGTGCCGTGCCGCCCAGGAACATCGGCGGCATCGCGAAGAACGGACCTTTCGACCCGTAGAACCCCATGGCCGCCAGAGTCATGCCGACCAGCGCCCACCAGGTGCCCATTTTGTAGCCGGCGAGCACCAGGCCACCCGTCGAAAGCACGCAGGCAGCCAGCAGATTCCAGCGCCGCTCGTTCATGGCGTCGGAGATGCGGCCCCAGGCGACCATGGCGATGCCGGCGAAGATGTAGGGGATCATGGTCAGCCAGCCGACCGTCATGTTGGCGCTGATCCCGAGCGCGGCGCTGACCGGCCCGATATCCAGCGACTTGATGATCTGGGGGATGAAATAGAGCATGCCGAGGCTCGCCGTGACGATGCCGAAGTAGTTCACCGCCAGCAGCAGCACCTTGCCGTTGATCATCGCCTCCCATAGGTTCGTATCGGCGACGCGTGCCCATATCAGCATGCCGATCAGGCCGAAGATGTACGGAATGAGCACCGTCACGACCGGCGGCACGGCACCGAAGGCGCCGTTCAGCATCTTGGCGATAACCGGCGTATAGTAGAGCATCGCCAGACTGCCGAACGTGACGACCAGATACATCAGCGAGAGCATCAGCACCTTCGGATCGCGTACAGCCGCCCACATGCTGAACTCGTGCCGGTCTTCCTTCTCGCGCCGTTCGGAGGCGAGCGTGGTGGTCAGCCAGGCCTTCTCCTCGGCGGTGAGGAACTTCGCCTGTTCCGGCCGGTCAGTCAGTACCAGCAGCGTCAGGACGCCGATGATGATGGTCGGCAAGGCCTCGGCGATGTACATGATCTGCCAACCCTTGAGGCCGAACATGCCGTCGAGGCTGAGCAGTGCCGTCGACACCGGCGATCCCACTGCGACGGCGATTGGCAACCCCGCAAGGAAGCTCGAGACGATGCGGGCGTGGTGCTTCCTCGGGAACCAGTACGTGAAATAGAGCAGCATCCCCGGGAAGAAGCCCGCCTCCGCGATGCCGAGCAGGAAGCGGACGATGGAAAAGCTCGTCACGTCGTAAACCAGTGCCATGAGGCCGGCGCAGATGCCCCAGGTGATCATGATGCGCGCGATCCACATGCGCGCGCCGACCTTCTCCATGATTACGTTGCTCGGCACTTCGAAGATGAAATAGCCGAGAAAGAACGTGCCGAGCGCAAAGCCGAAATCGGTGGCCGAAAGCTTGAGATCGCCGCCCATGGTCAAGCCGGCGAAGCTGACGTTGATGCGGTCGATGTAGGCCAGGATGTAGGACAGCATCGCGAAGGGCAGCAGCCGCGAGTAGACCTTGCGCATCGCCGATTTTTCGATCGCGTCTTCCAAGTCACGCCTCCTCGGATTTATGCTGTGAACGCAGTACTTAAAGGCAGTTTCTTGATGCGGCATTTGCAACCACGTGGTGCCGCCGCGGCATTCGACCTTAGGCCAAATCCGCCTCTCCGTCCCAGACCAAACCCAATCCGGTAGCCGGCCAAAAACCGGGTGGCGCCCGGCCTAAGGGTTCTTGCTGACCTGGGCGCACGTCAACTCTCTTACGGTCGCTTTGAGTTCGATATGACGATTCCCTCCGCCGCAGCACGATCGCGACCGCGATTTTCTCGCTCGTCGACAACACGCCCCGGTGTTCTGGATGCTGCTCGACTACATCGACCAGCTCGGCAATTTTCTGGGCGACCTTGTCCTGCAATCCCACAACGGTTGTTGGCTTGCTCATTGATGTGCCTCCTCAGGTTGTATGCCTTCTAACAAACGAATGTTATTCGGACACCGAAACGGCTGTCCACAGCCTGCCTGTTTGAGCCTGCGCGCTCGTCCGACATGTGGTATTCTGGAAACTTGACGCCACTTACAAGTTTTAAAACAAAATCATCATGTTGCTTGGATATGCCCGCGTTTCGACCATCGACCAGAATCACCGACTGCAAATCGATGCTCTCCGCGAAGCCAAGTGCGCGCGCATCTACGAAGAGACGGCGTCGGGCGCCCGAACAGACCGACCGGAACTTATGCGCTTGCTCGACAACATGCGTGCCGGGGACGAACTCGTCGTCTGGAAACTGGATCGCCTGGCGCGCTCCACAAGGCAACTCATCGAGACCATCGAACTCTTGCGCACGCGCGACATCGCCTTCCGCTGCCTCACGCAGGATTTCAACACCTCGACCAGCTCGGGGCGTTTGGTGTTCACGCTGTTCGCGGCACTCGCGGAATTTGAGCGAGATCTCATCCGCGAGCGGACACTCGCCGGCCTTGCCTCTGCGCGCGCGCAAGGAATTTTTGGCGGCCGACCAGCAGCGATGAATGAAGACCAGATCGCCATGGCTCGACAACTGCTTGCGGGTGGAGAGAACTGGGACACCGTTCGCGCACGCTTCGACGTCTCGCGGTCAACTTTTTATGCGGCTGGGTTTCGCAAGCACCCGCTGACGCTGCAATCTTCCTCCTCCGCGGTCAAAGTTTCTGGCGTCAGTGAGTGACTAAGCCGACGTTCCCGGACCGAATAGCGGGCATGTCTTGACGAAAGCCGCAAGGCGCACGGGTTTTCGATGCAGATTGCCGTTCGGGCGCTCTTGTAATGTGCCCATGTCTTGCGACGCAATGACTCAGTTCGATAGCGTGCAAATCATATATCAACGTGCTCATGTACATCGACATCGTCCCCAATCGGAAC
>JANLPY010000277.1:0-1925 GCA_031367505.1 Hyphomicrobiaceae bacterium | reverse complement strand
GGCGTCGACCCGGCTCATGTTGAGCCTCAGACAAGTTGATCGCTTGATGACCAGAGGCACCTTACCAAGGACTAAAGTCAGCGCCAATCGAACCGGCATTTTACGGATTGCCTTTGACGGCTATCTCGCGAGCCTGAACCTTCCTGCGATGCAAAAGCCCCAATGCGAGAGCGCGCCGTCGATCGAAGCGACCGGCACGCAGGACCTTCACGAGTTTTCGGAAAGTGGCTACGCCAGCTATCGGTTCGAAACCACAGATGACTGCAGACAATTTGCGTTGAAGGCCGACCGCATAGGTCTTCGAGGCTCAATTTCACGCAATGACGATGCTGGCCACGTCATTCTCAAATGGCATCGTGATCTTGGATTTGAAGTGAAATATCTAGAGTCGATCCTGACACGCTGGTCATTTCCGTTCGTCAGAAAGACCGACGAGTGAAAATTACGACGGCGTCCGTCCGTGGCTGGATCACCTACTACAGTCAGTTCTATTCGACGCAATTGCGTCCGACCCTGAGGCGGATCGATGCCTATGTCATTCGATGGGCGCGCCGCAAATTTAAGCGGATGGTTCATCAGACCAAAGGTGCAAGAGACTGGTTCGATCGGTTCCGCCGAACGCACCCCAGCCTCTTTGCGCATTGGCCACTATGCCATGGCAACGGCCGAACATTGGGAGCCGTTTGAATCGAGAGGTTCACGCACGGTTGTGTGTCCAGTGAAGGCTGGCATGTTCAGCAGGAGACGGACCTGCCGGGGTAACAGTCAGGAGCCCCGTAGTTTGGATAGCAGGGTAGCGGGAAACCAAGATCCTGAAGCCTATCGACAAGGTCTCCCTCGGGGAGATCACGAGTCACCGGGCCGTAACGACAGTGAACGCGAATGTGGCCTCGAAATTGAAAAGACCCGAGGGCCGAGCCCACATCCGAAGGGCGAAGGCAGCATGGGGTGCCGAAATCTGACCGATACGGCACTTCAACCTCGGCGGGGTGGAAGCGACAGCACGGTGACAAGGACATGCTGAGCAACTGGAGAAGCCCTCCTCGTCCCGGTGCGAAATCGCCGGAGAAGGTAGATCGTATAACCGGCTCAACCGGGAAATCGATCGACGGCGAGAGGGTGGCGGATGGGCCTGTACGAGCGTTGAGGTGGAGTAACGTCCACGGAGCAAAGGGGCCCAGCTGTCTGTAATGTCTCTTTCAATCGGGAAGGCAAGGACGAGATGACAAAGGCGTCCATCGATTTGCAAGACCTGAGGCGGAGACTATACGTCAAGGCGAAGACCGAAACGTCATGGCGTTTCTGGGGTTTGTACGTTCATGTCTGCAAGTTGGAAACTTTACGCTCGGCGTACGCGCTGGCCGAAAAGAACGATGGGGCACCAGGAATAGATGGTGTCACCTTCGCGGCCATCGAAGCGCAAGGCGTCGAAGCTTTCCTCGCGCAGATCAGGGACGAACTGACCGGGCGCACGTATGCGCCATTGCCGGCTCGGCGGCAGGCTATTCTTAAGGATGGCGGAAAAGTCCGCATCCTTTCGGTTCCTGCGATCCGTGACCGGGTGGTGCAAGGCGCGCTCAAGCTGATATTGGAGCCGATCTTCGAGGCCGATTTCCAACCGGGTTCGTTTGGATATCGTCCCAAACGGACAGCTCATGAAGCGGTCGACCGAGTGGCCAAGGCAATCGTTCAGCGGAAGACACGCGTCATAGACATCGACTTGCGCAGCTATTTTGACAATGTCCGGCACGACCGGCTGTTGGCCAAGGTGGCACAGCGGATCGATGATCCGGACGTGATGCACCTGCTGAAGATCATGCTGAAAGCCAATGGTCGATGTGGCGTCCCGCAAGGCGGAGTGATCTCCCCGCTGCTCAGCAATCTTTATCTCACCGAGGTGGATAAAATGCTGGAGCGGGCCAAGG
>JANLPY010000239.1:0-3044 GCA_031367505.1 Hyphomicrobiaceae bacterium | reverse complement strand
CGCCGCGACGATGTTGGGATGGGCACCACACCGACAGAGATTGCCGCTCATGCCCTCACGGATCGCGGCCAGGGTCTGTGGTTTCTCATCCAGGAGTGCGATGCCGGATAAGATCTGGCCGGGCGTGCAATAGCCGCATTGCAGAGCGTCGTGCCGAATGAAAGCGGCTTGGAGGGGATGCAGGGTGTCCGGCGTTCCAATGCCCTCGATCGTCGAGATATCCGCGCCATCGTAGGACGCCGCCAGCGCGAGGCACGACTTGATGCGGCGCCGGCCCACCAGCACCGTACAGGCCCCGCAGGCGCCCATGTCGCAACCCTTCTTGGTGCCGGTGAGACCAAGTTGGTCCGCAATGAGATCAAGGAGGGTTGCGGTCGGGCCGACGTCGACCTCGTACCGAGTCGCATTGATCGTGAGCGATAACCGAACGGCGTGCTTCGGTGATGGGGGCGCGGGGGTAGACGTTGAGCTTGCGGCGGCCATATCCATACTCTCGTGAGATTTGCGCCACCATGGCAGGCTGACAGAGGTTAGCAAGGCATGGTATTATCCTGGGATTGCGCAGTCCCTCCCTAGGCGAAGGCTACTATGTCTGAAACCGTCCGCAGTGAGCTTGGCGATTTCCTGCGGTCGCGGCGCCAAAAACTGAACCCTGAAGATGTCGGCCTGGCGAACGGGCGACGGCGGCGCACGGCTGGCCTCCGGCGCGAGGAAGTCGCCGACCTCGCGGGCATCGGGGTCGACTGGTACATCCGACTTGAACAAGGTCGTTCGGTCAATCCGTCGGTGACCACGATCGATGCCTTGGCCGGCGCCCTCCGGCTCAGCAAGGTCGAGCATGCGCATTTGAGAGCGCTGACCCGCTCCGGCGATCGTCGCGCATTCAAGCCGGAGATGGTCCCTGCCACCCTGCGGCTGACAATCGACGCCACGAAGCAGCCTGCCTATATCACGGGGCGGCGATGGGACCTTCTTGCCTGGAATGCCGCCGCGAATGACATCTTCGGGTTCGACGCGCTGGCCGAAGACGAACGAAACCTCCTGCTCAACGTGTTGACCCGGAAGCAAGCTCGCAAACTTTTTGGCTCTGACTGGACGCACATCGCCAAGTCAATGGTCGCTCAGTTCAGGGCGACCCACGATCTTTGGGCAGACGATCCTGCCTTCCGCGATCTACTGCAGCGACTGAAACAGGGGTGTCCCGAGTTCGCTACTTGGTGGAAGGCCCATGATATCAGAGGAACTGCGGCCGGCGTGAAGCAGTTCAATCATCCGAAGAAGGGTTTGCTGCGCTTCGAGCATGCAAGCTTCCAGTCGAACGACGACCCCGCACTCAGGCTCGTCATTTACACGCCAATATAATTGTCGGGGTTAATTGCTGACTTCCACCTTTCGTCCTGACGGGATGATCGAAGGCAGACGCTGCGGCGCTGTGCCGGTTCAACGTCAGCTTTGCCCAGCAACAGACACACAGAACAGACTAAAAAGTTGAGCCTTGTGCTCAGGGTCAGGCTCTGCCGGTTTATTGCTCGGCGGCTACCGGAAGGTCAACTCAGAAAGCTGCCAGTCCCTGGCAAAACTTGACGACCGGCAGCTTATACCTCAGCTTCGAACATAGGTGGTCGCAGGCTGACATTCGGCACCGGGCCATGTGTGGACGGCTCCTGGTTGTCAAGGGATTTGGCACGTTGCAGCGCTGGTCGGAGCAGCCATGTGTTCGGCCTTTGAGTGCAGCGCACAGTGGCTGCTGGCCATAATGCCTTCCGCGGATCAGGTCCCGGTCAAATGCACGCATTCGAAAATGCGTTGGCCCAAGTGGGTTGTCCCAATCACCGGATCGACCGGTTCTGCATTACGTGCTGTCAGCCCTTTCCAACCGTTCCATCACATCGTTGCCGGCGCGATCTCGTACTTCGTCGCCAAGCCTTACCGGACCAGGGAGACGGGTTCTTTGTAGCTCGTGCCCTTGGCCATCATGGCCCAGGCCATGCGTGCCATTTTGTTGGCGAGCGCAATCGCAGCGACCTTTGTTGGCCGACGCTCAAGCAGCTTTGCCAGCCAGGGCCGCGATTTCGATCCGTGGATCTTCGCGTATCGAATTACCGATAATGCACCTGCAAAAAACAGGCTGCGCAGGTATCGCTCACCTTGCTTGGTTATGTTGCCAAGCTTCTCTTTCCCGCCACTCGAGTTTTGCTTTGGCACCACCCCGATCCAGGCAGAGAAATCACGACCTGACCGAAAAGCCTTCGGATCGGCAACGCTGGCCACAAGGGCCGTGGCAAGCGCTGGTCCGACGCCGGGGATCGCATCGAGACGCTTGCACGTTTCGTTCGAGCGATGCCAGGCATTGACGCGTCGGTCGAGTTCGAGGATTTGCGTTTTCATCAGCTGTAGCTGCTTGTCGAGCAGCGCCAGGCACTCGCGTGCAACATCTGGAACGCGCCCATCGTCAAGATCGGCAACGACGTAGAGGAGTTCTTCGACACCGTTACGACCGACCGGCGCGACAATGCCGAACTCGGCAAGATGGGCGCGAATAGCATTGATCACGGCAGTTTGTTGGCGAATGAGCAAATGGCGTGTCCGATGCAAAACCAGACAACATTGCTGCTCGACCGTCTTGGTCGGCACGAAGCGCATGTTCGGCCGTTGCACCGCCTCGCAGATCGCCTCCGCATCGGCGGCATCGTTCTTCTGGCGTTTGACATAGGGCTTCACGTAGGCTGGCGGCATCAGCTTCACGGTATGACCGAGAGCCTGCAGTTCGCGCGACCAATGATGGGAGGATGCGCAGGCCTCGATGCCAACCAAACAGGGTGCCTGCTTTTTGAAGAAGGCCAGAACCCGCGCGCGCTTCACTTGCTGGCGAACGACAATTTTGCCATCCGTATCAATCCCGTGAACCTGGAATACCGATTTAGCGATGTCGAGACCGATGGTTGCGATCGCTTGCATGAGTTGCTCCTCCGAATCGTGGTCACCTATCGGCAACCAACTTCATGGCGCCACAAGCGCCGGCGGAGGAGCCGTCCACAGCATCA
>JANLPY010000228.1:0-4361 GCA_031367505.1 Hyphomicrobiaceae bacterium | reverse complement strand
CGGCCACAACGCGCCGCCACCGATCATCGTCAAGAAAATCACCATCGTCGCTGCGGGTCACCACGGCGGCGCATGGAAGGTCGCCTATGCCGATTTCGTCACCGCGATGATGGCGTTCTTCCTGCTGCTGTGGCTGCTGGGCGCGACCACCGAAAAGCAGCGCAAGGGCATCGCCGATTACTTCACCCCCACCCTGGTCAAGCTGAAGCAAGGCGGCGCGGGTTCACACGGGTTGCTCGGGGGGGCGTCGCTGACCGATGTCGACAGCTATCCCAACCGCGCCGGGCAGACCGGCACCCGCGCGATCACGATCCCGCGCGACGCGACCGGCGGGCCCAAGGAGGGGTCGGGCAACCTCAAGAAGGTGGCGCTGATGCGCGCCCGGCTCGATGCCAAGCTGGCCGCCAGCAAGGACCTTCAGCCGCTCGCCCGCCAGGTGCGGATGGTCGATACCACCGAGGGCATCCGGATCGATCTGGTCGACGATGCCAACTTCGCAATGTTCGAACTGGGCACCACGCTGCTGACCTCGCAGGCAACCGGGCTGCTCCGCGCGATCGCCGCGACCGTCTCGCCGGAAAGCGGCGGGCTGACGATCCGCGGCCACACCGATGCGCTGCCGTGGCGCGGCGGCGGCGGGGCTGCGAATAACTGGTCCCTCTCGGCGGGACGAGCCGAAGCGACCCGTCAGGCACTGCTGCGCAGCGGAATCGCGGAGGGCCGGTTCCGCCGGATCGAGGGCGTGGCGGATCGCGAACTGCTGGTGCGGGATCAGCCCCAGGATCCCCGGAACCGGCGGATTTCGATTTTGCTGATGTGATGAGATGGAGTATAGCGAGACGCGGCCTTTGTGTTGCCCACCAAGAATTTGCTGCCTTGCGAAACTCTTCGTTTTGGCCATGTCCCAAGCATTTACTTGACTGCCCGAGCGGAACGGCTTTCATAAATCGTTGTTCTCGCACTGGGTACTTGGTGAGTCGATATGGATTAGGGGGTGGTCATGTCCGAAAAGCTAGATCGCATCTTCGTGTCGATCGCCGTGTCGAAGCCGGACGGAGACCTGACGGAACTCCCCGGCGCGATCACCGCCTCCGAGCGCATGGGGCAATGGGCCGAAGCCAACAAATATATTCCAGTCATCGTAAACGACCAGCTTTATCCCAAAGTCACGGTCGAATTGCTACGCGACAAGATCGCCGTAGCTATCAAAGAAGTCACCGATCGTGTCGTGCTTCGGCGCCTGGTAATTTTCTTTGCCGGACACGGCGCCTCGCTTGGCATAGGGGACCAATACTGGATGCTCAGCAACTGGGACCAGGATTCCAACGAGGCCGTCAAGGTGACCGCGCTGCAGCGCATGCTCGAGTTCTACGGGCCCCAACAGGTCACCGTCATCGGCGACGCGTGCCAGGAATTTTCAGCTCGTTTCATCGATGTGCTGGGCAGCGCAGTCCTGAACAAGAACGACGAGGATCGTCGCGATTTCGAACTTGACCAATTCTTCCCGGTCGATGCGGGAAGTCAGGCATTCATGATCAAGGCCAAGGATGGTTCTGGGAACTTCTGCCTGTTTACCGAGGTGATGCTCGACGCACTGGAAGGCGATGCGCCAGAGAATTATTTCGAAAGCATCGATGGCGGGCACCATATCACCAGCCAGACCTTGGCTCTGTATCTGAAAGAAAATTTGGCGCGGGAGGCAGGCAAATACGGGGTTCGCATGGACCCCCGGCCGCGACCGGGATTCTACACCGATCGGATTTATTACTCCGCGCCCCCGCCCCCGCCCCCGCTGCGGCCCGTGTCCGACGGGAGTTTTCCAATTGCTCGGGGTCTCCAAGGTTTCGGCAAAAGCTTCAGCGGCGACAGCCTTGGCCGTCGCTCGGCGCCGATCGAACGGACCAGGCGGAACTCCCGGGTTGCCACAGCCGACAGGTCTGTCGGTAAAGTTCGCCTCGACACACGCCTGGACGGGAAGAAAACGGCGACGAAGTTGCAAGAAACCCTGATTGCTTCGCGCCGCGCTACTGAAGAAGCCTATAATGCTGCGGTCAGCGACGACGTTCGCGACCACTTCGAAACCGGATGCGGCATCTGCTTTACGGGCGGCGAAATCATCGGTGTCCAGGTGTCGCGAGGCAACCTCTCGCAGGATTGGCTACCTCCAAATTGGTATCGCGTCGAACTTGGCAACGGACAGGATCCCTTACTGTGGGCAGATGTCGTGGTCGATCTGGCAGACGGTGGCGTTGCTTCGGGATGCGTCGTCCAGAATTTCGTCACCGCGATGCATGCCTTCGAAAACGGGACGACCAACGTCCTGCACCGTCCGATCGGTGAATCGGCGGCCCAGGGAAGGGACGTGATCGAATTACTCGGACGGATGCAGGCCGGTTCGCTCGGCGAGGCGGAAATCGTCGATGCCGCAGCCTCCCTGCGCTGGGACAAGCACCGAATAATTACTTTGGGTGCGATCGTGGCCCAATTCTATGACGCCATCCGCGACACTGCGAGCCTTCGTTCGATCGCGGCCTATTACGCCCAGAAGAGTCAGCCGATTCCTCTCGACGTCGTGCTGTTCGGTGGCGGCAGGATCAGGGTCGGGGACCATGGTCTCATCGCCGATGTGCGGGCGACCGAAGAGCGCAAGCCGCGTTCGGCGCTCGAACGTGACAAGCAGTACACGTTTGCCGCGACGCCCGCCATCGTCGGCCATCCGATCGCCGGACGGGTCCCGTGGATGCGCCAGGCGTGGAGCGCGATCGAAACTGCCGATTGTGACGATGGTGCCGAAAAGTGGCGCGAACTTGCGCTCGCGGCCAAGCCTTTTCTGGCGGCCGGACCGTTTACCGCCGTTAAGGCCGAAGGGCGCGAGGCGATCCTGGCGCTTGCCGCGGTCTCGATCGATCGCGAGGATCCGGCACCGCTGGTCGCGTATGCTTGAGCCACATTTTGCAGGAGCCAGACCATGCGGATGATCCTTGTCCACGGCATCAACCAGCAGCGTAAGAACGCCCAGCGCATCCACGACGAATGGTGCGGATCGCTGCGCAAGTCCCTTTCCAAGCTGGGCCGCGATCCACTCGATCGGCTGACCCGGATCGACGCTGCATTCTACGGCGACCTTCTCGACCAGCTCAGTTCGCTCAACCCGACCTCAGAAGCGATAGCGCTGGGTACCGACGACGCCTCGGACGATTTCGACGAGTTCGCAGTCAAAGCGTTCGAGCAAATGGCGCTGAAGCTTGGGGTGACCAAGGCGCAGATCGAAGCCGAGGCGAACGAAACCGTGGTCCCCCAAGGGGCAGGACCGCACAAGAAATGGCTCAAGGCGATTGCCCGCGCCCTTGAAACGATTTCCCCGTTGCACGGTACCGTGGCGCTGCGAGTGTTGGCACAGGCGCATGCCTACATCCGCAACCAGCACGTCCATGACGAAGTAAACAAGGCGGTTCGACCACTGTTCGAGGATGACGAGCCCGCGATCGTCGTCTCGCATTCGCTCGGCACGATCGTCGCGTACTCGCTGCTCAGGGAGTTTGCCGCGAAAGGACGCTCGCGCAACTCGCCATTGTTCGTCACGCTCGGATCGCCGCTCGGCATCGACAGCGTCCGCCGCGCCTTCGCCAAACCGCGCGTCCGCCCGGCCAACGTCACGCGCTGGGTTAACGGTGCCGATCCAGAGGACTTCGTTGCACTTCGTACCCAACTCAGCGCAGTCGACTATGGCCCGGACGTCGAGAATGTTCCTGACATCGAGAACGGACAACAGGATCCCCACTCGATCGCCGGCTATCTGAGCGATCCAAGAATCGCGAAGGCCATCGCCGACGCTATTCCCTAGCCAAAAAAAGCCCAGCGGGATTGCTCCCGCCGGGCCATCGTGGACTTGGGTATCAGCTTCGGCTTACCGCAGCAGCGACAGCACGCTCTGCTGGCTCTGGTTGGCCTGGGCGATCATCGCGGTCGAGGCCTGGCTGAGGATCTGGGCCTTGGCCAGCGCGGTCGTTTCGGCCGAGTAATCGGCGTCTTCGATCCGCGAACGCGCATCGCTGAGGTTGGTGACATTGCTGGTCAGGGTGTTGACCACCGATTCGAGCCGGTTCTGCCCCGCACCCAGCGACGAGCGGGCGTTCGAGATCGAATCGATCTCGGTATCCAGCGACGCCAGCAAGGTGTTCGCCGAGGCGGCGGTCGAAACGTTGTACGAACCCGGTGCACCGCCGCTCGCCGCCAGCGTGGTCAGGTTGGCCAACACCAGATCGACGGTGTCGCTGGCGTTGGCGCCAGTCTGAACCTTCACCGCCGTCGTGCTGCCGTCAAATAGCACCACGCCGTTGAACTTGCTGTTGGTGACCACC
>JANLPY010000182.1:0-4774 GCA_031367505.1 Hyphomicrobiaceae bacterium | reverse complement strand
GCGACGGTGTAGTTGCGCTCACCGGCAGTTACGCGCTCTTCGGTGCGGCGGCCCGCCTTGTCGTACGCCATGCGCACATTGACGGGCGGGTTGTCGGTGCGTGCGGCGACACGCTGGCCCGCGGCGTCGTATTCAAAGCTGGCCCGGGCGCCGCCCGCGCTGGCGCGCATCAGAAGGCGGCCGAGCGGGTCGCGTGCATAGCGGAAGACGATCTGTTCGGGTGTGTCGGGCTGTTCGATGGTCTCGATCAGGTGGCCGGCGCGGTTGTACTTGAAGCGCGCCTGGGTACCATCGAAACGCGTTTCGTCGATCAGACGATCCAGCGCGTCGTATCTGAAGGTGTAGCTGGCTTTGTTTTCGTTGACGAGTTCGATCAGCCGACGCGCGCGGTCATAACGGAACTGCACGTTGTGCCCCAGGGCGTCGGTGCGCTGCGCCGGCAAGCCATCGGGTTCGTAGCGGAATTCTCTTCGGCTGTGGGCGCCTTCCGTGACGGAGGTGGGCCGCCCGGCCAGGTCGTTCTCATAGCGTTCTTCGGTGCCGTCTGGCAAGGTCTGGCAGATGAGATGGCCGGCCGCGTCGTAGTCAAAGCGGGTTTGCTCGCCCATCGCATTGGTGCTCGCGATGAGCAGACCATTGGCGTCGTAGGTATAGCGGGTGATGTTGCCCGAGCAATCAGTGTATTGAATCAGCTGCCCCTGCTCGCTGTAGGCGCGGCGCGTGATGCCACCGTTGGCATTGAGCACGCCGACTATTTGGCCGCGCGCGTCGAGCTCGTACCTTGTTTCAGCGCCAGAGGGATCGACCTCGGCCACGAGGTTCCCATGCTCGTCGTACTCGAACACCGTGGTGCGCTTGAGCGGATCGGTGACGGCCACCGGTAGGGGCAGTTCGGGGTGCCATTCGAGCGTGGTGACAGCGCCATCAGGTGCACGGATCTCGACGGGGTTGCCGCGCTCGTCGAAGCTTGTCTCGGTGACTTGCTCGGCCCGGTCGATCAAGGCGCGTATGTTGCCGTGGCTGTCGAGGCCCACGCGCGACACCTCCCCGAGTGGATTGGTGATGCCGAGCAGGTGCTTGCGTGCATCGAAGTGGTAGAGCGTGGTGCGACCGTCCTGATCGGTGACCGCTGTGTGGTTGCTGCCGTAGGTGAAGGACCAGCTTCGCCCCACGTTGTCCCAATGACGACTCACGCGCGGCTGGGCGGTATCGCCCGTGTATTCGTACTCGGCCTCGAACGTTCCGGCGATCACGTGCTTTCGCATCAGCCGGTCGGCGGTGTAGTCGAAACTGCGCACGCACTGGTGTGCACGGTTGAAGACCCGGCACAGATCTCCGCCAGGCCTTGTGAATTGGTAGCGCACGAGCAACACGCGCTGCTCGGCGGCATCGCTCTTGCGCAACTCCATGATCGAGATCAGGCGGCCATCTTCGAACGCCAACTCCAGGGACTGCCCGCCGCTACATGCCACGCGGATCAGTCCTTCATCGGATCTGCTGTGGTCGAGGTGGAGCGTGTTTCCGTTGCGATCCGTGATCGCGGCCAGCAGGTACACGACCTGTCGGCGGTCGGTGAACCACCTCGTGAGGCCATCAGGGCCGGTCAGGCCGTACTGGCCGGCAGCGGTACGCGACAGTGTGATCTTGTCTTGGGGCGAAAAGTACGAACCGCCACGTTTCAGTGGATCGAATGCGACTCGGCGGCCCATGTGGTCGACGAACTCGATCATTTCAACCTGACTGCCGCTCGAATCGGCGATTGCTTCAAGCCTGACTTCGAGCGACGAACCCCAGCCACGCCCGAACCACCCCACGGCGGCGTTGCTTGACAGATAGTAGCGCTGCCACTGCAAGGCCATGGGGCCGAACAGAGTGAAGTCGAGGTCTTCGACGCCTGCGAGAATCTTGGCACCCAGCACGGGGTTGACCGGCGAGCCTACACTGCACGACGAACCCACAGGGCACGACTCGGCCCCTTCGGGCGCCGCAGGTTGCATCGCATCCGTATGGGGCATGGGCGGCGAGTTCCCCGGCGTCGATGCATGGTTGTGCGTCGTGATGTCGAGATGGCGGACAACGTTTTCGCCCTCGACCTTCACATCCATCGACCACATATTGAAGTACACCTTTCCCATGTTCTTCGATGTCACCACTCCCTTTTTTGGTGCGGCACCGGCCTCGTCGCCGGTACTCTTGCTGAAGCACGACTTGTTCTTCAGCATGACCTCTTTGCCAGAAATTTTGACCGAGCTCGACCCGCCTGTCGTGTCCGACGCCATGCCTGTGTTCGGATAGGGGATCGGCACGCCAGGTGGTGTGGCTGGCGTCAGTGGCGGCGTGAAACACACGTCGGGGAAAGCGCAAATCGTCTTGCCGCTGGCCGACTTGCACGACACCTCCATCATGTTGGCATAGACTTCATTGCTCATCTGGCCCCCCGAAACTGCATCGACAACGCAGCTCGATGGCCTGCATCGTTGGAGAGGTGGACGATGACGTTGGGCCCCTTGCCATAGGAATTCCGACAGGCGGAATCGGCGAGAGCGATGATTGCCGCGCCCGCGAGTGCACCGGCTTCGCCGGTGCACTCGGCGGGATGCCAAAGATCGAACTCCTCCTTGCGTCGACGCAACGTGCGCGAGAGCGCCAGCGACGCCTCCTTGAAGTAGTACTGCTCCCCTGAAAGATCCGTGATGCGGTAGTCGAAATCGTGCATGGCAAGCCCCGCTTCGGCCAACGCTCCGCGAATCGCAATGGAAAGGCCTTCCGCCCGCAGGGGATCTTCGCTTTCGATGTGCGCGGCCTCTCGCCCAAAGCCCACGCCCGTGCACAGCAGTGCTGCTTGACCGGCGGGCTCTCCGACGAGAAGTGCACCAGCGCCCTCCCCGGGAATGAATCCGTTGGAGTTGTCTTGCCTTAGCAGCCGATCGACGCGGTCGTACTGCATGAGTGTCTTCCAAAGGAGCAGGCTATCGACCCCCAAGATCAGTACTCGGCGTGCAGAACCGGTTTGAAGTATCTCTCGCGCTCGGGCCATCGCCACAGCAACACCGACGCGCCCGTGCGCGACGACTGCTGAAGGTTTTGCGAAGCGCACGTCCAGAATCTCTTGAATCCCATCGAAAAGCCGATCATCCAAGCCTTCGAGGCGGCCGGGCCGCTGCTTTTCGGCAACGCACAAGAGCACGGGCACTTCTGGCCATTCGTTCCTTGGTATTTCACTCATCGCTTCGTCAATGACAATCGCACCCATCCTTGCAAGCTTCTGCAAGTCGCCTTCGTGTTCCTCGAACGCCACCTGATGAGCGACGATCCACTCGCCAGTCGAATCCATGAAGTGCGTCGGCGTTGGGTTGGTCAGTTTCGACCGGAATGCGGCACATGATGAGGGAGCATCCGCACCGACTGCGGTCATCAAGCCCGTCTTCAGAATTGCCAGAGGGAGCGGATTCATTTCGGGTTCGTCGCTACTGGTCGCGGTATGGCCACGGGCTTCGGATGCACGTTCGAAGGGCCCTGGTCCCAACGCTCGCGGCCTCGGATACCGACTCGCACTTGTGCAATCTCGAAGATGCTTTTCTTCAACGGTCGGGCCGTGCGCCATGTCAGCGTGAAGCGTTGTTGATCCGGCTCGATCACCACAGTGTCCAGCGCGGCGGTGTAATACTCACGCTCGGCCCTCTTGGGGAACATGCTTACGCGCGCCACCAGGTTGGGAATCGTGAACCCCGTGAGGCCTCGCGGTGTCAGGTTGACCAGCACCACATCGGTCGGCCCGTTCTTGAAGTGTTCTAGCGGCACCTGCTGATCGGTCGGTGCAGCCTGGTAGTACTGCTCATCGAAGTCAGGCGGCAAGAATGGGAAGTGCTTCTCAAGCCATTCTTCGTCGTAGGTGCCTGCAAAGCGGCTGCGTGAATTCCAGCCACGGCCCAGGGGCCCGAAGGCCATGGGACGGTAGTTGCCGCTGGGGTCGCGCACAGACTGGTTGACCTCTTCGGTGCTGGGCAGGGGCTTGCCTTCTACCCAGTCAACCTTGATGTGTTTATGAAAACCTCTGCCAACGGGGTTGGGCATAAAGGCGGCGTGCTCAGACGGGTCTTTGTGGTGCAGGTCGGTACCGCCATAGGCTACGTCATACGAGATGGGTTGTTTGATGAACGCACCAGGGTGCGAAGCCGTGGCACCCACTAGGCCGCACTCCCAATGGCGCGGGCCTACGACGGCCAGAGATTTGCTCCAGTTACCCACGCGTAGTCCTGCCTCTAGCCGCGTGGTGGGCTTGCCTTCGGGGGCGTAGGCGCTGCCCAGCAGCAAAATGTCGCAGCGCGGTTTGCGCGGGGCAAAGTCGACTTCATAGACCGGGGCCGAATAGCCTGGCTCGCCGGTAAACGTGTCGGCCATGACCAGGGGCATTTGTTTGTCGTGCAGGGCAAAGTGGTCTGATGGTTCGGCTGGCAGCGGAAAACGGAATGTGCCTTTGATGACGACCACCAGCAGCTCGCGCCCGCTGGGCTCCAAACCCATGTTGTAGCCTGCAACCATACGGGTGGAATTGATGAGTTCCATGGTGCTGGACGGTCTATTTAGTTCAGTTGCACCGAACCGCCCTTGACTCGGTTTACGCCGGTCGAGCGGCTCAGCACATACGAGCCTGCAATCAGCACCTTGCCCGCTTTGGTGAGCGTGATGCTGGCCTTGCCGCATTGCAGCACCAACTGCTCTTTGGCGCTGACGACCATGCGCTGGCCGTCGGTGTCTACTTGTACGTTCCCCG
>JANLPY010000089.1:0-2171 GCA_031367505.1 Hyphomicrobiaceae bacterium | reverse complement strand
CAGGCGGTCAACCAATTGGGCGGCTATGGCGCGCGCGGCCGCAGCGACGCCGAAGCCGCCCGCATCCTCGCCGACACCCGCGCCGTCGCCGACGCCGGCGCCTTCTGCATCGTCATCGAAGGCGTGCTCGAAAGCCTCGCCGACCAGCTCACCGCCGCCGTCGCCATCCCTACCATCGGCATCGGCGCCTCGGCGGCTTGCGACGGCCAGGTCCTCGTCACGGAAGACATGCTCGGCCTGTTCGAACGCACCCCCCGCTTCGTGAAACGCTACGATGATATGGCGGGGAGGATCACGGAAGCGGTGACGAGCTATGCGGGGGAAGTGAAGGGGCGGGCGTTCCCGACCGAAGCGGAGACGTATCGGGCGAAGGTGTTTTAGTGCTTGGACACGATAATCCCAAGGAAGGGAGAAATGCACGTGGATGACTTCATTAAGTTTTTCATTGCGTTTCAGGATCATGCGGCTCCGAAACTCGACGTATATGAGCAGGCAATATATCTCTACATCGCCAGACATACGCAGGTGATCGGGGCGAGCGAAGCTGTAATCGGCTTCAAATCTGCGAGGAAAAAGATGGCTTTCGGAACGGGAAAGGCAGGTACGCCTCCGTCGGAAGGGGTCGTCTATGAGAAGTTGAAAAGCTTAGAACGCAAAGGGTTTGTGAAGGTTCTCGCATCCGAACGGACGGGGACTAAGATACGGTTGATCTCACCGTTTGATATTGCTGGCTTGATCGCGGTGGCACCTGAAGCGCTACCTTTGTCATTAGAGGATGCGGACTTTTTCGAGCACTCGCACAATCGCAAGCTCATTCTGGAGCGAGAGGGATTTGCGTGCTTTTACTGCTTACGATCGCTCGACGAAAATAATTATGTCATCGAGCACGTCGTCTCGCGCCCGGCTGGAAACAACTCCTATAAAAACCTTGTCGCATCCTGCCGTCAGTGTAACAATCGCAAAGACGCCGGATCTGCAGATAGCCACCTTAAGATAATTTATCGCGAGGGTTTGCTTAATCAGACGGAACACGCGAATCGGCACGAGCAGCTTGGGCGATTAGTGCGCGGAGAGCTTAGGCCTGCTTGGCCTGTCTAGTATTTTGTCCCCCGCCCCAACGGTCGTCACCCCGGGCTTGACCCGGGGCCTGCCTTCCTGAGCGTCGATGAAGAAAAGGCAGGTCCCGGATCAAGTCCGGGATGACGAACCAGCGCGCTCGCTTCGTGCCTTCGTGTGATACATTCTACCTCACCCCGCATCCCGCGCGCCATGCCACACGCGCAGGATCACGACACGCTCTCTCTCAACCCGATACCGCATCACATAAGGTGGGACGATCAGCATTTCGCGCCGACCGTTCCCGACGTCGCGCCCTCGATTGGGATAGGTCGCAAGACTATCGGCCAGCGCGATCAGCCGCGCCGCCAACCGCTCGGCCGCAGGCGGGTGGAACAGTTCGACGTAGATGACGATCGCATCGAGATTGTCCGCCGCCTCGGGCGTCCACTCAATCCGCAACTCAGTCGCCGGCAACCGGCTTGGGCAAGCGTTTGCCCGATCCCCATGAGGTCAGCCAGCGCACCATCGCCCCATGGCTGATCGACCGCCCCTCGCTCAGGTCGGCCTCCGCGCGGGCATCGGCGGCAGCCTCGGCCTCCGGATCGTCGAACAGCGAGGGTATGTGCTTCATGGTGGCAGCATATCATGAGCGCCGACAGCTCGAAAGTCCTCGCGCAAAACGACCCCATCACGATTTTCCTGTCCTACAGCACCCTTGATATGCCACCGTCGCGGTCGGCTCTTTCAAACCTCCGGATCCCCCCCCTCGCGCCCCACCCGGCGCACCGGCGAAACATCGTCATCACCGCGAACATGTGTGAACATTCGCCCGCGAGCGAGCGGCAGCGACAGGCGAGCGCACAAAGACTCGCTTCTGCCCAACTTTACCCTAACTTTCCGCCCGCCGCCCGACGCTCCAATGGAGTGACCCAGTGTGAACTTCGTGAACTTCCACCACCCTGATACCCGGTTCACCGGTTCATGCCCGACCCCCTTTGCCTTTGCCCGCCCCTCCCGCTAGGACCGCCACGCCAGCTTTTGTTCAGCTTGGCGGGGGGAAGAAGCCATGGCGTTCCCCGCGCCCGATGCCTCGCGATGAGGCCAATGAGGAT
>JANLPY010000081.1:0-2587 GCA_031367505.1 Hyphomicrobiaceae bacterium | reverse complement strand
CGACTCAGCAAGGTTGGCCAGTGGTGTTTCAGGCGTCAGTGCGAGCTGAAGCGCGACCACGATGTCGCCAGGTTTTAGTGTTTTTTGTTTAGTCATATATGAAATGTGAAATCTATTGTAATATAATAACTTATCACAATGAGTGTCTGCTGTAATAATCTCTACGACCACATCCTTCCAAAGGCTAGAATGGCGTTTCAAGGCTGGTAGACTGTGGCGTCATGAGCTCTGCGCCGCCATCGGTGATGACCATGTCGTCCTCAAGTCGGATTCCAAACTCTCCAGGGATGTAGATGCCCGGCTCGTCGCTGAACACCATACCAGGGGTAAGCGGCAGCTTGTTCCCGCGCACGAGGTACGGCCATTCGTGGCCGTCCATGCCCATTCCGTGCCCAACCCGGTGGGTGAAGTACTTGTAGTCGGGACCGAAGCCGGCGTCCGTGATGACTTTTCTCGCCGCAGCATCAACCGCCTCGCACGCCAAACCGGGCCGCGCCGTCGTGACCGCCATCGTTTGAGCACGGTGCTCGATCTCAAAGACATCTTTCATGCGCTGGGTCGCTTTTCCGAGAACGAACGTCCGCGAAAGATCCGAACTGTAGCCTTCGACCTTGCACCCCCCATCCATCAATAGGATCGTCCCTTCGCGGACGACCTGTGGCGCGGCCGAGCCGTGGGGAAGCGCCGAGTACTTGCCCACCTGCACGCCGGCAGACCCCTCAAAGCCGAGTTGGCGGTGCGCCAGCTCGACGAGCTTTGCAAAGTCCGACTGCGTCATTCCTTCCTTGAGCGACTTCCATGCGGCCCCGTACGCCTTGAGCGTCACCTGACTCGCCAGTCGCATCAGCGCGATTTCGTGGGAGTCCTTCACGGCGCGACAACCTGCAGTAACGGGCGTGCCGCTGACAACCTTCACTCCGGCCAGGTGCGCTGCGCCGTCGGCAAATACAAAACGGACGGTCTCTTCCGCACCGATCGTTGCCGTGGAGAGGCTTCGCGCCTTCAGCCCCATGGCGATGAGGGCGTACGGGCTCTCGTCTTCCTCCCACGCATACACGGCGGCATCGCTGCCAAGTGGACCCTGATGCGCCTGCTCCATCGCGCGTGCTTCCTCAAACCTCGGCGTTACCAAGAAGGCACTTCCCTTGGAGGGAATCACCGCGGCGAGCAGTCGTTCGGAAAGTCCCCAGCGTATACCGGTGAAGTACTCCATGGAGGTGCCGCCGGTCAGGAGCAGCGCGTCGATGCCATTAGCCCGCATCAGCTCCCTTGCTCTCTCGAGGCGTCCCTTGCGTTCCTCTATCGTGATCGGCTTCGCCTGTGACTTCATTGAAGTCAGGGCCTTGATGGCCGGTGGAAGCGCGGGCTCCTGTAGCGCTTTCGGCACCTGAAGTGGGCGGACCGCGGCACCGAGTACACCAACGGCTGACAGGGAGACGAAATCACGACGTGACGACATCGGCGGCATCCAAGGGCTTGGGGTAGCGGTGAATCTCGCTTCTGCGCCGCCGGGCCGGAAGTCGCCCCTCGGTACTCCATAGTATTTTCGACGCGTGCCCAAGGGACTGATTGCCTCAGAAGATCGCATTCGCTGCGCCTGGTGCGGCAACGATCCGCTCTACCAGGCATACCACGATTGGGAGTGGGGATTCCCGGTTCGCGACGATATTCGACTCTTCGAGAAGATTTCGCTCGAGTGCTTCCAGGGTGGATTGTCGTGGCTCACTATTTTAAAAAAACGCGATCACTTCCGGCGCGCATTTGCCGGTTTTGACTTCACCCGGGT
Organism: Hyphomicrobiaceae bacterium; assembly: GCA_031367505.1. Lineage (GTDB taxonomy): Bacteria > Pseudomonadota > Alphaproteobacteria > Rhizobiales > Hyphomicrobiaceae > JAKFWF01. The sequence continues at coordinate 801 of JANLPY010000081.1, read as the reverse complement.
GGCCCGATTTGACTCACGAAAGGTCAGGCGACTGCTCGGCGACTCCGGAATCGTCCGACATCGCGGAAAGATCGAAAGCACGATCAACAATGCCAAGCGTTGCGCCGACATGGTCGACAGGTTCGGCTCCCTCTCGGGATACTTTTGGGGATTCGAGCCCAATCCAAGGTCGCGACCCGTACAATTGACCTGCAATGCCCTGCAGCAGATGCCAGCTACAAGGGAAACATCCCTTCTCGCCAAGGACCTCAAACGGCGAGGATGGACTTTCGTTGGGCCAACGACCGCCTATGCGTTCATGCAGGCCATGGGGCTAGTGAACGATCACATCCACGGCTGCGACGTGCGGCTCGCCGCGGAACGCCAACGGAAACATCCAACATGAACCGCCACTCACAGGTACGTGCCGCCTTCGCTCTGACATGGCTCCTCGCCCTTCCTGCGCTTGGCGCGCAGGTCGCCACCACCAAGGCCTCCAACGCGCCGCTCGACGGTCGCGGAGTGTCACTCAGTCTTGCGCGTGCCCGCGCGCGTACGATCAGTAATGTGCGTTACGGCCTGTCGCTTGGCATATCGGCTGCCGACAGTGCCATCGGACATGTGCGCATTGTGTTTATGCGCTCTGGCGGTGACGACGCCATCATCGATTTCCGGGGTCGGCGGCTCGGCGAAGTTCGCGTCAACTCACGCGCCATTGCACGCCCGACGTTCAATGGCAATCACCTTCGGATTGCCGCCGACGACCTTCGCGCCGGCGAGAATGTCATTGAGGTCGCATTCGTTTCAGATGTCGCGCCAAGC
>JANLPY010000047.1:0-8507 GCA_031367505.1 Hyphomicrobiaceae bacterium | reverse complement strand
CCGCCATCTGCTGGGCGGCAGGATCGTCTCCGGCGGAAGCTCATGCGAGGTTCAAATCGACACCAAGCTGAAACGCTGCTTCCACTATGCAGCTCAAGCCCTTATCGTAGCGGCGACGCAGAACGTTGGGACACTACTGATGCCGAGTGATGATTTGAAAACGATCGGTCGATGGCACATCGACGGTCTCGACCATTGCGAGATGAACCGCGTCGGCGAGCCCTCTGACGGTCTCGGCGGAGGCCGAAGCAGGCACTGAAATTCGAACGAGCGGCACGGCTCAGCACTCCTGCGCATTGTTAAATGACGACGGCTTGGATGAGGTGTTTTCAAAGCGCGCGCGCGGATCGGTCGCCCAATACCAGATCTGCGACAATGCACTGCGTACGGCTTCCGCCCGCAACTTTTGTGCTTCGACGCGATAATGATCGAAATCGACAGATCCATCGGCACGACGACAAATTCTGTCTGCCGAATTGCTCGTATTTGGAAATGTGGTCATTGCAATTCTCCTGTCTGCGACCGCTTTCCGGCCCACACAAACCTTGTATTGAAACTCTCAACGCGTATAATTAGGTTATAAAGGAATACATTCATGAAAATTTGTCAGGAATAGATGGGTGCCTCGGAGGAGATGACCGCGTTCGTGCGGACGGTGGACAAGGGTAGCTTTGCCGACGCAGCGGCAGACCTTGGCCTCAGCCCGTCGGCGCTTTCAAAACTGGTTAGCCGGCTCGAGGATCGCGTGGGAGTTCGCCTGCTGACCCGCACCACGCGCCGCCTTGTTCTCACCCCAGAGGGCACGGCGTTTCTGTCGCGCGCGCGGGATATCCTCGCGATGATCGAAGCGGCGGAGAGCGAGGCTGCCACATCGCGACGCCAACCGAAGGGACTGGTGCGCGTCAACACCGGCACTGCCTTCGCGCGGCATCGGCTGGCACCGCTGCTGCCAGCGTTCATGGCAGCCTATCCGGAAATCACGATCGATCTGACGGTAACCGATCGGCGCATCGATCCTGTTGCGGAACAGGTCGATGTGGTATTTCGCGTCGGGGAACTGGGCGACAGCAATCTAATCGCGCGCAAGATCATGGACGGCAAACGCACAATTTGCGCGGCACCTTCCTATCTGGCCGCACACGGCACACCAGCGATGCCGGGCGACTTGCTCAACCACAACTGTCTCATCGTGCATGGCTTGGCGCGGTTGACGATTTGGCCCTTCCAGGCGGGCGACGGCGTCAACCGGCTGGAGGTCGGCGGTAACTTCACGTGCGACAGTGCCGATCTGTTACTCGACTTGGCATTGGATGGCCACGGCATCGTTCGGCTATCCAGCTTTGTCGTCGAAAAGGCGATCAGCGACGGCCGCCTTGTCGAACTATTTGCCGACGTGCATGCATCGGAACCCGTGCCGGTCTGGGCACTGATCATTCCAGGCCGCCATCGAGCGCCGCGTATCCAGGCGTTCGTCGACTACGTTGCCAACGCGATGGCCGTTAAAGCACCTTCACGCGTCACTTAACCTTGAAGCGTTCGTCCGGCGGCACTTGCATCGCGGTCATCATGCGATTGCCTTCGGTGGCGAGTCCGATCACACGCAGCATGTCATTGTACTGGTCCTGCGTCATGCCCTTGTTCTTCGCGAAATGCGTGTGGGTGTGAATGCAGTACTCGCAGTTATTCATGATCGACACGGTGATGTAGATGAGCTCCTTCACCAACGGATCGAGCGCGGTGCCGGGTCCCATCACGACCTTTGCCTTTTCCCAGGCAGCCTTCAAGGCAACGGGATCGTTGGCGTGCGCTCGCCAGGAATTGTTCACGTAATCCGTACCCCGCGTCTTGCGGATGTCGTCGAAGACCGCACGCGCTTCGGGGGATGCTTCTTCATCGGTGAGCAGTTTCACGGTCGCCATTGTCGGTTCCTCCAGCTGTTGGGTTGCCTCAACTCGCCCCCAATTGATCACGCCTGCTCTGCTTTGTCAGGTGGCTCCCGTTTCGCTATGTGAGTGACAAGACGGTCTGAGTTCGGGCAATCTAGGTGACCGTGTATGTCTGCCGAGGTACGTCATGAGCAGCCCGAACCAGCGTAAACCGCAAGCGCCGGCCTATGTTCAACCGCCCATTGGTGGCGCACAAGATGTGTTCCAACCGCGCAGCATGGTTGTTCCCCTGCCGCTGATCGAGCGGGCGCAAGGCATCTATCAGTGGGACGAGTTTGGCACTGAATACATCGACGTGTCGTCCGGCCCGGTGGTTAGCAACATCGGGCACGGCAACGCGCATGTAGCCGATGCGATGGCAAAACAAGCCCGCACGATGGATTTCGCATACACGCGCGTTGCCCGTCATCGCCCGAACATCGACCTCACCGCTCGCATTGCCAAACTTGCAGGGCCGGGATTCGAGCGTGTCTGCCTGTCATCGGGTGGCAGCGAGGCCATCGAAATCGCAATCAAGTTCCTGCGCACGTACGCTGTGGCTTTCGGCGAACCAAAACGCACGAAAATCATCACCTGCCAACCGTCATATCACGGTGGCACGATTGCAGGATTGGGTATGTCCGGCGACGAGGCGCTCAAACCGTTCCTCGATGGTTTCTCGTGGACGTCAGAACGTGTACCGGCGCCGCTCAGCTACCGGCCGCCCGCCAACCACACTCACGAAACCTGGTCGCGCGCCTGCGCGGCAGCCCTCGACGATAAGATCCGCAGCCTTGGACCGGAAAACGTTCTTGCCTTTATGATCGAGCCGGTCGGCGGCTTGGCCACCGGCTGCAATGTGCCGACGGCGGAATTCTTCCGCCTCGTGCGTGAGATCTGCACGAAGGCCGGCATTGCAATCGTATTCGACGAAGTGCTGTGCGGCACTGGGCGCACCGGCAAATTCCTCGCAGCTCACCACTGGCCCGATGCAATGCCGGATATTGTGGTCATGGCGAAGGGGTTGGCGTCGGGCTACACGCCGCTCGGTGCAACGCTGCTGCCGGCCGCAATGGTCGACAGATTAGCTGAGAAATCCGGCTTCTCATTCTCGCACACGTATTCGGCGAACCCGATCAGCTGCGCCACTGCCATGGCCGTGCTCGACGAATATGACCGCTTTGATCTGGTGCGTAACGCCGCCGAGGTTGGCGCCTATCTCAAGGCCGGCATGCTAGAGCTCGCCGGGCAAAGCGCGATCATTGGCGATGTGCGCGGGCTGGGCATGCTGTACGCTGTCGAGATCGTCGCGGACAAGGCGACCAAGCGCACGCTTCCCGCACATGAGAACCCTGCCGACGGCATCCGCATCCACGGCCTCGACAACGGGCTATTGATTTACTCGCGCCGCACTGCTGGCGGCAAGAACGGCGACTGGTTCATGCTGTCGCCGCCGATGACCATCACCCCCACCGAATGCGATGAGCTGTTGCGGAGGCTTTCGGCCACCATCGCCGCTTATGAAGCGCAATTGCGAGCGTCCAAGTTGATTTGAGGAGATTTACGATGCGCAAAGACCCTCGTTTCCAACCTGTCGATGCGGCAGTAACGCCGCGTTTCTCCGGCATTGCGACCTTCATGCGCACCCAGCACCACGAGATCTCGAAGGAACTCGACATCGCCCTCGTTGGCGTGCCGTTCGATATCGGCGTCAATTACCGGGCAGGCGCGCGGCAGGGGCCCTCAGCTGTGCGCGAAGCCTCCCGCCTCATTCGCCGTGTGCACTCGACGAGCGGCATCGCACCGTATGATCTTTGTAACGTCGCAGACGTCGGTGATGCGCCGGTCAACCCGATCGACCTCGCTAAAAGCATCGCCTCGATCGAGGCGTTCTTTGCTGAAATCCATGCGGCAGGTGCGTTGCCGCTCGCGATCGGCGGTGACCATACGGTGCCACTTCCAATCCTGCGCGCCATTGCGAAAAAGCAGCCCGTCGGCGTGATCCAATTCGACGCCCATGCCGATACGCTCGACACCCTTGCCGACACTCGGATCAACCACGCAACAACGTTCCGGCGCGCGGTCGAGGAAGGCTTGATAGACCCCAAACGCACGATCCAGATCGGACTGCGCGGCAGCCGCTTTTCCAGTGACGACATCAAATGGGGGCAAGATCAGGGCTTCACCTGCATCACATTCGATCAGTACGAAGAGATGGGCCGGGCCGCGGTCATCAAGGAAATCGACCGTGTGACAGGCCGCGGCCCGACCTACGTCACGATCGACATCGACGGCCTTGATCCAGCCTATTGCATCGGCACCGGCGTGCCAGAAATCGGCGGACTGACACCCCGCGAATGCCAAGTCATCTTGCGCTCGCTGCAGGGCAAACAGCTCGTTGGCGCCGACATCTGTGAAGTTGCCCCGTGCTACGATCCGACCGGCATGACCTCGGTTGTCGCCGCCAACCTGATGTGGGAACTTCTCTGCGTGCTCGCCGATGCGAAAGCATCGCATCTGACAAAATCCTAAGCAGAAGTTCTCACTGATGATCGATCATGTATCCATAGCCGTCGGTGATCTGGCTGCTGCTGCACATTTTTATGATCGCGCATTGGCGCCGCTTGGACTGACGCGCGTAGCAGATCGCGGGCGATCTATCGGTTTCGGCAAAACCTATCCCGAGTTGTGGCTCAACCTGAGGGAAGGGTCCAGCGCTTCGGCCGACAGCGGACAGCACGTTTGCCTGCGCGCACCTTCGGAAGATGCCGTGCAAGCGTTCTACGCGGCGGCGCTCGAAGGCGGCGGTCGAAGTGATCGAGCACCTGGACCATACCCTGGCGTGATGACAACCTACCATTGCGCGTTCATTCTCGATCTTGACGGCAACAGGATCGAAGTCGCAACCTTCCCGCGCCCGTCAGCGCCATAAGATTGATTGCATCACAGTGCGATTTGGAGACAACCAGAATGGCCTTGCCCCGCCTTAAAGCGAACACTGACCTCGCGAGCGCCGTCGCCGACGCGGAGGCCCGCTTCAGTTCGGCCAACGCAAAGAGCCGTGCCCGCGCCGAGAGTGCGAAGGCCAGCATGCCCGGCGGCAATACGCGCACGGTGCTGCACTATTCACCTTTCCCATTGGCGTTCCAAGGCGCCGAAGGGTGCCGCGTGACCGACATCGACGGGCACACCTACACTGACTTCCTCGGCGAATACACGGCCGGGTTATACGGCCATTCGAATCCGAAGATCATGGCGACACTGAAGAACGTGATCGACGGCGGCGTGACGCTCGGCGGACCCAACGTGTACGAGGCCGAACTTGCTCGCATCATGTGCGAACGCTTTCCCTCGGTCGATCTCGTGCGCTTCTGTAATTCCGGCACCGAAGCCAATTTGTTCGCGATGGTGACCGCACGCATGTTCACCAAGCGCAGCCACATCATGGTGATGAACGGCGGCTATCACGGTGGCGTCTTTTACTTCGGCCAGCACAAGCCACCGACCAACGCGCCGTTCCCTTGGGTGATGGGTCGTTACAACGACATAGAGGCGACGCTTTCGCAGATCGAAGCCCACGCGCACGAGTTGGCGGCAATCGTTGTCGAGCCGATGATGGGCGGTGGCGGCGCGATTGCGGCCGACAAAGATTTCCTCCAGGCCCTTCGCGATGCGGCAACGAAACACGGCATCGTATTGATCTTCGATGAAGTCATGAGCTCAAGACTGTCGTCGGGCGGCTTGCAGAAGAAGCTCGGGATAACGCCGGATATGACGTCGTTCGGCAAGTATCTCGGTGGCGGAATGTCGTTCGGTGCATTCGGCGGGCGCACGGATATCATGTCCCACTACGATCCGTACAAAGCCGGATCGGCGCCACATGCTGGCACGTTCAATAACAACGTGTTGTCGATGGCGGCCGGCATCGTCGGCCTGCGCGATATCTACACACCCGATGTCGCCGAAAGTTTCAACGCATCGGCCGACGCATTCCGCGACCGGCTGAACGCGATCATGAAGCGTCACGCGTTGCCAATGCAGACCCTCGGCGTCGGCTCGATCCTGGCGATGCATTTCGGCGACGGTCCGATTAAGCGGCCGGAGGACACCTGGGCGTCCGATCAGTCAGGCGAACATCGCAAGGCCGAGCTGCATAAGTTGCTCCACCTCGACATGATCGAGTTGGGCCAATACTTCGCCCGGCGCGGCATGCTGGCGCTGTCGTTGCCAATCGGCGATGCGGAACTTGCCGGGTTCGAAGCAGCCCTCGATGAATTCCTCACCGTGCGTGGGCCGGTGCTGAGGGAGGCGTTGCAAGCGTAAAGGCAAGCAAAAAATGCTGCAGGCCGGTTGGGCTCAAGATCCACTCTTTGCCACCATCTGGCCGATAATGTCGAACAGCATCGCCAAATCTTGCGGGCGCGACAACCGGTGCTCGCCATCGGGCACTGCCGAGACGCGCGTCCAATCACCAGCAAGGAAACTTTCAAGATCGAGCGTGTGTTCCCACGGCACATCGGGGTCCAGAAGTCCGTGCATGATGTGGACCGGACGGCCCGGGTTCCACGTCTTGCGGGCGAACAGATGGTTTCTGCCATCTTCGATCAGCTTCGCCGTAATCGGATAGGGCTCGCCATATGCGCTTGGCCGATGCCACACGCCGTCTTTTTCCAACGTGGCTCTGACGCTCGGCGCGAAGTTGTTCCACATCAGCTCTTCGGTCATATCCCAGGCGGGCGCGATCAGTACGAGCCCTTTGATGCGAGCGGCTTGATCAGGAGCAGAGGTCATCAAACGGCGCAGGAGCAACAAAGTAATATAGCCGCCCATGCTGGAGCCGACGAGGATTTGCGGCCCGCACGTCAGTTTCGTAAACACCGCTTCGGCCTCTTCCAGCCAACGGCTGATCGTGCCCTCCTCGAACGTCCCCCCCGATTGCCCGTGTCCCGAATAGTCAAAGCGCGTGGATGCCAAACCTTTGGCTGTAGCCCACTCAGCCAACGCCGATGCTTTGGTGCTGATCATGTCCGACTTGAAACCGGGGAGCCAGACGAGGCCCGGGGTCGCGCCGCAGCCAATCAGCGCCGCGATCCGCCGTACATTTTCGCCGGTGCCGGCCTCGACGAATTGCGATTGTGGAACGACCGGCATAGAAGACCTCTTCAACGATGGAGTACGATCAACAACGTGACGCGATCACCTACCATACTGCAGATTATTCCGCGCCTCGATACTGGCGGCGCGGAGCTTTCCGCCGTCGAGATCAACAGCGCAGTTGTGGCCGCAGGGGGCCGCTCGATCGTCGCAACCGAAGGCGGCCGGATGGCCGGGCGCATCACAGCCGACGGCGGCGAGTTGAAGCTCCTGCGAATGGGGACGAAAAACCCGTACCGCATTTTGCGCAACGCATCCAACATCCGGCTTGCGGCATTGCTCGAGAGTGTCGATTTGATCCACGCCCGCAGCCGGGCGCCGGCATGGAGCGCGCTCATCGCGGCGCGCCAAAGCCAGATTCCATTCGTCACGACTTATCACGGTGCCTATGCCGAAAAGAGCCGTATCAAAAACCTGTACAATAGTGTGATGGCGCGCAGCGATATCGTGATCGCGAATTCTAACTACACGAGCCGTCTCATCCAAAGCCGCTACGGTACGCCAGAAGCCAATATCCGTGTGATCCACCGCGGCATTGATGAAGCGCAGTTCGATCCGGCTGGAATTTCAACGGACCGGTTGGACGCAATGCGCACGCGATTTGGCATTCAACCCGGTCAGCGACTGATCCTGCAAGCCGCCCGGCTCACGAGTTGGAAGGGCCAGGGCGTGTTGATCGAGGCGGCAGCAAAACTCGCTAAGACAGGCAAGCTCGGCGACGCTGTCATTATTCTGGCTGGCGATGCACAAGGGCGCGATGACTACGCCAATCAACTGCAGGCCCAGATCGCCAGGCTCGGCCTGCAACAACAGGTGCGCCTTGCGGGGCATATCGACGATATACCGGCGGCCATCACGCTCGCCTGGGTCGCCGTCATCGCCTCGACCGAGCCAGAGGCGTTCGGGCGCAGCGTAACTGAGGCGGCAGCTTTAGGCTGTCTGGTGATCGCGACTGACATCGGCGCGCCGCCCGAAACGGTTTTGGCCCGGCCGCGAGTTTCCGCCGACGAGACCACGGGCTGGCTGGTTCCACCCGGGGTGCCTGAGCTACTCAGCCAACGACTCGAGGAGGCGTTGGCGTTGCCGGCGGTCGAGCGCGCTGCGATGGGCGCGCGCGCCAGGGAGCATGTGCTGCGCAATTTTTCGCTAACGGCCATGAAGCACGCGACGCTTGCCGTTTACGACGAACTGCTTGGGTCACGAATGGTAGATCGATTTGTGGCGAACTTATCCGCTCGAACTCCCACGCCATGATAAGAAATCGCTATGCTTGTGGACGCGGCATCACCCACGGTTGTTGTATGATACGCGCCGCTCTGAACCGCGCGATATCCGGCGCGTAACGTTGTGTCAGATCGATATCGTCCCAGCCGTTCAGCAATTGTAGCCGGCGCACGGGGTCGATCGTGAAAGCGAAGCTCAATTCAC
>JANLPY010000714.1:0-5300 GCA_031367505.1 Hyphomicrobiaceae bacterium | reverse complement strand
ATCGACCCTCGCACAGACGATCGCCCACCTTGGGTCGCATGATCGGCCATTGGCATATCGAACGTCTCCCACTGACGGTTCTGGCGCAGCTGACAAGAAAATGAGCGCTCGCATGGTCGCGGGGGAGGAGGCAGAGTGCTTCCTCTTGGGGGGACATCAAGAACGCCCAGCCGTGCCACCGCGCACGGCTGTCGTCCAAGGGATTTACAGAAGCTCAGGGTGGCGCCGCTCCCAGCATTGGTCGCATTCGTCTTCGTCGAACGGCGCCCACGATTGCGCGGGACAGGTTTTGCAGGTGTACATCATGTGAAGTTGATTTGATTGAACCGCGCCTGTTTGCAGTCGTCGCCACAGTTGGCGCAGAAGATAGCGGTAATTTCGCCGCTCGCGTCTCGGTCGTGGCAATTGAGGTCGCCCGTGTCCAGGTCGGCGTCGGCCTCCCACAGCATATCCTCGAACACGTGGAAGCTGGTCGAGCCGCAATTCTCACATGCGGGCGCGTAGGTGATGGTGGTCATGTCAGTATTCCTCGGCGAGCAAAACCGTGAGCACGCGTCGCGTTTTGCCTGCATCCTCGGGATGCGCCGACCCGTGCTCGTGGGTGGCATCGTAATAATCGATTTTCCAGTAGAGCGTCTGGCCGTCAATTTTGAACACGCCGAAATCGTGTTCGCCGTAGGGGTCATTGTCCTCATCGAAGGCTTGGAAATCACGCACGGCCTGCATGGCCTTGTTGACAAACGCCTCGCCGCTGGCGCTGACGCCACGCGTGAGACGCAAGTCGCCCTCGACCAAGAGCATGCCGAGCAGATGCTGGCGCGTGCGAAAACGGTCGTTCAAGGCGCGGATGCGCAAGGTGGTGTCGGAAAGAGTTTGCATGATGCTGGATTAGCGGCAATCGAGACAGGTTTCCCCGCAGGCGTAGACGGCCACCTCACGGTTGGTGATGCGGCCGTCAGTCTCGATGTGTTGGTAAAAACCTTCGGTCTCGACGTTGTGCGTGTCGCACAAATAGAAAGTCTCGCGCCCCGCGATGTCGGCAATCCAGAACGAGGCTTCGTTCTGACATCGAGGCACGGAACAGGGGACGGGTACATGGTCGGTCATAAGTAATGACGTTAGTTGCTAATGGCCGGGGAACTGCGGTGGGGCTGCTCCTCGGCTCCAAGTGTTCGACTGGGGGGCTTTACGGGGTCAAGCCGGGGCACCCAATGAGCAGTCACGCCGGAGCCACAGAAGGTCAGCTGTTGGGTGGCTTGAGGCCGGAAAGCCCCCCAGTACAATCGTCCTGCCGAGGAGCGGTTCCGTCGTTCAAAAACCCCCAAGAGGAAGCTTCATTGGGCAGGCGACTGGCAAGGAGCGGGGGGATGTGTGGCAGAGAAACGGCGTCGCGGTGAAGATGCGCATCTCTGTACGACGTTTCGGACTGCCGGTACGGGGAATAGTGAAAATTGGGGTTCGTGCGTCCGTGCTGTGCTGGCCCGCTGACCAGATTGAAGAGTTGAACGGGGTCTACGCGGGGTCGGCCTGCGGCATGATCGAGTAGACATCGATAGTTTTGAAATCGCCCACACCGTTGCCGATGTGGGCGCTTGGCGATCACGCGGCGGCGATCGCCTTGCCGAGCACGTCCAGCACCTCGCGGTGCGTACGTTGCCCGGCGTCGTTCCAGCCCTGTATCGTCGGATATTGGCCAGGGACGTGGATGATTTCTCGAACGTGCGCTAGCGCGCGCCCGAGTTCGGTCTCGGAGGCATTGCCGCGCGCGGCTGCGCGACGGATGGCACCCTCGAGACACCAGCTGCAGGCCGACTTCGCGTCATAGGAAACGCGGTGGTCGGTGTGGTCGTAGGCAAAGGCGCCTTGCGACCATGACTGTGACTTCGACAGACACGCTCGGGCTTGGCCCAAGATTGTTTTCGGCTTCACGGGAACTCCTGTTCGCTGACCTACATCCGGAGTGGATGCAGGGTGGCGAGCGGGAGAAAAAGAACGCGCCGCCCCAAGCCGAAACCTGGGACGGACGCGAGCGGCAACTGAGGTTGCGGTGCTATCGCAATCCGACCGTGGGCAAGTCGAGGCACTTCTCGATGCGGGTGACTCGGCGCTTGGTTTCGATCAGCTCGATTTCAAGGCCGGCGAGACCGCGGAGCTTTTTGCCAATGTCCATCATCTCGGTCTTGATCATGCGCAAATCGCTGTCGTGCGACTGCAGGTGCGCAAAGATACGCTGGAAATTTTCGCGTGTCTCGGTTTTGAACTCGGCGAGCTCCCCGGAAAAATCGTCGTGCAGGCCTTTGATCATCTGCGCCAGTGTCTCGAAGTGGTCGTCCGTCACGGGATTATTGTACTCAGACAACAATTGATTGCAAATTCGCGCAATCAAATGGCAGTCTTCACGGGTTTTTTGGTAGGCTTCGGTGAGGCGACCATCTGTCGTTTCGCCAGGTTCAAGCTCATGGTTGCGGTATCACCAGATGCATTGACGATTGGCTCGTAGCGACCGAGCAGGTCATTCTGCACAAGGTCCATAAACGTAAAGAACCCGCGCGCATTGATGAAGAGCGTGGCCGACCTTTTTTCTGGCTTGCGGACCTCGATCGCGCGGTCGGATCCCTTCTTGACGAGTGTGATGACGATCAGCTTTTCTTTTGGATCGAACGACAACAGCGCATAGCGAAAATTGCCAAGGCCGTTCTGCTCGACGACGGTCGCGGACAGCAACAGGCCCCGCTTGTTAATGGACACGAACGGTTGCGGCGAACCCAATCGGGTGCGTGGATCGTAGTGAATGATCATGATGATTTTGAAAATGAATAATTGCTCTCAGTATGCGGCCGAGCGGGAGGGTGTCAACGCGAGGCTGTGGACAAGCGCCGTTCCGGTGTCGTCGTCGGCTCGTAAGCCGACTTTCACTACCGGCCGCGATCAGAGGTTGAAGCGCTCGGACAGCAGGATCGCTGCCGCCACGATCGAGCAATCCTCGAGCGCGGCGATGAGGTCGAGGACGTTGCCGCCGCGTTTGCATTGCCCATGGCAGTACCAGGCACACCCATCGGCGCTGATCCGAAAGGCGCGCTTGTTGTTGCCGTCGTGGATCGGGCAGCTGGTCGCGTACCCCGCGCCATCGCGCTTTACGGGATTCTTGAGGTAGCTTTCGATTGCCTGCGTCACCAGCACCTGAGCTTTGATGCGCTTCATGTCGAGCTGTTTGGTGCTCATTGGACTTCTCCCGTTCGTTCATCAGCGATGATCAGCCCGCAGCCGGCCAAAGGCGGGCAGTCAAGGCCATTATCGCGGACTGTCCTGGGCTCCGGCCTTGACAGGCCGCCGTGCCGGCTATGCTTGGATGAGCTGCGGACCCCGGATTGTCGGACTTTCGCGCTATCTCCCAAATCCGCGGTTGAGACTTGCGCTTGCGCATCAGTGTCTATATATTTGCACTGGTAGGGTTGCAATGCGTCTATAAAAAGTAGCGATGACTCATGACGCCTGAAGAAACAGTCCATGCCTTCGTCGCGACATCGCGGGGCTGGTCGTACGAGCAACTGAAGTTGCTTCAGGCCGCGGTCGATACCGAGGTGCGCGCGCGACCTGAAGCAGGTTGCCGCAGCAACACTGACGACGAGACACCGATGGAGCGCTGGTGGCGCGAGGGTGGCGTGCTGTTCAAGGACGAATAGCTTCACGACTGGTAGGATTGCGATGATATGGATATGGGAGCAATCTGATGCAAGAGAAGACCGGGCGCCACGAAAAAGTCGACGTGTTGTGGCCGCAGGTGAAGGCGTTGTCGTACCCCGAGCTGAAGGTCATGCGTGACGCGATCGGCGCGGAGATGCAGGCGCAGTCGCTGGCGGTTCGGGAGGAGTTGCGCGAGAGGCTGGCAGTCGCCGACGAAGACTACGGCCTCACCATCGAGGATGTGATCGGCAGCCGAAAGCGTCGTGGCAACAACGACGCAGCATGGGCGACCGCCACCTACCAGAACCCCGACGACGCCCGAGAGACTTGGGCAGGAACCGGCCGTAAGCCGAAGTGGCTGAAAGCCAGACTGGACGCAGGCGAAGAACTGGAACGCTTCGCGGTTCCGGCAGAGCCGCAACAGGAGTGAACACATGGCAAAGAAATCAACAGGACTGGTCGGGTTCAAGCAGAGCAACAAGCCGCCGCTCGGCACCTATCAGGTGCACTTCGTGCGCATGGTGCAGAAGCTCGGCCGCAAGGCTTATGGCGCCGAGATCGAGCGCCAGCTGACGGCGCAAGGGGTCGATACCGATCGCGGCCAAGTCTACCAGACGGGAAGCCGCTTGCAGGGTCGCGGTTTTCTATCGAGCAGCGACGCCTCCGACCCGAACCGGCCGACCTACACTGTCACCTGTTACGCCGTCACGAAAGCGGGCGAGGACGCGCTGGCGGCATCGATCGCGGTCTATGACGGCCATCGCTTGTTCGAGGCGGCACAGAAGGTCGACCGAAAGAAGGGGCGCTGAGATGACCGCGGTTGCGATCTCATTGGATACCGCGTTGCTGAAGGCCATCGAGCGTCACGTCGCGCCGCGTGATCGCGAGGAGGTCATCGCGGATATCCGGCACGAGCGTCTTGCTCGCGAGGCACGCAGTGGTGCGGAGGCAGGCAAAATGTATGTGCGTCGCGTCATTGTCTCCCTGCAATCCGGGGACGACGAGTGATGTGATTGGTCGACGCGATGCGGGATAGTGAACTCAAGAAATAGAGGTTGGTGATGCCACAGAAAATCGGAACTACGGCCAACGGCGGAGTGTCTCTGTCGCTGGAAGCCCGCAAAACCCACGTGCAGGTCATCGGCGTCTCGGGCAAAGGCAAGTCCAAATTGCTCGAGGCCATGATCCGCGAGGACATCAAGGCGGGGCACGGGTTCACTCTGCTCGACCCGAATGGGGAACTCTACAAGGACATCGTCCGCTGGTCGGCGGCCACGGGCTGGGGCAAGGCGCGCAAGTTTCATCTGCTGAACCCGCACATGGAGGGCTTCGGGTTCGGGTTCAATCCGCTGCAGGGTCACGGCGAGCCGAGTGTGATCGTCGATGCCGCTGTCTCCGCGGCGCAGCAGGTCTTCGGTGGCGAGGACATGGACGCCAAGCCCCGGCTGGCGCGCGTGCTGCGCATCGTCCTCGGGGCCTTGCTTGCCAACCAGATGACCATGGCCGAGGCCATCGACGTGCTGGAGCCCGATCGCGGTCGAGATCTGCGCGAGATGATGTTGTCGGCGGTGGATAATCCGATCGTCGCGGCCGGCTTGCGTGAGCTATCGGCCGCT
>JANLPY010000680.1:0-2318 GCA_031367505.1 Hyphomicrobiaceae bacterium | reverse complement strand
CGCAATCGCTCGGCAAGGATTCGCCGGACGCTTATACTCTAGATGGCCTCGTGCCACCTGCAGTGGCGCGGAAAAAGCAAGGAGGTCAACATGATGAGTGCCATTGCTTTAAGCGGAGGAGGTGCCAAGGGCGACTTCCAGGTCGGCGCGCTGCGCTATCTGCACGACCAGGGAGTGCGGCCTGACATCCTTGCAGCACCTCGGTCGGTTCCGTCAATGCCATCAAGCTCGCCGAGGGCGAGGACTGGTTAGACGGTAGCCAGGGCTTGCGGGGGCTGAACCGCCGATGAGCCTTGTCGTTTATCCGTTATAAATAAGGCCGCATCATGAAGAGACGTCACTTTCTGATTCTGGTGTGCTCTTGGAGTCAAGTGGTTGAGGGGCAGGAGTTGCCAACTTCCCCAAAAGGTAGATACATCGGTTCTGTGATAGTGCAGCTTCTCCCAAATGGAAGGAGTGTGAAGCTGCTCAAAAACCTGACCTATGAAGATCAGACGGGAACAGAATGGGTCGCTCCTGAAGGAGCTATCGTTGACGGGGCATCAATCCCTCAGGCTGCATGGTCGTTCATCGGTGGTCCATTCGAGGGGCCCTATAGGGACGCTTCTATTATCCATGACGTTGCGTGCGAACAAAGAACTCGTTCCTCGAGAAAAGTCCACGAGGCCTTCTATTACGCGATGCTCACCTCAGGCGTCAGCCCCGCCAAGGCAAAAGTTATGTACGCTGCCGTTTATCACTTCGGCCCGCGCTGGGTTGTCGGGAGCACGTCTGCCGCAAAACCGACCACGCCTTTGATGACAGAGCAGGATTTCAGTCGCCTGAGGGCACTTGTCGAGACGCAAGAGCGGTCAGGGAATGAATTGACGTTGCAGCAATTAAGGGAACTGCGGCCTTAGGGGGTTTGCCATGCGATTCAAAGCTGCATTGATCAGTATTCTGTTGTGCACGACATCGTTCGCACAAATACCATCGCCCTCTCGAATGGAACCTCGAGAAGTGTTAAAAGCGGCCATTTCAGGGCTGCAGACGGGACAGCTCTACACGCCGATGTTCAATCCGCAAGTCGTCGATCAGCTCAGGCAGGCAACCGCGCACACGATGAAGGTACCGCAACTGGCTGCGCTCGGCAGGGTGAAGTCCGTCACGGTCATCGGCGAGGGACAACCTTATGGTGGCGGGACGCAGTACGAGATGGTCGCGGCACATGAGTTGGGAAAGTCCATCTGGCGACTTGTGCTGGCGCAGAGCCCGCCATTTCACCCAGGTCCTGACGTGCGCGTGGAGTTATTGGACCTGAGTGATATTGAAACGTTGCGCCCCGAGCAAATCGACAAGGATCGCGCATGCGCGATCAGCCCGGACATGGGCACGTGCAGGAAGTAGCGGCCGTGCCACATCGCAGGAGCATTCTCATTGCAGGAGCCGCCTTAGCGGCTTGGTTCCGTTGGGGAAATGCTTTTGAAACCGGCCAGAAGCCGTCGACGTTGCCGCGCGGATGCTTCGCGCACTCCCGCCGTAGTAGCGCGCCTGGAACTCCGTCAGAGAACGAGGACGATCGTGAGATTCCGGCACCGATCTCCCGGTCAGGCGACCACCAGTTCGACAGCGCGCTCATGGACATGCTGGAAAGAACGTCTCGCATTCTGAATGTGCTGCCGGCATTTCGATATTACGACGACTGGAGGTACGCGCCGTCTGGAAATGCTGAAGCCATCCAGTTCCCATCGGGCACGGACGGTACAGTCTACTTTGGACTGCATCTGCTTCAAACGTTGCGCCAGGAATTCGGAAAGGACGTGCTCATTGGCGCTACTGCAATCAGCGCTCATGAGTTTGCCCACATTCTTCAATTCAAGCATGGTCTTGTAGAGAAGGTGACGCGCGGCGAACGAACCGTTAGGCGTCAGGAGTTGCAAGCAGATTTTCTTGCAGGATATGTCGCAGGAAAGTTCGAAAGGAATAGGCTTACCTTCCCGTCGGAGCTCGTTGCGCTGGCAATTTTCAAAATCGGCGACCTCGAGGTCAGCTCCAAGGAGCATCACGGGACTCACCAACAGCGCCGTCGAGCGGTAGAGGAAGGGTATATCGCTGGCAATCGGTTTGCGCTGCCCCTTCCGGATGTCATCGAGCAAAGCACGGACTATGTGCTGAGGCTTTGAGACTCTGGAAGCGAAGAGCACGTCCAACGTTGGCCACACCGTTGCGAGGCAGCCGCTACCGCCTGTGTCTGTGCTCTACGCCGCGGAGGAGGTAGCGATGCTTCCGCCGACTTCTCGTACTCAGATTGCGCAAATTCTCGCTTGGTTGCTTTGCTC
>JANLPY010000665.1:0-5811 GCA_031367505.1 Hyphomicrobiaceae bacterium | reverse complement strand
CAAGCCGGTCGGGGGTGAATTGAAATGTGAAGTGCACTCTTAACTGCCCCGCTGCCTCGGACAAGCTTTGGGGATAACGGCGCGTGCCCGAACTTGCAACCCAATAGCGCCATGGTAGACTTGACCAATGCCCAGCGTTTATGCAGCCATATTGGAGTTGTTCGGCTCGCTGCGTTCCGACGAACGCAAGCAACTTGCAGAGCACCTTTACATCTCCTCGCTCGACGCGGTGTTTCTCGACTCCATGAGCGCGGCGCAATGCCGACACGAGCACGAGGCTATCCTCTGCGCCGATCGGCAAGAACTAGGTGCGCTTACATCTCCCGCGCGTTTTCGGTTCGGACGTGAACTCCCCACCATTGCCGCATGACCGCTGCCATCGTAGCGTTCTACCTCTCGCGCGCACTTTTATAACATCACATCATGACAACAGATCAATTTGAACACCTGGCGCGGCTCATGAAGGGATTGAACGAGCATTTCGACGAGCGGTTCCTCGCTTTTCGGAGCGACATCGCGACGGAGTTTCATGACGTGCGCCAGCACATCGACAACATTGCGAGCACCCAAGCGCTGTTGCTTCGCGAGATCGAAAACTTGAAGGGATTTGTTCCAGAAATTCGCAATCACGGCGACCGCCTTCCGATCATAGAGGCAAAGCTGGGGATTACGCCAAAAGGTATCCGGTATTAATTTCATAAAAAAGACCCCCATTATTGGCTCGGGCGTCAACAAGCCAGAGCAAATAAAGGGGGTTTAACCCATTGTCCCATCCGCCGATCAATCTTGCAACGGTAGTTGTCCACATCGGTGATTGTCACCACGCACGAGCACCCAAGCAGGCTTTGTCCGTTTCTTTCCAGTGTAGCGTGCCCCACTGCCGCGCAAGGGCGCCGACGCGCCCTCCGCCGCTTCGCTTCGGCGCCCATCGAAATGCACTCCCACGACAGCATGGCGTGCGCGCCCGCGGGGTCCCCCACGCTGGTGGTTGCTCCACGTCGACGATCAGCGTCGACGAAAAGGAGCACATGTCATGCGAGAGACCAGAAGCGATCTGCATCACACGATCACGAACAAGATCGTAGCCATGCTCGAGGAGGCGCAGTCCAGTGGTGCGTCATTCCCGTGGTGCCGGCCAGGCGTTACGTTGTCGAGGCCGACCAACGCGCTCACGAAGAAGCGATACAACGGCATCAATATTCTCACCCTTTGGTGCGAAGGTCACGAACGGAATTTTAAGTCGGGATTGTTCGCCACGTACAAGCAATGGCAGGAGCTTGACGCCCAAGTCCGCAAGGGCGAAAAATCGTCACCGATCGTTTTCTACAAGACCTACGAAGTCGAAAGCAACGAGCCCAAGAGCGAAGAGGATGACGCCACGCGCACCATCCGGATGGCGAGGGGTTATCACGTTTTCAATGCGGATCAGGTCGACAATTTCACGCTGCCCGAAATGCCGACCGTCGATCTCACGACGCGGCTCGGCCATGTCGAGCAGTTCGTCTCCAACTGCAAAGTGCCGGTCATGTACGGCGGTGCGTCGGCCTACTACCGGCCGAGCGAAGATCTAATCCAAATGCCGGATCGCGTCCTGTTCGAGAACTCCCCCACGACCACCGCGACTGAAGGACTTTATGGTGTCCTGCTGCACGAACTCGGTCATGCCAGTGGTTCCTCGAAGCGATTGAACCGCGACTCCTCCCAGAAATTCGGGGACGAAAAATGGGCGATCGAGGAACTCGTCGCCGAGCTCTGCAGCGCCATGTTGTGCGGCGACCTCGTCATCACTCCCCAGCCGCGCATGGATCATGCGCATTACATCATGAGCTGGTTGAAAGTTCTCAAGGGCGACAAAACCGCGATCTTCACCGCCGCCGCCAAGGCAAGCCAGGCGGCGGAATTCTGGCATGCGCTGCAGCCGGATATGGCCTCGAGCGCCAGTCGCCAGCACTATATCGATACCGGCCGGTACCTCTCGAAAACCGAGACGGAGTGATCGCCATGGCGAAACCAGCGCAGCGCAAGGCTGCGAAGAAACGACGCGCGCAGCGCGTTCCGACAACGACCCGCGGACAATGGCAGCATGTCGTGTTCCGCGTCCGTCACACACCGGACTATATCATCACGGGCACCGATCATCTTGAGCTGATCGTGATTGCACCGTCATGCCGTGCCGATGACAAAACGCGAGAGCCCCTGCCGATTACCAAGACCGGCTATCTTTCCCACTTCACTTACGACAGGGCGATCCCGGACGCCAAGGCGGCGCTCACTTTCTTCCTTGAATGGATCAACCGCGAGGCAAAGACGAAGCGCTGGCAGAAGGCCGACAACAACCGGCGTCAGCTCGATCTGTTTTTGCCTCTCTGACGCTCTGACGCAACAACCCGCTGTTCTCACGCCAGAGGACAGCGGGTTTTTTTGTGGGTCTCGCCGGCTTGGTCAAACGTATTCCGTCACGTGCACCACGATGCAATCCGTCAGCGCGTGCTCCACATTGCCAAAGTGCGTCCAGTAAGGCGACGCCAGTGCCGGGTCGTTGATGCGAAGCTCGGCCGCGGAAAACGTCGCGCGAGGAAACCGCAGGCCGCTCGCCACCATGACATGCCCCGGCACACCCAGAATGACGACATCACCCTGTGCCATGCTCGCGTGCAGATCGCGCGCCGAAATCGGCGGCACCGTCGTGGTCTTGCGCCTCGCCAATTGTGCAATCGCCAGACGCATCATGTGGAGATAATCTCCGATCAGAGTCTCCTCCGGCGGGTCGCCCGCACATGATCCCTTGGGTTGCGCCTTGACGAACTCGACGATGTCACCGAGTGAGGGCGCGTACTTGGCCGGCGTGAAATATCCGATCGCCATGGCGCAACAGGCCGCCCAGCACCAGGGACGGCTCCCCTGCTCGACGAACGGAATCGGCTGCTCGATTGCGCGCATGCCCATTCATAAAAAAAGCCCAAGCGGTTCAGCAAGGGCTTTGAGTGTCCTCTCCACCGGAGAGGCTGTCCGTCACACCTTCGAACGCGGCCGCTCGTGATAGAGCGTTGCGAACAGGGCGAGCAGATCGAGGAGGTCGCCGATGATCTGATCATCGGATCGTCTGGTGGTGGTCGGGCTTCCCGGACGGAAGATCGCGATGATCTTGCCGTACAAATTGCGCCGACTTCTCAGATTCGATTGGGCTCCCATGAGCCCGTGCAGGAGCCGTTCGGCTTCCGCGCGTTTTCCTTCGAGCCGCTTCAGCTCGTCGAGATCGATGCGTTTGGCAAAGTGACCGTCGATGATGGTTGTCATCGGTTGCTCCCGTGGACAGACAGGAACGAACACCAGTGTTCGCTCCATCCTAACCAGGAGCCCGTTCTCCAATTGAAGCTCGACATGTGCGTTTTCGCAACTCGGCGGTGTTGACAGACGCGCGAATCGCGTAGTGCTCCATACGCCGTCGAAATACGTCGGATGCTGTTGCCGTTTACCGGATAGATCGTCCGTCTTTTGCGTGGTCGCAAAACACTTGTATGGCGCGAACGCGTACGAGGAGAACGCTGATGGATACCATCATCGGATGGCTGGCGAGCATTGCCGCTGTCCTGCTGATAACAGGTGCGATCTACGCATTGCTTCAGTCACAGCCGCAGGTTCTCGAAAATTGGAAGATCAAGTGGTCGCTGCTGGCCGGTGGTGGTCTTGTCGCCCTCGTCCTTATTACATCGTCCTTCAATACCCTCTTCGGCACTTCGTATCAGGGCGCCCCCAACGCCGAGCCACGCTCATGGTACCGCATCAAGCCGGCACCCAGTGAAGCAGAGATCAGAAGTCCGCTGACATACTCCGCAAACCGGTACGCGGAACGGATCGAGACGCCCAATAATGCCGTACCCAATCGCCGGCTCGGCTGCGATCTTTGGTCGAACGCCATCAACATCAAATCGAACAAGAACGATGGCAGCGCCGAGAGCGATATCATCCTGCGCTGGCTTGGGACATGCCGCTCTGGAAAGATCCATGGCACCGACACGCTCCTCCTTCTGCTACGCGGCAAGAGATATCTGGAGCTGACCGAGGTCGCCCGCGTTCAGCTCAGCGTCAATGCAGGGGTCATGGCAAATGAGCCCGCCTATCGCGAGGCCTGGGCCAGAGCCATCATCAAGCGGACTGAGCAGCGATACGCGCGTGATGTTGCGAGTGCGCTCGCCGGTCAACGCAACTACGCGATCTACCTCTTCGCTTCGTTGCTGATCATCGGCGTCGGAGTGGCGCTGTCCTACGCCGCCGCTGCCGGACGCTGGAATAACGCCAATTTCGTCGAACTGTCCGATTGGTGGGGGTTCCCCACCCTGTTTGCGATCGGCGCGACGCAGATGTGGCATTTCCTATTTGCGGGCGGTGCCATCCCGTCAGCCTGGATTGCAGCCGAGCAACCTGTTTTGCTGCCGATGGTTGCGCTCGTTGCTTTTGCAGCGGCAATCCCCTGTGCGCTTCTATATCTCGTCCATGCCTTCACATCCATTCGGGCACTCCCGACGATTGCTTGGGGTATCGGTGTGCTCGCGCACTTCTTTTTCTATCGCCACCCCGTTGAGGCGGTGATGCCGGATGATCCCTTTGCCCGTGTCGATCGCAAGGCCCTGCGCAAGGCGCTGGTCGAAGCGGCCTATCCGAATCGCGGGTGGGCGCAGAGCTTCTTCACACCGTCGTTCGTCTACGAGCACCGCATGTTTGCCGGTATTCGCGTCGAGGACATGTTTGCGCGCCACGCCGACATTATCAGAGCCGCCCTTCAGCAACGACGCGTGATGCCCGCGTAATTCTCGCAGCCCCGATCGCACGAGGACGTCCATGGCCAACGACCGCAAATTGCCGACGCGCTATACGCCCGGCTCCCTTCCCTCTCTCGGCATTCCGACCAGCACGCCTGGACTGTCGTCGGCGCTTGTCCAGCACGTCAGGAATCGAGTTGCCGACATGATGTACGGGCGCCTCAATTCGGTTGCCGAAAAGCGCGTCCAGATCGAGCGTCACGCCAACGATCTGGTTGGTCTCGCCACCGAGCGCGAGCGCCTACTCGGGATCTGGGATGATCTGGACAACATCCTCGATGAAGACCAGAAGGCGCGCGACGGAGATCGCGCGCGTAATCAGTTCGTTCGCAACAAGGCAGACATCGATCATCAGTACGATATCGAGGTAGCGCGGATTGCTGCCATGAACCGGCTCGCCTCCGCGAAGGCCGAGCACGAGCAGCTGCACGACAGACTTGCCCCGAAAAAAGCAACGGTCACAACCGCCCCTCCTGCCGACGCAAGTGGCGTATCACCGGCACTGCAACGTGCGATGCTGGTCAAGAAGATGCACCACGACTTCGCCGCCATGCGGCACAGTTTCGAAACCGATCCGTCGATTGCGCCCAACGAGCTCGCATCTGCGATCGCGCAAGGCGAGACTGCCATCCGGCAATGGTACGTCGACAACCATGGCTTCGCCGCGGTACCCGAGGACGACGCGAATTTCAACAGGGCGCGTTGATTCGCTGACGTCACTACTTTGCTTGACGACCAATCGTCTTGCCCGCAATGAACCGACTGGTTCAAATCGAATTCAAGGGCGTCTGCTCCAAGGCGACGCAAACGACTCGGAGCAGCAAGGAGCTTTTGTTTTGATCAGCGCCGTTCCATTGCCGTGACACTGGGACAATCGAATATCAATACATCGTCTCTTTGAGACGCTGTGCATAGTTGCGATCCCAGTCTTCACCGGGGAAACTGTCCTGGATCGATTTCATCATGGTGCCGTGGCTGGGTAGCACATTCT
>JANLPY010000662.1:0-3814 GCA_031367505.1 Hyphomicrobiaceae bacterium | reverse complement strand
CCGCCGCCAAGCTCACGAAAATGATGCCATGAAGCAAGAACGGCCCCCTCGAGGGGGCCGTTCTTGCTTCAACATCCATCGTGCTAACTGGCCTAGTTTTACTCCGCCACAGTGGCCGGTTTTTACTCCGGCGTTGACAGTGGGGCTCGGGGCACGCGGTATCCATGTGCAGAGTATCAATTGGATTGCCGTAGCGGATTAGTTTCGCCAATGCGGTGAAGTTCGGCAGATCGGTGAGCGCGCTCGCACTATGCAGTCCCAATTCCGCAGCGATCTTTTCCGCGTCTTCGGCGCCGGTCCGGAATGCGACGAGAGAGCCAACGTTGCCGAATACCGCCTGTTTTAGATGGTCCGGGAGTTGCCCGAGAAATTGATGGGCCAGGGTCAAGGACAGCCGCCACTTGCGCGCTTCTGAAAGTACAAGTGCGAAGCTGTCGGTGGCGAAATTCTGGAACTCGTCGGCATACAGTGTGAAGTCGACGCGCTCGGATTCTGGAATCGGCGCGCGCGCCTCGGCCGCTTGCGCAAACGCCGTTGCGAGGAACGCGCCCAGCAGGTGCGCTGGTCCTTCACCGAGCGCGGATTTGGAGAGGTTGGCGATGAGTACGCGGCGGTGATTCATGATCGCACGCAAATCGATCGTCGATTTGGGCTGACCAATAATGTTGCGCAGGATCGGCGGCGAGAGCAGTGCACCGATTTTGTTCTGCACCGGGGACATTGCCTCGGCGGTGAAACCGTCACCCCATTCGGTGATCTCGCGCGTCCAGAAGTGCCGCACCATCGGATTAGTGCAGGCGACGAGCAACCGGCGGCGATAATCTTCGTCAATCAAAAGGCGGGGAAGGCCGAGCAGCGTCGAACCCGGCGTATCGACGAGGAGGGCGATCGCGTTGCGCAAGATGTGCTCAAGACGCGGCCCCCAGCTCTCCGACCACAAATGTTTGAAGGCAGTAACGAGGTGCGCGGTCACGAGCGCGCACTGGTCGGGATGCACGCCATCCAACGGATTGAAGCCAACGGGGAAGTCGAGATCGGCAGGATTGAGATACAGAATGTCGTTGGTGCGTTCGGGCGGCACGGCGTCGATGATCGCTTGCGCCAAATCACCGTGCGGATCGAGCAGGGCAAAGCCCCGGCCAGCGACCAAATCTTGCAGCATCAAACTCAACAGCAAGGTGGATTTACCGGTGCCGGTCTTGCCGATGATATGCAGGTGACGGCGGCGGTCTTCGATCGAGAGCGTAACCGGCGCATCCATCGTGAGGCCGATGGTGGCGGTGCCGAGGGTGAGAGTGTCCGTAGCCATGGGCCGGCAACCGAGCCGGACAGCGTCCTACTCAGTGCAGGAGGCGACGAGGCATGATGTGTGTGGTCAGCCTGCCGGGGGCGGGTGCCGGCCACTGGGCGCGGCCGTATGTGTAATTCCATTGTACGCCCAGGCCGGACCATGGGGGCGAGCGGTCTGGGGATAGCGCACCTCGTCCACACCTCTCGGCGCAAACCAGAAATCGCTCGCCACACACCGTCGCGAATTGAAAAATGTCTGCTGCCATTTTCAATTCACTGCGAGTTTTGACTTGCGCCCGCTCTGTCGGAAGGGGATTGGCGGGACTGATGCAGATTGGGAGAACGTTCCAGTGACTACCGATATCGAAAGCGCCCCGGCCGACAAAATGGCTGCGGTGTCCAATTGGTGATACCGGGCGTGTGGCAGACATTTTGTCGGGCGGGACGCCCGACAGAGCGGGGCTTGGGAAAATGAGCCGAACTGAGCCGTCTTCCCGTCAGGACGGGTGGTGATTTGGGGGGCGATATCATGGTTCACCCGGCATTTCACCCGGTAACGTGTACTCGATTGTTTTTAAAAAAGCCGGTGCTGGTCTTCATGGATTCGTATCGGACATCGGCATCATGAAATCCGGGGCATGATAAAATTAATCGCAGCCGTAACCTGCCCTTGCTGGATGGAGTGCTGGCAAGGCTGCCGTAGAGACCGGGTGAACGCCGCGCTTGGTTTTCGACCGGCCTGGCCGGTGAGTGAGCCGCTTGTCCTTTCGGGTGGGCGGCTTTTTGATTGCACGGAGTACTCTCACGTGCGCTGGTTGTGTTTTGAGCGCGGATCGCGGGCAGTATGAAAGACGCCGATCACGTCGATTCCAGCTTTCCGGGGAAGGTACACGATCAGGTACGGAAGGTGGGGGACGGCAAATTCGTACGCAGCGCTGCTTGCGTGGCGGCCACTCTCGGGAAAGGCATCAAGGGTGTCGTAAATCACCGCGTGAATACGCGCGATGATCCAGTCGGCCACCATCGGATTGTCGCGCGCAATGAAGCGCGCAATCTCATCGAGGTCCTCAAGCGCTTCGTCGCGGAACAGGACGGTCATGCGGGGCGGATGCCGAAGCAGGCAAAGAAAGTGCGAACGTTTTCGGGTGTGGCGTAGCCAGGGGCCGGATTGGCAAGGCGGTGTTCGACTTCGGCGCGTTGGTCGTCATCGAGACGGGGGTGCGCATACTCGGACACATGGTCGGCGATCTCGTGGACAAGAATTTCCTGAGCCTCGCCGGGAAGTTCCCGCACGGCGGTCATTATATCAAGAAGCTGGTCGGCGACGGTCTTATTCATATGCGGGCATTATAGCATATGCGCCCTTTCACGCACGAGCCCATGGGAAATACACCGGGAAGAAAAAGTTACGGCACAACGCTTTTGCCGAGGTGTCAAGGGGCTGCCATTTTCTGAGTTGTATCCCGCATTTCATCTCCTTTTTTAAAAATTCCCAATACTGGGTCTTTTTAATATGTGTCTTCTTAAATGCATATTCTTATATAGAGTGATGTAAACCGGCTTACCACTAGAACTCAACCGCCTTACATCCAGATGTAAGCCTATTTACTTCTGGATGTCGGGCTCTTGGGCTCAACCCGAATATCAAGCTCGTAGCTGTTGGTCTTGCCCTGCCCGCGCCGGGTGATCTCGATGAGGCCAGCGGCTTCAAGCTCGCCGACGAGTTGGGTGACACGGACGCGGGTCATGCCGATGTCTTGGGCAAGCCGGTCCTGGCCGGGAAAGCAGGAATCGTTGCCCCAGGCGTACGACAGGAACATCGTATAGACGACCTTGGCCCCGACCGAGATGTTGGGGTTGCGCAGCACAACATTGGGCATTTGCGTGAACCCGTGCTGGGTAATGGGGTCGGCACCCTTGAGCTTGATATTACGCTCGATTGCCTCGACGTGTTTGGCAATGTGCTCCATGACCCCAGTATAGTCGACGCTACCCGCCTGCTGGCCGGTTATCCCCACGAAGGGCCGTCTTGCGCTCACCTGCTACACCTGTGGTGTGATGTGATCGATGATCGTGTCCATGCGTTCGGGAGCGGACGACAAAGCGGCAAGACGCCCAATGGCCATGGTCTTGAGGGTGTCGAGCATACGCTCGGCGATGTTTTTCACGTCGTCGCGGGTCTTGCGCGCTTCCCGGACCTCCTCGCGCAAAAAGCTGCGGTCTTCCTTCAGTTCGGCGATGATCGCATCCTTGCCTTCGACCTGCGCGACAAGGCGGGAGTTTTCGATCAGCACTTCGGCGATTGAACGCCGCTCCCCGGCTGGCGCCGCCATTTCGGGGACCTCGGCGACGCCGCCGTCGCCAATGGCGGTTGTGACGGTCGAGACTAGGCCGTGGACTCAATTGACCGCAACCAGATCCTTACAGCCGCAAGCTGGATGAAGGCGAAGAACGTGGCCCCAAGCTTGTCGTATCGGGTCGCGATCCGGCGGAACTGCTTCAGCTTATTAAAGAACCGCTCGAT
>JANLPY010000645.1:0-9656 GCA_031367505.1 Hyphomicrobiaceae bacterium | reverse complement strand
ATCGAGCGTCGGCGCATCATTTTCCGGATTGATGTGGATGGCGACCGTGCCGGTCGTAATGCCAGGCCCACCCGAACCGGATAATCCGTGATCGTTGGTCGTAATGGTCAACGTATCGGTGCGATCGTAATCATGGTTCGGCGTATAGACCAGCCCATCGAGCGCCGCGTTGATCTGAGCCTGCGAACCGGTCAAGGTGACACTTGCCGTGCCGCTACCGCTGAGGCTGACACCTGGCAGCGCATGGACCGCCAGCGTGCCGTGCGCCACCGATAAATGTACGTCGATTGCACCGGCCCCAGCGTCGACATCGGACACGACAATCGCATTTCCTGACGCGATCGAAAAAACCAACGCGTGGTCCTCATTGACCGTTTGCGCGGGTGGCAATGAATGCTCCGGTGCATCGTTCACCGCCGACACGGTCAATCCGAGACCGGGACTCGAGGTGGTGAGCGATCCGCAATCGCCGGAGGCACCATTGTCGGTCGTGCTGACCACAATTGAGTCGGCGCCGTTGAAATCGTGGAATGACGTATACGCCAGCCCGTCGAGAGCGGCGTTGATGGCCGATTGCGATCCGGTCACGGTGAGTGTCGAAGTGCCGTTACCAGCAATAACAACGCCGGTCACTGCGGCGATCGCAAGCGCGCCATGCTGAACCGTCAGCGTGACAGTAAGCGGGAATGCGCCCGCATCGGCGTCTGAGACGGTGATGGCGTTGCCCTTGGCAGAGGAAAAGTAAAGTGTGTGATCTTCCGCCACCGTTTGCGCATTTGGCAGATGGTTGACCGGGGCATCGTTGATGGATTGGATCAAGACCAACGTCGTGGCGGTGGCCGTTTCGCCGTTGATCGCCGTTACCGTTACCTCGATAACGCGTACATCGGTCGACGGATTTTCGTCCGTGTTGATAAAGCTGATCGCTTGAATCGCGGCAATGTAATCTGCAACGCTCGCGTTGCCCGTTAGATTGACGTGAATACTTCCCGGCGTAATCGTGAATGTAATGCCCGACGGTAACGTGCCGACGATCATATTGTCGCCCGGCAGCGCATTTTGCAAAACGACCGTAGCTCCGGAGAGCCGCGTCACACCCGGTGGCACGATGATCTGCGTCGATGATGAAACCGGCAGAGCGATGCCATTTTCAGCGAACTGAGCGGTGCGGTTGTTGCCAGGGGTTGCCGCATCGAGGTCGAGCACAATGCCGGTCGGGTTGTTCAGCTGCCGCAGGATATCAAACAATCCACCTTCGGTGCCGCCAGGGCGAAGTTGTTCCCCGAACTTAGTGTCACCAAGCAAGGGTGTGAGCTGGATTTCGCCGTAAGCTTGCGGATTGTAGGCAAACTCCACGCCACCTTGGCCTCGACCCGACTTGTTGCCATCGTTCGGCGCTTCGCCACGCTGACCGAGAAGTTGGAAAACCTGGTAGGCCGGACCAAGCAGCTGCAGATCAGCGTTTTGCTCGTTGGGGGTCTTCAGTGCGATGTCAAAGGGCCCGGTCGAAGACTGAATTCGCACCGTGATGTCGGTCGAACTGATCGCCGCAATCTGCTGTCCGGTTATCACGCTGTTGAGAACGTAGGTGCCGACAACGCCGCCGGGATCTGCGCCAATCGAGAATTCGCCTGAGCCATCGGTGGTGGAAAGCTTGACGATCGGCGCGGTGCCTCGAATGCCCATGGTGGCGACAGGGGTCGTCACAGCGATGGTGCCGGTTTTGGCGACTTGGCCCGTGATGAAAACAAACGAGCCCTGGACCAGGCTCACGGCCATCGAATTGTCGTTGCGAGCCGGGTCGTACACGAGTTCGGTCATCACCATTCGAGCGCTGGCGGATAGCGAGAATACGGTGCGGTCTGCCAGCGTTACGCCCAGACTGCTGTTGCTCCCGGTCTCGATGACATCACCCTGGAACACCGGTTGGCCTATCGCCAATTGCTGGGGAGTGCCGGCACGAGACGCCGTCGCCGTTCCAACCAGCGTTCGGACCGTACCGATTTCGATCGGTCCCGCGGCGCCGCCAGCCTGCGCATAATGCCATTGCGATGCGCCACCCGACAGCGCACGAACTGTGGCAGCATCGAGCATGGCTCCGTCAGGCGAAAATATCGCCGGCGCATGTTCGTGATTGAAATAGTCCGGCAGTAGAGCGCGCTTTCCGCCGCCCTCGATGATCAAGTCAAAACCCTGCCGCTTGAATTCACCTGAAAACAATAGATGCGCATCGGGGATCGTGATCGATCCATCCGTTACCGGAACTATCCAATCGATGCCGCGTGAACTCGATAAATCGATCACCTCGAATTTGGACACGGACGCCTCCAACGCTTAACGCTACGATCCGCAATGGGCAGTTACACGAACAGCCACCAAGCCACCCACGTAAAGTGGGTCATCGATAGAAATATTTTTCCAAAACCTCGCCAAATATGAACTGATATTCCATAGTCTAACAATTCGCAAGACGCCTTCGTCATGCGCAATTGAAGTTGATGCCGGAGTAGCACAATGGTCAAAAATATCGCAGATACTAGATCCTAATATAAAACTAACGATTGCGTCTACGGCCGTAACTATACACATTTAATTTCCGACGGATCGAAAGGTCGGGTGAGCAAATTAAAAGGTTGTAGGTCGGAATAGACGATCTCGGGTGAGCGAAATGCATTTTACATTTTTTTTGATTGCGCGATCGGCAGCTTTGATTTTTCTAGTTGGCGCCACTCCCGCAGCGCAAGCCGCATCCGTACGCGAAGCTGTAGCGCTGGCGGTCCAAAACAACCCGCAGATCCAAGAAGCCGCCGCGAACCGCCGAGCGGTCGATGAGGAATTGAACCAGGGACGTGGGCTTTATCTCCCACGACTAGATCTCGAGGCATCGGCCGGTTTTGCTTATAACCATCGGCCGTCCTCAGGCGTAAACCAAGATAGTCGCTGGGGTGACTCCGGTGGACTGGTTGCTCGACAAACGCTATTCGACGGCGGATATCGCCAAGCTGAGATCGAAAAGCAGTCGGCGCGTGTCGGCGGGGCGGCACTTCGCGTGCGTGAACGATCAGAATTGATCGCGATCGAAACGCTGCAATCGTACATCGACGTAAGCCGTTTCACGCGCATCCTTCGGTTATCTGAGGAAAACATCCGGATCCACCGCGATTTACTGGCGCTGGTGCAGACTCGCAGTCAAGGCGGCGCATCCACCCAAGGCGAAGTGTTTTTGGCGCAAGAGCGTCTGTATGCCGCCGAGGCTATTCGCGCAGATATCAAGCGCACTCTTGGTTTGGCGGAAGCTCGCTACGTCAACCTGGTTGGTACGCGGCATGCGAACCTTGAACCGGTGCCAAAGCCGAATATTCTGCCTGGTGGACGCGAGGCGGCCATCCGCAAAGCGCGCGACAACAATCCCACGTTGCATGCCGCCGACAAGGATGTCGCCGCCGCCCGCGCAGACTTCTCGCAGAGCGAAGCAGCGTTCAGACCGAACGTGGCGCTCGAGGGTCGAGGCACCGCCGGCCACGATATCAATGGCATCAAGGGGGCCAACAATGATGCCTCCGCAAAGCTTGTGATGTCCTGGAACATGTTCAATGGGCACATAGACCAGGCGCGCCGGCGCGAAAAGGGCGAGCGTCTGGCCGAGGCGGAGTCGCGCCTCGACCGGCTACGGCGCGATGTGGACGAGGCGGTGATGAGAGCGTGGTCCGACATCAAGACGAATGACGAACGGGTCGCTGTACTCGATCGGCAAATTGATGCCGGCAAACGGCTGACAAGCGCCTATCGCCAGGAATTCGAAGGCGGCCGCCGCAGCATGCTCGACCTCTTGGAAGCGCAAAACGTACACTTCAATGCCCAAATCCAGCGCAGTACGTCGAGTGCGCTGGCGGTGTATTCTCGATATCAACTGATCGCAGCAACAGGCAATCTGTTAGAGCACTTCCATATTGCGTCGAACGTCGAAGCCGAAGAGGATCTTCGGCCATGGAACCGCGATGCCCACGACCGGCCCGGCTTACACCCGCTGCTGCGCCGCTGATTGGTGGTCGAGCGCAACGCATCTCAGCCGATCGCCAAGTCGACGCGGCAGCGGATCGATTACAAATTTGAGTCCGCCTTTTCGAAGCCGCGCTAATTGGTACGAAGTTTGCTTGTTAACAGCGCATTTGCGTGCTGTTATTAGATAATCGACTTAATAAAATTGCTTAACCCCAAACTATATTCGAAGCCACTGTACCGGCGTTTTCATATGCTATCGACAGTACTAAATGATACGGAGGAGCGCACTCCGAGCGCCAGCCAAAACGGCTTGGCGGCGGCGTTCGCCGATATCGCATTGCGTCACGGCCGAAACGTAAGCTCCGCCGATATTTTGCGCCGGCAGCCTTATGATCCGCGCGGCATGACTTTGAGCTCACTCGTCGACGTAGCGCCCGATCTCGGCTTTGACGTCCACGTGGCGACAATGCCTCTCAAATCCGTACCGGCAGTGACACTCCCCGTGATTATTTTCGACGCCGACGGACAGGCAATGTTGCTGACCAAACTGTCAATCAGGCGAAACGAGGCAACGGTCGTCGTACCGATAGCGGGCAAGAGCGAGCACCGATGCAAACTCAGGGATCTAGCAAAAACACATTCCGGCATTGTTGTTTTCATCAAACCGGCTTCGAACACTCAATCGGCACCGGCAGCAGCGAGGCCAGAAACGAAAGGTCACTGGTTCTGGTCCACCTTCAGAGCGTTCTGGCGCGACTATAGCCAAGTCGCGTTCGCCGCATTTCTGATCAATCTCGTTGGGATCGCCGCACCGCTGTTCGTCAAGAACGTGTACGATCGCGTTATTCCCAATCTTGCCGTCCCGACGCTCTGGGCATTGACCGCCGGCGTCATGCTCGCGTTGCTGATCGACGCGGTGCTTCGTACTCTACGCTCCAGCATCGTCGACCAAACCGGCCGGCGCGTTGACCTCGCGGTTGCGGGCCGCCTGTTCGACCGATTGCTCAACCTGCGGCTTGAATCGCGGCCAGCATCGGCCGGTGCACTCGCGAGCCAACTGCGCGAGTTCGATTCCGTTCGCGATATCATGACCTCCTCGACTTTGATCGCGGTGACGGACCTGTTCTTCATCGGCATCTTCATGGCGGTGATGTGGATGTTTGTGGGGCCTCTGGCACTCGTCCCGCTGGCCGCAGTTGGTATCGTCCTGCTCTGCGCGATCCTTGTGCAGGTGCCGCTGGCCCGGGCAGTACGGGCCAGTCAGGCCGACGGCGCGCGGCGCCATGGCGTGCTGGTCGAAGCTGCCGGATCGATCGAGACAATCAAGAGCATTGGCGCCGAAAGTTATCTGCGGCGGGTTTGGAGTGAGGCGGTTGCGGCCACCAGCCGCACGACCACGCAGGCGCGCTTCTGGGCCAATTTGTCGACAAACATGGTCGTCTTCGTCAATCAAGCGGTCTCGATCGTCACCGTCGTGTGGGGCGTATTTTTGGTACTGGATGGCAGCATCACCGTCGGATCGCTCATCGCTGCAAGCATATTGTCGGGACGTGTGCTGGCGCCCCTCGGCGGAATCGTACAGACGTTGGCGCGCGCCCATCAGGCATGGGGCGCCTTCAGAACACTCGATACTTTGATGTCTGCGCCATTTGAGCCGGCGACGTCTGGCGATGGCCGGTCACCCCGCCTGGGCGATATCGTTTTCACTAATGTCTCGCTGACATATCCAGGCGCCAGCGTCGCAGCCCTGACCGACATCTCAGTTACAATTACGAGCGGCGAACGCGTCGGCCTGATCGGACGCATCGGATCGGGAAAAACGTCGATCGGCCGGTTGTTGTCGGGCCTCTACGAGCCATCATCCGGTCAAATCCTCATCGACGGCATGGACGTCCGTCAGTTCGGCGCCGATCTGCGCTCGCTCGTTGGGTTCTGCCCGCAAGATACCGAACTTTTCTCGGCCACTCTGCGCGATAACATAGTCATTGGCCGCCCTGACGCGAATTCCGATGTCATCGAACGGGCGGTCCGCATAACTGGCGTCGATGCGTTTGCGGCGCGCCAGCCAATGGGCTTGGCGATGCCGGTCGCCGAACGTGGCCGCTCACTGTCGGGTGGCCAGCGCCAAGCGATCGGTCTTGCCCGCGTGCTCATCAGAGAACCCAAAATCTTGTTCCTCGACGAGCCCTCTTCGGCAATGGACACCGCGACCGAGCGTACGCTGGTTGCCAACCTGAGACGTGAACTTGAACCGGGCACGACACTCCTGATCTCGACGCACCGTGATGGCCTGCTCGAATTGGTCGATCGACTTATCGTATTCGAAAGCGGCCGCATCATTCTCGACGGCCCAAAAGATGAGGTTCTAGCCCGACTTCGCGAGGCCACCAGAACGCCAACCATTGTGAAAGCTGCGGGATGAGAGGGGAGGCTCGAATGAAGCGGCTCGAGCAAACGTTCGCCACCGACGTCGCGACAGCGCTCGATCGTCAGCGCTCGCACGCTTCATCGAGGCTCTTATGGATTGTTGCACTCAGCCTCTTGGCCTCGCTACTGTGGGCACATTTTGCCGTTCTCGATGAGGTCACGCATGGTGAGGGCAAGGTCATCCCTTCCAGTCAAGTGCAAGTCGTGCAACCGCTTGAAGCTGGCATCATCGCGGCAATCGAGGTCAAGGAAGGGCAAAAAGTTCAGGCGGGAACGCCGCTGCTCCGGATCGACGACGTTGGCTTGTCATCACTGTTAGGCGAGTTGCAGCAAAAGCGGATGGCGCTCGCTGCGCGCAAAGTACGTCTTGAGGCAGAAGCCACCGGTCACGAACCATCGTTCACCGGGCTCACACTGGATCGTCTGATCATCGATGCAGAGATGGCACTGTACGGCGCGCGCAAGGCTTCGCTGAATGAAGAACTAGCCGTCATCCAACAGCAATTGGCGCAACGCCGGCTCGAGCAAACGGAAATCACCACACGGTTGGACGAGACGAAGGCGACTGCCACATACGTGCAGCGTGAGCTGGAGCTTGGCCGGGAGCTCAAACGACGCGGCGCCTATCCGGAAATGGAACTTCTGCGGATCGAGCGCCAGTACCGCACTGAGCAACGCGATATCGCCGTACTAAATGCGTCGCTTCCGCGAACCGATGCGGCGATTGCCGAAGCCGCAGCCAAACTGCAGACAGCGATATTAACGTTCAAATCTCGCGCGAGCGAAGGTCTCGCAGAAAGCAACGCCAGTCTTGCCGTGACGGAAGAGAGCCTGCGGGGTGCGCA
The DNA here is from genome assembly GCA_031367505.1 of Hyphomicrobiaceae bacterium. Taxonomy (GTDB): domain Bacteria; phylum Pseudomonadota; class Alphaproteobacteria; order Rhizobiales; family Hyphomicrobiaceae; genus JAKFWF01. The sequence goes on along the minus strand of JANLPY010000645.1, from coordinate 2,382 downwards.
AGATCGCGTGCGGCGCACCACCATGCGTTCCCCCGTCAACGGCATCGTCAACAAGCTCGTGGTAACGACTGTTGGCGGCGTTGTGCGGCCAGGCGAGAGCATTGTCGAAATCGTACCACTCGATGACAATCTGCTGGTCGAGGCACGCGTGCGACCACAAGATGTTGCGTTCATCAGACCGGGGCAGGCGGCGAGCGTCAAGGTCACGGCCTACAATTACACGGTCTATGGCGACCTGCCGGCAAAGGTCGAACGGATCGGCGCCGACACCATTCCCGACGAAAAGGGCAATCCATACTACAGGGTTATCTTGCGTACTGACCGCAACTATCTGGGCTCGCAATCGGATGCATTGCCCATCATACCGGGCATGATCGTCACCGCCGATATACAAACCGGCCGCAAATCCGTGCTCGATTATTTACTGCGTCCCATCCAGATCGTTCGGCAAGAAGCAATGCGCGAGCGTTGAGAAACGATGCACGAAGGTTAATTTGGCGAAACGTGATGCCATTGGCCAATACATCGAAGGCTTCTACAATCTTCGCAGACGACATTCCAGCCTCGGCTACAAGAACCCGGCCGCCTTCGAGACAACATTGCACGCCAACGAAAAGCAAGAGACAACGGCTCTCCAGTAAATGCGAGGAGGTCCAGTCTGCACCACTTTAGCAAACGGACGCACAAGGGCTCCTAGAAACGGCTCCCCGCGCTCCAAAGCCGACAGAGGAGATCTGCTTGCCTATGCTTCTTTTGGGATTGGTGGAAGTCGCCGCTCGACAGGCGAGGACTGAATGATGGCCGTATTGGTCGTCCCCAGTGGAATGATCTGGTCGATCAGCTTCTCAAGCTCCTGCACCGAGGCGACGTGTGCTCTGGCAATGTAGCAATCATCGCCGGTAATGCGATCGCATTCAACAATGGCTGGAAGCTTGTTCAGCAGCGCGCCGAGCTTACTAACCTGACCGGGCATCGGGCGGATGCGAATGTGCACCGCCAGCGGTAGTCCGAGGGCCGCCGGGTTTATGCGAGCGCCATACCCAAGGATGACGCCGGCCTCTTCCAGCCGCTTGATCCGCTCGGCCACACTTGGCGCCGACAATCCCACCCTGCGGGCAAGGTCGGCGATGGTCATTCGAGCCTCGACCGACAGCGTTACCAGGATTTCGGCATCAATTTCGTCCAAGGCGGTGTTTTCGAAGCGAAGGCGGTTCAAGCGCTTTTTCCTCTCAACAGAAGGAATTCAAGTGTTGTTACCTTTGCTTCAGCATTCCATATCGAAAGCATATGCTGCAAGCTAAGGTATGCAAAGACAAGGTTTGACGCTATCTCGCGCTGCTGGCGCAATCCCTCCACATGCGTGGTTCGGTGTTAGCGCCATCTTCCACTATCTTGGGCCAGCGTTCGCCGTCCTGCTGTTTCCGGCGGTCGGGGTACTTGGTGTCGCGTGGTTGCGGATCGCATCCGCGGCGCTCATTTTTGCACCAATCACGAAACCTTGGACGACGATTGCTCAGGCTGACGCTCGCACGCGCGCCCTTATGGTGGCGCTCGGCATCTGCCTCGCGGTGATGAACAGTTCGTTCTATCTCGCGCTCGAACGGTTGCCGATGTGCCTCGTTGCAGCAATCGAGTTCATCGGCACCATCGGCATTGCGCTCTTTGGGCTGCGGACGCGGCGCAACTTTCTGGCGCTAACGCTTGCCGTGATCGGCGTCCTCATCCTCATTGACGTGAAGTGGTCAAACGACCCTATCGGGTTGGCTTGGGCGTTCCTGAATGGCGGACTGTTCGTGCTCTACATCATGCTCGGGCATAAGATTTCGGAGGGCGGCGCGTCGGGTGGTATCGAGCGCCTCGGCGCCGCCATGGCCATAGCTTTCATCGCGGTCATGCCGATCGGCCTGATGCAGGCGTTGAAGGTCGTGGTCGATCCGATCCTCCTGGCTGCGGGCATTGGTGTCGGCCTGTGTTCGTCGGTCATACCTTACGTCTGCGATCAGCTCGCCATGTCGCGGCTGCCACGGGCCAGTTTTGCGCTGCTGTTGTGCCTGTTGCCCGCCTCGGCAGCGATCATCGGCACGCTCGTCCTTGCGCAATTGCCGTCCGCCAAGGATCTTGTCGGCATCGCCCTGGTGATGGCGGGGGTTGGCATTCATCGACCGCAAAGTTTGACATAAAGGCAGCTGCCACTGCGGCGCGATCAATATCGAGTTGCAGATTGACTGACCGCCGCACGAATAATACCAGTCCGCAAAAAGACTGACTCTGTTGCCGTTTAGCGATTCACGGGCGGATGCGCTCCTGGTTCCATTGCTCGTGGATCAATTGATTCGGGGCGGCGGTGATGGCGGCGATTGCACTGAAAGAGGGCATGACTGC
>JANLPY010000588.1:0-1949 GCA_031367505.1 Hyphomicrobiaceae bacterium | reverse complement strand
ACGACGTGGTAACCACATTAGGGTGATTTCAACCATTTCGGAATAAGTCGAACGTCCGGGTTCCGTGTAGGGTCACATGCGCAGGTTCATTCGAACACCATTTGCGATAGCGTTACTGATCGGCCTGCTGTGCGCGCTGACTACGGCCGCTGACCCGCTGAACCATATGTACTGGAATATTCGGTTCAAGTTCGGCAGCGAAAACACGCCGAATTCGATCATCGTGATCTCGGAACAGGCGTCAAATGGCGAGGGAGGTGCCGGGTCTTGGTCGATGCAAGAGCAGTCGCGCCTGATTGAGGTCGTACGGCGGCAAGTGCCTCAGCGGGTGTTTTTTGACGGGATAATCGCTCCCAGCGGCAATACGGGGGCCGATCAGGCCTTTGTAAGGCAAGTTCGTGAATTCGGGAATGATTTCGCTGTTGTGCTGCGCGCCAATAGCAGTGATGTTGCATTGGGCAAATTCCACTTTCCAGCAAACGATCTGCTCAGCAAAGCGCCTCATGTTTTTTCCGCGTGGCAGACAAATTTTTTGGGTTTCGCACTTGCGTCACCCACAGAAATTTCTGCGGGCAGAAAAATTTACCGGACGTTTTCCGCAACTCTTGCCCGCGATAATCGTATCGGTGCACGATATTTTGCTGCCACCGAATACGATCCAGACAGTGTTCCGGTTCTTGATGCCAAGCGTGTTATTTCAAATACCTTCGCACCTGGTTTGCTTACTGGTCGCACAATTATTATAAGTCAGCCAAGAACGAGCGATCAAACTCTTGGTTACTATGGTCACAGCCGTGTAGATCCGGTATTGGTGGACGTGACTGCCGCCTACGGTCTTCGCCGACCATTTTCGGTATCTTTGGGATCATCGGTTTCACTCTTCTTAATGACGCTTTTGCTTCTGGCGATGGAGCGATCAAAGCACGTCCTTTGGCGGTCGGGGCTCTATGCTTTGGCCATCATGATACCGCTGGGTCTCCCGATCCCGCTGCAATTGATCGGCATCAACTGCACGCCGAGTGACGCATTCGTTATGCTCATAGTCTATTCGAGCATCAACCTCTGGCATCGTTGGCGCAGCCGGTTCCGCCACACCAGCACTTCGGGCTTGCCCAACATGGTTGCGCTGTCCGAGCGGCGCATCGATCCAGGGCATGATGTGGTGGTGGCGGTCATTGCGCGTTATGAAGAATTTCTCGCGACCCTGCCCACCGAACTCCACGGCGAATGCGCGCAGCAGATCGCCCGGCGGCTGGCGGTCGGCTCTGGGTCGGCGCAGATTTATCATGGCGAAGGCGGGCAATTTGCCTGGACCGAAGAAGCACGTGCGCTCGACACGCAGTTCGATCACCTCGATGGCTTGAAGGCGCTGTTTTCCGCACCGCTGCGCATCGACAACCACACTTTCGATACCAATGTGCACTTCGGCTTGGACCGCAATGGTGGGCTCGACGCGCGCACACGCGTCAACAGCGCAATGGCGAGTGCAACCGAAGCCTTGACACATGGGCGCACCACCGAAAGCTTCGAAGCGGCGCGACTGGCCGATGCTTCGTGGGACTTGTCGCTGCATTCGCGGATCGACGATGGCTTGCGCAACGGCGAGATCTGGCTGGCGTTCCAGCCGCAATGGGATTTTCGTTCAAACGCGATTTCTGGAGCCGAAGCGCTGATTCGTTGGAGCCATCCCGAGCGGGGACCGATCCGGCCTGACGAATTCATCCTGCAGGCAGAACGCGCGGGCCGGATTGATACGCTGACCTATTGGGTCATCGAACAGGCGATCAGCGCCCATGCGGCACTCAGCGTGACCGATCCGCAATTCCAGATGAGCATCAACCTTTCGGGCCAGATGGTCGACAAGCCATCGCTGGTCAGCAATTTCAGCGAGGTTGTCCGGCGGCGCGGGATCGATCCGCGTCGGCTCACGGTCGAAGTGACCGAAACCT
>JANLPY010000574.1:0-4150 GCA_031367505.1 Hyphomicrobiaceae bacterium | reverse complement strand
ATTGGCCCAGCAGGCCGATATGCCCGCCATGGATGAAGGTAAGATGCCGATGATGGATCACGCGAAACCGATGGCAATAATGAACGATCCCGCCAACCCTTACGGTGCCGCAGAGATGGACATGCACCGGAAAATGATGATGGCCAAGGCGGGTCAGCCTTCTGAATTGTGGACCCGCAAGATGATTGAACATCATCGCGGCGCAATCGCGATGTCACGCGTTGCGCTTGCCCAAGCGACCGATCCGCAAACGCGCAGAATGGCGCGGATGACAATTATCGCACAAGGTAGAGAAATCACACAGATGCAGGCCTGGTTGCGCAGTCACGGTAAACCTGCCCAGTAATGGAGGCTTCCGGTGATTCCCGATGAAAAAGCTGATCGTTTTTGATCTCGACGGGACGCTGGCGACGAGCAAACAGGCCATTGATGAGGATATGGGCCGGTTGTTAGTCGAGTTGCTCGGCATTCGGTCGATCGCCGTAATTTCTGGCGGCGACTGGCCGCAATTCGAGCGGCAACTCCTCGGGCAATTGACGCCCAGTGACACGTTCGCCAAGCTCTTTTTGTTGCCGACATCGGGAACAAAATTCTACCGCTTCGATCGCGTGTGGACGCAAATCTATGCCGATACATTCACCCCTGACGAGCGCCAGCAGGTCAAGGACGCACTCGCTCGGGCTGTCGCTGAAAGCAGTTTGGCAGATGACGGCGTTTGGGGTGACCAGATCGAGGATCGCGGCAGCCAGATCACGTTTTCCGGGCTCGGGCAGCAAGCGCCACCTGACGCCAAGGCGGCGTGGGATCCTGACATTCAGAAGCGGAACAGGCTGAAGGCCTTGCTCGATCGTGCGCTCCCCGATTTCGCGGTGCGCATTGGGGGATCGACCTCGATCGACGTCACTCGGCCCGGAATCGACAAGGCTTATGGCATCCGCAAACTGGCCCAGCTGAGCGGCTTCGGTCTGCCCGAAATGTTGTTCGTGGGGGATGCGCTTTATCCAGGCGGAAACGATTCCCCGGTTCGCGACGCCGGCGTTGCGACGATCGCGGTCAACGATGTCAGTGAAACAAAGCTGGTGATCGAAACGATCATCAAGCTGAGCAGCTGACGGCCAGGTGATCCTCACAATGACTGAAAGGAACTCAGCAATCAGACGTTCACTGTCTTCGCCGCGACTGAGTTCCGCGCTGGGCGAAAATCTGCGGATTTTGTCGATCAATGTCGGCTCATCGAGTATCAAATTCGCGGTTTTCGAATGCGGCGACCAACTTGAACGGCTGGCCGCTGGCGCGATCGATCGGATCGGCTTGCCGGATGCGTCGATGAGCGTGACCGGGACGGACCCTGCGGATAATTTTACCCGGCTGGTGGCGGCACCGGACTTCGAAGCAGCTGCGAAAACCCTGATTGGCTGGGTGGAGCAGCGCAGCGTCGGCCACGCCTTGGCCGCGATAGGACACCGTGTGGTTCATGGCGGCCCGAAATTCAGCGAGCCACTGCTACTCACTCCGGCAGCTATTGACGCGCTGCGCAGTGTCAGCCCCTTCGATCCGCAGCATCTGCCCCAAGAAATCCTCGTGATCGAGGCGTTCCAACGCCAGTTTCCCAAACTGCCCCAAGTGGCGTGTTTCGATACCGACTTCTTTCACGACCTGCCACGCGTCGCCCAGATGTTAGCGATCCCGCGCCGCTACGAAGCGCAAGGCGTGCGAAGATACGGCTTTCATGGCCTGTCGTACGCATATCTCATGGAAGAGCTTGCTCGCCAAGCAGGGGAGAAAGCAGCGCCAGGACGGACTATCCTTGCCCATCTTGGCAACGGCGCGAGCCTTGCGGCCGTGAAGGATGGCAGACCCGTCGATACAAGCATGGGTTTCACTCCGGCCGCCGGGATCCCCATGGGAACGCGCTCGGGGGATCTCGACCCCGGACTGATCTCGTACTTTGCGCGCAGCGAGAACATGAGCCCGAAAAAGTTCGACCAGATGATCAATTTTCAGTCGGGGCTGCTTGGAATTTCGGAAACCAGCTCGGACATGCGCGAACTGCTTCATCGCGAAGGTCAGGACGTACGCGCGGCCGAAGCCGTGGCGTTGTTCTGTTATCAAGCCAGGAAATGGATTGGCGCATTTACCGCAGCGTTAGGTGGACTGGACCAGCTAGTTTTCGCCGGAGGAGTTGGCGAGAACGCGCCGGTTGTCCGCTCGCGAATATGCGAGGGACTGGAGTTCCTCGGAATCGAAATCGACGCGAAGCGCAATGCCGAAGATGCACCATTGATTTCGCGGGATGCCGGTCGCGTCAAGGTTCATGTCATTCCCACCGACGAGGAGATCATGATTGCACGCCATGCCAGCCGCATCCTCGCGCTTGGTCCGACTGGAACCCCCTGAACGCCAGCATTGCTCAGCGATCGGGCGGGAGCCGCTGGTATGAGTAATTTCCGAACCTAGCGGGTGCTTGCGGGACGACTATCGTCGGCAAATGGACCATCCTATTTCAGCCAATGCGCTCCAGCACGAAGCCGACGGCAGCACCACTACCCCTGTCCGGCAAACGCTGGACCCCGAAAGTTTGCGCAAGCTCGATGCTTATTGGCGCGCTGCAAATTATTTGTCCGTCGGTCAGCTTTATCTTTACGATAACCCGCTGCTCCGCGAACCGCTCACGCTGGCTCATGTGAAGCCCTTGGTGGTCGGACACTGGGGCACGACTCCAGGCCAGAATTTCATCTATGTACATTTGAGCCGGGTCATCAAGAAATATGACCTGAACATGTTCTACATCTCCGGTCCCGGTCACGGCGGTCCGGCGCTGGTAGGCAATACCTATCTCGAAGGCACCTACAGCGAGATCTATCCCAACATCAGCAGAGACGAAGCTGGGCTGAAAAAGCTGTTTACGCAGTTTTCGTTTCCGGGCGGGATTTCCAGCCATGTCGCCCCATCGACTCCGGGATCAATCCACGAAGGCGGTGAGCTTGGATATTCGCTCAGCCACGCCTTTGGTGCCGCATTCGATAACCCCGATCTGATTGTGGCCTGCGTCGTCGGCGACGGCGAGGCTGAGACGGGCGCCTTGGCGACCGCATGGCAATCCAATAAGTTTCTCGATCCTGCCGGTGACGGGGCCGTTTTGCCGATCCTGCACCTCAATGGCTACAAGATCAGCAATCCTACGATCCTGGCCCGCATCGATCATGATGAACTTGAGCAGTTTTTCTATGGATGTGGTTGGACGCCGTTGTTCGTGGAAGGCGACGATCCCGAAAAGATGCATGAACTCATGGCCGCCACCATGGACAAGGCAATCGAAGGCATTCGACAGATCCAGGAGAATGCCCGGAATCGTAGTGACGTCGCCCGACCACGCTGGCCGATGATTGTTCTTCGATCGCCCAAGGGCTGGACCGGGCCCAAAGTCGTCGATGGCTTGCCCAACGAGGGTACATTTAGATCCCACCAAGTGCCAATAATCGTCGATGCCAAACATCCCGAGCACCTCGCGGAGCTTGAGCGTTGGATGAAGAGCTACCGGCCCGAGGAACTGTTCGACGGGGATGGTCGCCTGATACCCGAGTTGGCCGATCTCGCGCCTTTGGGCGATCGGCGAATGGGGGCCAATCCGCACACCAATGGCGGGATCCTGTTGCACGATTTGCGTATGCCCGACTTCCGCCTTCACGCGGTCACGGTTCCTTCGCCGGGGGCCGTTGATGCCCAGGATATGCGGGTACTGGGTGGCTTTCTGCGCGACACAGTTGCGCTGAATGCGGAACGCCGGAACTTCCGCATTTTCGGACCCGACGAGACGCTTTCCAATCTGTTGGATGCAGTTTTCGAAGTCACTAACCGGCAGTGGGACGCCGAAAAAGCGGAAAATGACGAATTTCTTGCACCGCAAGGCAGGGTGCTCGACGCGATGCTCAGCGAGCATCAGGCCGAAGGCTGGCTGGAAGGGTATCTGCTGACCGGGCGGCACGGCCTGTTCAACAGTTATGAGGGCTTCATTCGCATTATCGATTCGATGTTCACGCAGCACTCCAAATGGCTCAAGGTTACCTCGGAACTACCGTGGCGCCGGAAGATTGCATCGCTCAACTATCTGCTCAGCTCGCACGTCTGGCAGCAGGATCATAACGGCTTC